>NZ_DASPSP010000037.1:0-22521 GCF_035623875.1 Mycobacterium sp. | reverse complement strand
GTGGTCTTTGGTTTCGACGATGACGGATTCGTATGGCTGGCCCATGGGCAGACCGTACCGTGGACGTTATGTCTTCTGACCTGCGGCCCGGACCCGACGCACCCCCTACCGACGAACTGGCCAGCGCCGAAGCCGCGCTGGCTGTCCTGCAACATGTCCTACATCCGATCGCGCATGACGAGTTGTCCAGACCCACCCCGTGCACGGAATACGACGTCGCGCAGTTGACTGATCACCTGCTGAACTCCATCCGGCTGATCGGTGGCCTGGTAGATGCAGACCTGCCGGAGCGTGATACCGACGACTCGGTGGAGCGGCAGGTTGTCGGCGCGGCTCGGCCCGCGCTGGACGCGTGGCACCGCCGAGGCTTGGACGGCACGGTGACCTTCGCCTCCGACGAGCTACCCGCCACGTTCGGCGCCAGCGTCCTGACGCTCGAATTTCTGGTGCACGGCTGGGATTACGCGCAGGCGACCGGCCACCCGCTGAACATCGCCGAGTCGTTGGCCGATTACACGCTGGGGCTAGCTAAGAAAGTGATTACGCCGGACGCGCGGGCCACAGCGGGCTTCGCCGATCCGGTCGCCGTAGCCGACGATTCCGGGGCTCTCGATCAGCTGATCGCGTTCACCGGCCGCGACCCGCGGCGCTAGACCCGTTCGAGGTAGAAGTAGAAGTACCGGCCGTCGTCGACGACGCCCTTGCCGTTCATGATGCCCATCACCGCGTTGTCGTCGATCGTCTTGAAGTGATCGTGGACAGGTTGACCGTCGTAAACCATCGTGGCGGTGACTTCACCGCGAAACTCCTCCAGCCATATGCTGGCTTCGCCCTTGCCCATCTTGACGTTGGAGAACCGGTTGCCGTTCTCGTCGAGGCATACCAGCGGCTGCACTTCCGTCGGTGAGTTGAACGTCTTGCCGAACCAGCGGGACTTCTCGAGTCGACCGTTCATGCGGTGGCCGGTGACGAACTCGCCGCCCTTCCACTCGCCGAGCATGCCGTCGATGGTGGCCGGCTGCAGACTCGCCCAGTAGTCGTCGAGTTCGGCGTCGCTGAGGGCGCCGGTGCGCTCCTTGAATTCGGTGAACTTCTTGCGGGCCAGCGCGTCACTCATAACTGCTCCCTCTAGATCCAGCCCTGCGCGAATTGCAACAGGGCGTCGTTTTCCTCCGGGGCGCCAATCGTGACCCGGACGCCGTCGGTGCCGTACGGGCGGACCACGATGCGTGCAACGGCGGCCTGCTCCACGAAGTCCAGTGTGCGCATCGTCAGCGGCAGCCAGACGAAATTCGCCTGCGACGGTGGCACGGTGAACCCGGCGCCGCGCAGCGTGTCGCTAACACGGGTGCGTTCGGCGACCACCGCGTCGGTGCGGGCGAGCAGTTCGTCGGCGGCCTCCAGCGAGGCGATCGCGGCGGCCTGCGAAACGTTGGTCGTGGTGAACGGAACCGACACCTTGTTCAGCGCGGTGATCACCTGCGGATCGCCGACCGCGTAGCCGACCCGCAGACCAGCCAGCCCGTATGCCTTCGAAAACGTTCGCAGCACAACGACATTGCTATACGACCGGACCAGCCCCAAGCTGTCGGGCAGCATGCCATCGCGGATGTACTCGACATATGCCTCGTCGATCGCGATCAGGATGTGCGACGGCACCGCCTCGATGAACGAGGCCAGCGCCTGCGGGTCGACGACCGTGGAGGTCGGGTTGTTCGGGTTGCACACGAAGATCAGCTGGGTGCGGTCGGTGACCGCCGCAAGTATGGCGTAAAGGTCGAACGTTTCGTCCCGCAGCGGAACCTGAACCGGGACGGCGCCGGCGACCCGCACCTGCAGCGGGTACATCTCAAAGCTGCGCCAGCCGTAGAGCACCTCGTCACCCACGGACGCAGTGGCCTGGATGAGCCGTTGGCACAGATTCACCGAACCACCGCCGACGGCGATGTGCTCGGGGGCGAAGCTTGCGCCGACGTCGGCGTTCAAGTGTTGCGCCAGCCGCGACTTCAGCTCCGCGTTGTGGTTGTCCGGATAGCGGTTGACCGTGCCGATGGCCTGGTCGATGGCCGCCCGCACACTGGGCAGCGGTCCGTGTACCGTCTCGTTGCTGGCCAGCTTTATCGCACCTGCAACCGTCTTGCCCTCGACATAAGCCGGCAGCTCAGCCAACTCGGGGCGCAGGCGAGCGGTCATTTCGACAGCATATGTCCGGCCTGTGTACGCTGTGCTCCGCGGCGGTTCCGGAAGCCCGGGCTGAACTCGATGGCCAGGCTCCTCGCGGGCCACTGCCCGGCCCGCATCGTCGCCTGGCGGAGTCCGGTACCCTCAGGAAATCCAAGGAGGCGTGCCAGAGCGGCCGAATGGGACTCACTGCTAATGAGTTGTCCTCTTACCGGGGACCGGAGGTTCAAATCCTCTCGCCTCCGCCAGCTATATAGCTAGAAAACTGAACAATGCGCCCGTAGCTCAACGGATAGAGCATCTGACTACGGATCAGAAGGTTGGGGGTTCGAATCCCTTCGGGCGCGCGCAGGTCATGTATTACCTCGCCTAATGCGTGACATTTTGTCTTCGGGTGATGCCTGACAGTGTTTCGGCTGATGGTTGACAGTTACGCCGTATGAGCCGCTGGCCGCGACCGGGGATTTCCGGCGCGGCTCGATCAGCGAGAACTACCGCCGCCGCGGGAAACCGAATTGCGTGTGCGCGCAGCCGGATCACCCCGGCTGGCCGACCTCGACGCCGGCGACATCGAAGCCCTAGTCACCGAAACCACCCGACTGCCCTTGGACGGCGACACCGCGAAAGCGTTGGCCTACTTCAAAACCAACGCCCACCGGATGGGCTACGCCTACTTCCGCGAACACGGCATGTTCATCGGCTCCGGCACCGTCGAAACCGGCTGCAAAGCCGTCGTTGGTCAACGACTCAAACTGTTCGGCATGCGCTGGAACATCCCCGGCGCCACCGGCATCCTCACCCTCCGATGCGAACCAGCCAGCCACCGCTTCGAGCACATCTGGACACGGCCGACTCCGGACACCGCGGGCCGCGGATCGACTGCGGTGCCGGGCATCATGCGGTTATGCCTCACCACCGACGAATGGCTTTCGGGTATGGGACTTCGGTCCCTACCCGCGGGCTAGGTGCCGTGATTGCATCGAGAAACGGTGTCGGCCGGGTGGAAGGCCACAGTGCCGAAGCTAAGTGGCTGGTCGCCGCCGTCGGCATCGGGGTACTGTACAGCGCGGCGGTATTGTAATGACCAGAGGTGCGAGGGCGGATTGCGTTGGAGAGCTTCGACTTCCGGGGATTGCCGATCACGTATGAGCACACCGGGCAGGGTGAGCCGGTGATCATGCTCCACAACGGTGGCTCGTCGCATGCCATCTGGGAGGAAGTAGCGAACAGACTGGCTGGCAAGTACGAGATCTTCGCCCTTGACCTGCTGGGGTTCGGCAACTCGGCCAAGCCCGGCGCGGGGTACACCTTGGGCAACTACGTAGCGATGCTGGAGGAGTTCGTCAGCTCACGAGGATTGGAGAAGGTCGCGGTTGTGGGCAACTGCATGGGATGCGCCATCTCCCTCGCGTTCACCGACCGCCATCAGGACAAGGTGAAGGCCCTGGTGCTCTGCAACCCGCTCACCGAGTCGACCTTCCTGGGTGGCTGGTTGGGACCGTTCCTGTGGATGCGGGAGCGGATGCCCGGAATCAATCGACAGGTGTACCGGTTGCTCGGGCAACTGAAGCTCACCAACGGCATCGGCTCAGTCGCCACCCTGTTCCAGCTGGGGCCGCGCGGCCGTGCCCTCAAGCTCCATCGCAACCCCGAACTCTGCGGCTGTTACGCGGCCACCGGCCAGGTGGAGTCGCTGCTCGGGGTGCTCGACGACCTGGAGAATTACTCGGTCATAGACAACCTCGCGCCGCAGCAGGGGTTCCCTCCCATCTGCACCATCTGGGGGCTGAAGAACAAGATCGTCTCGCCCAAGGCGGGACGTCGCCTGAATTCGACCCTCCACCCCGCACGCCAGGAACGGCTACCCGATTGCGGCCACCTGCTGATGCTGGAGCGGCCGGATGAGGTCGCCTCAATCATCGATGGGTTCCTGCAGGCTGGCGCGGGGACGCAGGCCTGAGATGGAGCCTTTCCCCGACGACATCTTCAACCTCGCCGACATCGTGTTGCGGGTATCGCGCGAGGACCCTGAGCGCATCGCGGTCATCGACCTGGACGGCTGGGAGGGCTACGGCACGCGCCGCTACAAGCGCCACACATACGCTGAGCTTTCGGCCGACGCCGAGTCGGTCGCCGTGGGGCTGCGCGAGATGGGCATTGCTGAGATGACCCGCATCGTCTTCATGTCGCCTCCCAGCTACGAGGCCTGCGTCATGGGCGTGGCCCTCACGCGGGTGGGCGCCTTCTCCATCTGGATCGACCCCTCGGTCGGCTATCTCAACATGGCGGAGCGGCTTAGACGCGTGAAGCCGGAGGCGTTCCTAGGCATCGCGCTCGCGCACATCGGAAGGGTCACATTCGGATGGGGTCCTCGTGCCCTCCGGAAGCTTGTTCTTACCGGATATCCACTCTTGCCGGGAGCCCGCACTGTCACCGGGTTTCCACCCTTCCCGGGCGCGCGATCGATCAGGTCGCTGCGAAAACAAGCGCCCGCCGAGCCGGAGCCGCCAAAAGTCGGGCCGGACGATCCCTGCACCATTCTCTACACCACCGGCAGCACCGGGCCGGCGAAACCCTCGCTCTACCCGCATCGCAACTTCTGTCAGGTGTTCCGCAACGCGCACCATAGCTGGCGCTGGGATCCGGACAACGAGGTCCCGGTGGATATGGCCGTCTTCCCCGCGTTCCTCTTCATCCCCATCAGTGCCGGCGGCACAATGGTGGTGCCGCCCATCGACTTCGCCCGGCAAGGCCCGGCCAACGTGAATTCGGCCGCCATGATCCAGGTCATCAACGACTGCAAGGTCGGGTCATTTTTCGCCGCGCCGATCCTGATCGAGAACCTGGCGCGGGAAGCGCTTGCGCGCAACCTGACGATGCCCTCACTGAAACGAGTCATCGGCGCCGGGGCGCCGATCTCTGGTCCGGTCGAAAGAATGCTGAGCGCGGTCATGGCTCCCGACGGGGAATTAGCGGCGAACTACGGAGCCACCGAGGCCATGCCGTCGACCGAGATGGGCAGTCGCGAGCACCTTCAAGGCTTGTGGAACATGACCGAGCAGGGTGCCGGCATCTGTGTGGGTTACGCCCTGCCGGGCGTCACATTGAAGATCATCGACATCGTGGACGGTTCCATCGACTCCATCGAGGAAACATCGGAGCTGCCCAAGGGGCAAGTCGGCGAAATCCTGGTGCGGGGCAAGCACGTGAGCCCGGGGTACTACCTCGACCCCGAGAGCACGCGCAAGAACAAGGTGCCCGACCCACAAGGGGACTGGCACCGCTTTGGGGATGCCGGCTACCTCGACGCGCAGGGCAAGCTCTGGGTCTGCGGTCGGGTGTCGCAGCGGGTGAAGGCGGTTAGCGGGAACGTATTCCCGCTGCAAGTCGAGCCGCTCTTCGACGCTCACCCCAAGGTGAGGCGAAGTGGACTAGTGGGAGTGCCCACACCGGCGGGCGAGCTGCCCGTCCTCTGCGTCGAGGTCGAGCCCGACGTTGGCAAGAACGAGCTCGCCGGCTTACACAAGGAACTGCTCGCGCGGGCTGCAGATTCCGAAGTGGCGAACAAGATCCATGCCATCCTCTTCAAGCGCAGGCTGCCGGTGGATCCGCGCCACAACTCCAAGATAGAGCGCCCGCACCTTGCCAAGTGGGCCGCCCAACAGTTGTCGGGACCCCGCTCCCGCAGCCAGCGCACCCGCCCTGTGGCCGAATCCTCGCCTCCCCCGGCCGCCAGTTCCGCCACCGCGGCGGTCACCGTCGTGCGCGACGCCCCGGTCACAGGAGTTACCGCTGGCAGCACATCTGAACACGTCCGCACAACCAGACCGCCACCGCCTGACCACGCCTAAATCAAGATCAACAACCGCCACCTACAAATCTGACGCACACCCGAGGGGTCCCACGAGTCCCGGAATGTGGCGTACACAGCCGATAGCCTGCAAGGAACCCGTATTAAATTAGCGTCTGATTAAAATTTTTAATTTTTTTTACAGCAAATTTTTAACATCTGGCTGCGAACCGGGGCGGAGTCGCGGTAGCTTCTGCGAAAAGGCGTGGTCGGGGAGGTTCGATGTCCGATGGAAACGGGGAGTGGGTCGGCGTGGCCGTTGGTGGGCCGCGATGACGAGGTCCGTCAAGCGTTAGCCTCACTCGACGACGCTTCCGAGTTCCAGGGCGTCTTGTTGGTGGGCGACAGCGGGATCGGCAAATCGACACTGGCTCGCGCCCTCGCCGATACTGTCAAGTCGCGCGGGCTTACCGTGCAGTTTGTGCTGGGCACCGAAACCAGCAAGGCGGTGCCATTGGGCGCGTTCTACTGGCTAACGACCCTGCATGTGGTACGTGAGCCTGCCGTGATGCTGGCCGCCGCGCAAAAAACCATGGAGCAGGAAAGGACCCTGGTCGTCGTCGATGACGCCCACTTGCTCGACCCCTTGTCGGCGACGTTGGTGTACCAACTTGCGACCGGTGGCAGTACACGACTGATCGTGACAATCCGTTCGCCCAGCGCCGTGCCCGATGCGGTGACAGCTCTGTGGAAAGAGCGACTGCTGCTTCGCCTGCGCATAAATGCGTTCACCCGGCAGCAGACCGAGGAGCTCGCTCACACCGTGCTCGGCGACGCCGTCGAGACCCGGCTTATCAACGAGTTACATGGCCGGACGGCGGGCAATCCGCTGATGCTGCGCGGTTTGCTGAGTGCGGGTCGGGGGAGCGGGGTGCTGGTGCGCTCGAAACACGGCTGGCGGCTTCGCGGTGCGCTGCACGCAGACCGCGAACTCTGCGATCTTCTTGAGGTTCGCCTGCAATCCCTGGCCGCCGAGGAACTGGAGGCGGTGGAGGTGTTGGCCGCTGCGGAGGTGCTGGACTGGGAGACCCTGCGTGGGCTTTGCGATGCTGACGCGTTGGCCCATCTGGAGCGCGACGGAACTATCCAACTGGTTGTCGACGAATCACACACGGTGGCTCGGTTGGCTCACCCCATCGTGGGTGAAGTGGCACTGAAACGCGCTGGGGTGGTGCGCTCGCGGCAGCTTAACGGCATGCTGGCACAACATCTTCGGAAGAAGATGCAGACACAAGAGCAGCGCTCGAGGGTGCCTGACGTGCGCACCCGGATACTGCTGGCCCAGTTGATGATGCGCAGCGACCTGGCGCCGGATCTCGACGTGATCATCGAGGCGGCGGCGAGCGCGGTGGCCATGTCGAACGTCGCTCTCGGCGAGGAGCTGGCCCGATTCGCGTTCGATCATGGTGGTGGCCTGCCGGCAGCGCTCGTGCTGGCTGAGGCGCTGAGGTGGCAGGGGCGACGCGACGAGGCCGAGGCGGTGCTTGCCGGCGTCGACCTCGATGGTGCCGATGAGTGGCTGACCGTGCGGTGGGGTTGTCTGCGGGCCGCGAATCTGTTCTTTGGTTGCGGGCAGGTTGAGCGGGCACGGCTGCTACTGACCGATATGCGAGATCGCGTTGACTGCCAGGAGGTGGCCGGTCTCGTCAGGGCCATGGAGGGGGCGTTGGCGTGCTTCTCCGGTGACGTCTCGACGGCGATCGAGCTCGGGCTGCCCCTGTGCGCATCCGATCAACAACCGTTGACGATGACGTGGGCGGTGACGTCGACCTCCTGGGCGTTGGCGCTCGTCGGCCGGCTTGGCGAAGTTCACCAGATAGCGAACGCGGGCGGGGCAGCTGTGCTCGGCCAGATGGGACCGCAGCGGTTCCTCATCGGGATTGCTGAGGCCATGGCGGCGACGGTCGCCGGTGATTTTGCGGCAGCCGAGCGGGTCTGGGAACGCTATGGTCCGACGATCACGGTGGGTCCCGAGGCAGACGCCTTCGTGCACGCGATAAGCGGCCTGGTGCAGCTTGCCCGGGGTGCGCTGCCGTCGGCCTGTGCCGCGTTTCGCGACTCGTTATCGGTGATGTCGCACGGTTTTCCCACAGGGGTGATGCTGGTGGCGGCCTGGTGCGCGCAGGCCGAGGGCGCGCGGGGAGAGGGTGAGGCCGCCGCTGCCGCCCTGCGCAGTGCGGAGAAAGCCTACGGACCGCAGGTGGCGGTGTTCTTGCCGGAACTTGAGCTGGCCCGGGCCTGGGAGCGGGCATCCGTGGGCCAGACGACGGCCGCCCGGATGCATGCGGTGCGCGCCGCGCGGATCGCGCGACAATCCGGCATGTACGCGGTTGAGATGCGCGCTCTGCATACCGCTGTCCGATTCGGCGATCAGTCGTGCGCCGCCAGGCTGGAGGAACTCGCCCGGACGCTGAACACTCCGCTGGCGGAGGCGATCGCTACCCAAGCTCGCGGCCTGGCTCGCCAGGATGGCGACCTGCTCAACGCCGCGGTGGATCGGTTCGCCGATCTGGGGGCACTGGCATTTGCCGCCGACGCGGCGGCGCAGGCGGCCGACGAACACGCCCGCAAAGGCCACCGCGGCAAGGAAGTCAAGTCGTCGACGCGAGCATATTGGCTGGCCAGCCAGTGCGGACTTCGAACACCGGCGGTGGAATCTGCGGCCCGCCCACTGTCGTTCAGCGGCCGTGAGCGCGAGATTGCGATGTTGGTCGCGGCCGGTTTATCCGACCGTCAGATCGCAGATCGGCTGGTTGTCTCGGTGCGAACGGTGGGGGGACACCTCTACCGCGTCTTCGCCAAACTCGGCATTAACAACCGCGACCAGCTCATCCACCTACTAGGTCTGGAGCGTACCGGGACATAAGACGACGTCGGCACTCGCGACAGGGGCGTTGAGCAACGAATCTCATGATTACCTCGAGACTGGCGGGGTCACACGCGCCCGAGGTAGAAGTCCTGAGGCGAAAACGCACTTGCAAGAACGCAATGCCGCGCCAGCTGGCTACATTTCGGTAGGCACTTGTTCGCCACTGAGAGAACCCGCGAAAGCTTCGACAGACTTGGGTGTCTGTACCTCGGTGCCGAGGAAATCTGCAGCGGCCCGGCGCTGAAAACCATCGATTCATGGCAAAACCAGCCCGTGAACAGACTGGCTATTAACCCATGTGCGCGCGTCCCGATACTCGACGTACGCGCCCCCCCTACTCTACTTGTCTCAAATCTGCTGACACCAGCTCAAAGGACCATAGGCTCCCGCGCATAAGAGGCGGTCAGGGGCGAATGCTGGGCAGAAAAACAGGCAGTGCACTACTCGTGCGTACGCCGGAACTATAGCTGAACCCTGGTCCCCGAGGTATACGGGAGGTGACGGTTCCACGATGGCTGAAATCTTCACTGACGGTATTGCTGCAGGACCGTGCGTGCCGGTAGGCCAACGCCGCTGCCTGCCCCGAACCAACACCTTCCACCACTCCGAAAACTGCTCGCCCGCGACGACGAAGACGACGACGACCCATAGCGTCTCGGCGCGGAGCCGGGGTGTCGGCCTGTGGGCGTCGCAAGCAGTGGCTGACTTTTCCCGAAGAGAAACCTATGGATTTCTTAGATTTTGGGACAGAAGAGGTGTAGAACATACGACAACAGCGCTTTGCCCAAGGGGGAGGTCGCAAATGTCAGGCCGCAAGCTTCGTTGGCCGGGTTTAGGACTGGGCGGTGGTCGACGCCAGCACCCCGGTCTTCGTGTTCGGCGGGATGGGCCCGCACTACTCATGCGTGGAGACCTGCGTGGCGTTGGGTCTGCAGTGGTCGCCGGGAAACGGGACGGAGCCATTCAGGTGCCTGAAAACGTGTGCCCGCAACGGTGGGACGGTTGCTGCAGGAGCGTCAGGCTGCCTTTGACGCTCGGAGAAGGTGACGGCACATGAGCGCTGTCCCGATGGAGGTAGTCGCGCATGTGGAAAGTCGCTCCTTCAGCAGCGACAACACCGCCAGTGGTGCACCCGAGATCATCGCAGCTGTTGCAGCGGCAGCCTCCGGGCAGGCACCGCCCTATGGCACCGACAGTTGGACTTTGAGCGCACGACGCCGCTTCAGCGAGATCTTTGATTGCGACGTCGATCTGCTCCCCGTTTCCACCGGCTCGGCGGCGAACGCATTGAGCTTGGCCGCGCTGACCCCACCGTGGGGCAGCGTGTTATGCCACCGCGACAGCCATATCAACAACGACGAGTGCGGCGCACCGGAGTTCTTCACAGGGGGTGCCAAACTCATTGCTTTGGATGGGGAAAACGCCAAGATCGACGCCGACGAGCTGCAGGCCGCAGTGCACCGCAAGGTCGGAGACGTGCACAGCGTGCAACCCTCCGTGTTGAGCCTCACCCAGGCAACCGAGACCGGCGCGGTATACACCCCCGCCGAGATCGGACACCTGGCCGGCATTGCGAAGCACGCGGGCCTGCGCGTTCACATGGATGGCGCCCGCCTCGCCAACGCCATCGCCGCATTGGGCTGCAACCCCGCCGAGCTAACCTGGCGCGCTGGCGTGGACATGCTGTCCTTTGGCGCCATCAAGAACGGGGGCATAACCGCCGATGCAATCGTCGTCTTCGACCGCTCCGTGACCACCGAGCTCAGCTTCCGGGCTAAGCGAGCCGGGCAACTCGCCGCCAAGATGCGTTTCGCCGCCGCTCAACTCGACGCCTACCTCGCCGACGATCTGTGGCTGCGCAATGCCTCGCACGCCAATGCCATGACCGCGCGGCTCGAAGAGGGGCTGAAGTCCATTCCCGGCACTCGCCTTGCGGGCACGCCAGAGGCGAACATCCTCTTCTGCCGCCTGCCTCAGCAGGTCATCGACGGACTTCTGGACCAGGGTTACGGCTTTTACCACGGCCGTTGGGAGCCAGGTGTCGTCCGTTTCGTCACCTCCTTTGCCACCACGACCCACGATGTCGACGAACTGGTACACGCGGTCCGCCGACTCACCGCGGCCGCGATCGAGGAAAGCCGGTCTAAACGGGCTCGAAAGCAGAGATCGGCGAGCGGCCGCCGATCTGAGGTGGCGTGTATGGGACGCGTCCGATGATCGAGATGGCCATCGTGGGGCTCGGCTCGTGGGGTCTGTGCGTCTTGGAGCGGACGGTGAGCCGGGCCCGGCGGGTAGGGACGCCGGTGCGGGTGCACGTGGTCGAGCCTGCTCAGCTCGGAGGCGGGGTTTACTCCGCCGAGCAGCCCGACTTCCTGATCCTCAACAACGCCTGCGGTCAGCTCTCCCTCTACGCCGCCCCCGACGGGGACGCCCTTCCCCCCTACGCCGTGGGCCTGCACCAGTGGGCGGTGGTCCGCGGCTACCGCTGGGTGGGTTACGAGTGCCGCATCGGCGCCGGGGGTGACCCCATCCTGCCCACCGACTACCTGCCCCGGCGGTTGATGGGCGAGTACCTGGACTGGTTCTACGACACGCTGGTGGCCTTCGCCCCGCCCAACCTCGACATCGTCCGGCACTACGCGGCGGCAGTCGACATCTCGCCGGCCCTCCAGGGGCGCGAGGCGGTGCTGCTCGACAACGGCACCACCCTCACCGTCGACCACGTGGTGCTGACGTCGGGGCACACCTGGAACGACGAGCCCGGGGCCGGCGGGGGCGTGCACTTCCACCGGGCCTACCCCATCGAGTGCCTCGACCAGAGCGCTCCGGCCGGATCCTCGGTGGCCGTGGCCGGCATGGGCCTGGTCTGCTTCGACGTCCTCACCGCCCTCACCATCGGACGAGGCGGGACCTTCGAGGACCGGTGCGACCGGGCTGACCGCTTGCGGTACGTGCCCTCGGGCCGGGAGCCGAGCATCACCCTCTACTCGCGCTCGGGCGCGCCGTACTGCGCCAAGTCGGCCACCGGCGTCGATCCCTACGGCACCTACCAGCCGGTGGTGTGCACCCCCGAGGAGTTCGCGGCGCTCACCAATCCGGGCGGGTCGCCGGTGCGGCGGCACGTGGACTTCCGGGCCGAGCTTCTCCCGCTCATCTTCGCCGAGATGCAGGCGCGCTACTACATACACGCCGCCTCGCTGGCCGGGGGCGACGACAAGTCGACCGAGGTCCGCAACGTCCTCCGCCAAGGCTGGGTCAACGGGCACTACGAGAAGGCCGTCGACAGTCTCGAGCCGCGCTACGGGCGCTTCGACCCGGCCACCCACCTCTTCGCCGGGGCAGACCGCCACTACACGTCGGCCGCCGACTACCAGGGCCAGGTCTACGACATGATCGAGGCCGATCTCACCGAGGCCCTGCGACCCGGGGGGAGCCCGGTCAAGGCGGCTCAAGAGGTGCTGCGCATCCTCCGGGACCAGCTGCGTTCGGTCATCGAGTTCGGTGGTCTCTCCCTCGACTCCTACGTCGACTTCCAGTCCAACGTCCGGAGCCGCATCAACCGGCTGGAGGCGGGCGTGCCACCTCTGCGCTCCCAGCAGCTGCTGGCGCTGCTCGACGCCGGAGTGGTGCGCATCACGCTCGGACCGAGCCCGGAGCTGGCCGCCTGCCCCGACGGCGTCCGCCTGAGCTCCACGGCCCTCGACGAGCCGACGGCCGTGATGGTCGACGGGGTGGTGCGGGGCCATCTCGACATGCCCTCGCTGGCCCGGTCGACCTCGCCCCTGCTCAAGCGCCTCTACGCCAAGGGAAGGCTGACCCAGCTCAGCTACGGTGACACGCCCGTGGGCAGCGTGGCCATCAATGAGGACTTCCACCCCTACGACACCGAGGGCCGGCTCCAGCCCAACCTCTCCGTGCTGGGCGTGCTCACCGAGGGGGTGCGCTACTTCACCCACTACTTGCCCTCGCCTCGCAGCCGCCTCCGGGCCGTCTACGACGCCCAGGACTGCGTCGAGGCCGTCATCCCCTCGCCCCGCCCCCGCCTCCGGGCCGTCTATGACGCCCGGGACTGCGTCGAGGCCGTCAACGGCTGAGCACATGATGGATTCCACGACCGAACGGGCGCGGCCGTTGGTGGCGGTGGGCTACGAGCCGTGTTGCGTTCCCGCGATGCAGCTGGTCGAAGCGGCCGCCGGCTTCTGCGACCTGCTGTGGATGATCGACACGGCCGTGCCGGGGATGGGCGAGATGGCCGAATTCCTTAACCGGTTCGGCCCCGTTGTCGACCTCGAGGGCATGAGCACCGAGCATGCGGTCAAGACCCTGGCCGACTGGGAGCCCGCCGGCATGACTACCTACCTCGACGCCGGCATGCTCGAACTGGCCCGTGTGGCCGAGGGGCTGGGCCTCCCCTTCCACAGCCCGGCGACCGCCGCCGCCCTCACCGACAAGGCCCACCAGCGCCGGGCCCTGGCCGACGCTGGCCTCGACATGCCCCCCTGCCACCTCGTCCGCCCCGACCAGTCCGAGCCCGAGCTCTCGGCCGTCGAGGCCGAGGTGGGGTGGCCCGCTGTCCTCAAGCCCCGCTCAGCCCAGGGCAGCCGCTACACCTTCCTGGTCCGCGACGGTGCCGAGCTCAAGAAGCTGCTCGACACCCTCGGCCCTGGCCGCCCCGACATGGTCCTTGAGGGTTACCTGGCCGACGATCCGGCCCGGGCCGGCGACCCCTACGCCGGGTACGTGTCGGTCGAGAGCGTGGTGGCCGACGGCGCCATCAGCCACCTGGCCCTGACCGGCCGCTTCCCGCCGGCCGAAAACTTCCGTGAGACCGGGTTCTTCATCCCCGCCGCCCTCGACGCCGGGAGCCGCTCGGCCGTCCTGGACCTGGCCACCCGGGCCATCGACGCCCTCGGGGTACGCACCGGGTGCCTGCACACCGAAGTCAAGTTCACACCCGACGGGCCCCGCATCATCGAGGTCAACGGACGGATGGGCGGCGGTGTGCCCGAGATGCTGGAGCGGGCCGCCGGCGTCAGCCTGCTCGACCTCACCCTGCGGGTGGCCCTGGGCGAGCCGGTGTCCGTCGACGGGCCCGTGGCCACCGACCGCATCGGCTACCGCTTCTTCCTTCAGCCGCCGACCCTCTCGGCCACCGTGACGGCCATCGAGGGCATCAACGACTTCAGCGACCACGCCGCGGTAGACACGGTGAGCGTCCACCAGCGCCCCGGGGCCGCCCTCGACTGGCGGGACGGCTCCTACAACCACATCGTGGCTGTGGTCGGCTCGACCGACGATGAGGAGCAGTTGCAGGCTGCCTACCGGCTCCTCCGCCAAGAAGTCACGGTCACCTACACCGACCTGAGGTATTGAGATGACGTTGGGCCTCGGACTGGCCGGGACCCTCGACCACGGGGCGGCGCCGGACGGGGCCGAGGGACCGGTGCGGTGGAGGTGCGCCCTGGTCAACAACATGCCCGACGCCGCCTTCGGCGCCACCGAGCGCCAGTTCGTGGGCCTTCTGGACGCCGGGTCCGGGTGTGAGACGGTCGTCCTGACCCGCCACACCATGGCCGGGGTGCCCCGGGGCGAGCGCATCCGGGCCCGTATCGCCGCCGGGTACCGTCCCCTCGAGGACATCATCTCGGACCCCCCCGACCTGCTGGTGGTGACCGGCTCCAACCCGATCGAGTCCCGCATCGAGGACGAGCCCTACTGGTCCGACCTGTCCGGCCTGCTGCGGTGGGGGAGCGAGAACGTGCCGGCTATGGTGTTGTCCTGCCTGTCGGCCCACGCCGCCCTGGCCGTCTTCGACGGCGTCGAACGGAAAACCCTGCCGGTCAAGTGCACGGGCGTCTTCGCCCAGGAGGCCGACCCGACCCACCCTCTGGCCGCCGGGTTCGACGGTCCGGTCGTCCTGCCCCACTCGCGCCTCAACACCGTGCCCGTTGAGGCGGTGGCCGCCGCCGGCTACGCGGTGGCCCTGCAGTCGGAGGAGGTGGGGTGGAGCGTGGTCACGAAGACGGTGGGCCGGTCCGAGGTCGTGCTGGTCCAGGGCCATCCCGAGTACGATCCCTCGAGCCTCGTGCGCGAGTACGTCCGGGACGTGCGGCGCTACGCCGGCCACGAGTGCGACGAACTGCCCTGCCTCCCCCGAGACTGCGTGGCCGGCCCGGACTGGGATGGGCTCCGCCGGCTGCACGAGCGGGTGGTGGGCGGCGAGCGGGACCCGGCCCTGGTGGCCGCCTTCCCCTTCGACGAGGTCGGCGCGCGCGCCCCCTGGCCGTGGCGGGGCGCGGCCCTGCGTCTGTACGCCAACCTGTTGGGCATCATCCCGAAGAGGAGGGCCTGAGGCCATGCACGACGAGACCATCGCCATCCACGGTGGCTACACATCCGACGGGACGCGGGCCGTGGCCGTGCCCATCTACCAGACGGTGGCCCACGACTTCATCAACGCCGCCCACGCCGGTGCCGTGCTCGACCTGGAGACGCCCGGCTTCCACTACAACCGGCTCAACAACCCGACCCTCGACGTCCTCGAGCAGCGCATCTGCGCCCTCGAAGGGGGGACGGCGGCCCTGGTGGTGGCTTCGGGCATGGCCGCCGTCAGCTACGCCATCCTGACGGTGGCCAGTGCCGGCTCGAACTTCGTGGTGGCCCCCCAGCTCTACGGGGCCACCTTCACCTACTTCGCCCACGTGCTGCCCACGCTGGGCATCGAGGCCCGCTTCGCCGTCGACGACCGAGCCGAGTCGATCGCCCCCCTCATCGACGAGAACACCCGCGCCGTCTTCTGCGAAACCATCGGCAACCCGGCCGGCAATATCGTGGACCTCGAGGCCGTAGCCGCCGTGGCCCATGCGGCCGGCGTGCCCCTGATCGCGGACAACACGGTGGCCACGCCGCTCGTGCTCAAGCCCTTCGAGCACGGGGCCGATGTGGTCGTTCACTCGCTGACCAAGTTCGTGGGCGGCCACGGCACCACCCTCGGTGGGGCCATCGTGGACGGCGGCCGGTTCCCGTGGGCCGACCATCCCGACCGCTTCCCCATGTTCAACCAGCCCGAGCCCGCCTTCCACGGCGTCGTCTTCGCCCGCGACTTCCCCGAGCGGCCCTTCACCGTGCGGGCCCGCTCCACCCAGTTGCGCAACAGCGGCGCCACCCTCTCCCCCTTCAACGCCTTCCTGCTCCTCCAGGGCCTCGAGACGATGGCCGTGCGGCTCGAGCGCCACGAGGCCAACGCCCGGGCCGTGGCCGACTACCTGGCCGCCGACCCCCGGGTGGCCTGGGTGAGCTTCGCCGGCTTCCCCGACCATCCCTACCACCACCTGGTCGAGCGCTACCTCCACGGACGCGTGCCGTCCATCGTCACCTTCGGGGCCGAAGGGGGCTACGAGGCGGGACTGGCCTTCTTCGATGCGCTCCAGCTCGTCAAGCGGCTGCTCAATCTAGGGGACGCCAAGACCCTGGCCATCCATCCGGCCTCCACCACCCACCGCCAGCTGTCCGACGAGGAGCTGGTGAAGGCCGGTATCCGGCCGGAGACGATCCGCCTGTCCATCGGGATCGAGCACATCGACGACATCATCGACGACATTGACCAGGCCCTGGCCAAGGCCACGGCCGGGATGCTTGGGGGCAACGGCGGCGCCGGCGGAACCGGCGGGAACGGCGATCCAACGTTCACCATTAACGGCAGCAACGCCGGGGCGGACGCGCGATGACGCGCAAGCATGATCCGGCATGGGTTTGGATGATCGGCGCGTTGGGCGGCGCGCTCGCGCTTGCCGGGGCCGTCCTGGCCGATTACGGCACCGGTCCCGTTGGCATCGGGCAGGCGGTGCGCTACACGGCGCGCTGGTCGTTCCTTTTTTTCTGGCTTTCCTATGTCGGCGGCGCGATGGCCATCCTGTTCGGCTCAGTCTTTGACGGTCTGGCGCGCCGGGCGCGAGCCTTGGGCCTGGCCTTCGCCACCGCGCTTCAGGTCCATATCGGATTGGTCGTCTGGCTGGGCGTCGCCATCGGCCAGATTCCGCTGCAGGGCGGCGTGTTGTTGTTCTTCCTGGTCGCACTGTTCTTCACCGATCTGCTGGCGCTGGTGTCCTTCGGAATCGGAATGCGCCATCTGGGACGTCGGTGGCGGCCACTGCTCTTCCTGGGCACGACTTACATTCTGATCGCCTTCGGCGCGGATTTTGTGCCGGGCGCACTGATCGCCTTCGGCGCGGATTTTGTGCCGGGCGCACTCAACCAGAAGACACAGTATTGGCTCTACGCCGCCGAATATGTGCCGTTCGCCCTGTTGAGCCTTATTGCAATCCCGCTGCGCCTTGCCGCGTTTCTTCGCCAGCGCTTCGGCTTGCGTTCCGCCACGGCCTGACGCACCTCGCCAAACTGTTTCATAACGGAACGAAAATTTCGGCGCTTTGCCGCCTGTGATCGTGCCGGAGTGGTGCATAGTTCCAGCGGCGCATTCGGGCTTTGTGTACTCGGGCGCGCGACGCGCTGATCATCCGTATCGCCGACCTCGCGGTCGAACGCCGTCGTATGGAGAACACCCTCCTCGGCGATCCCGTCATCATGCGCTTCTTCGCCCACCACGAACCATTCCCGGCAGGTGATGGATCGTCTGTACCGGCAACGTTATTCGGATCCACCGCTAAACGAGCGTGCTCTGCGAGCACACGGCGAATCACGTCGACGGATGCCCCATCTCCACTCACCGCCCCCGGGGCACCACGCCCAGTCGGTGGACGTCCCCGCGGGCACCTCGCTAGATCACCCTGGTGTCGAACTGCTTCGACTTTCCCCTCGACAGTCGCTCTATCGAATCGACCTCTTGCACACTGACGTTCGACTCGGGCCCGCCGTGCCGGCGGAGCACGTCGATCAGCTCCGTCCGCAGATGCTCGAGGTCGCACGAACCGTCGGTCACTAGGGACACGTCGACACCACCTTGCGTCTTGCCAATGAAGAAGTTGGCGACGCCGGGGGTGGCAACGACGGTCTGCTCGAAGTCCGCGCGGGGCACCGCTGCACCGTTTTCGTATTCGAAGGCTCCGTTGATCCGACCGTTGACCGATGTGATCCGGCGATGAGCACAACCGCACGGGCACGGCTCGTCGGACATCGTCACCGCGTCGACGAGGTCGTAGCGGATCAGCGGCTGCGCCAAGTTGTACAGGTTGGTCAACAGCATCCGATCCGCAGGCTGCCCGTATGGCACGACGTTGCCATCGGCATCCGCCGGCTCGAGAATCACCAGATCGTCGGCGATGTGCATGCCTTCTCCAACACCGCATGGGAACGCGTAGGTCCCTTCTGAGCAGCCCCAGAACTCCGAAGCCTCGATCCCCCATGCGGACCGAACTGCCTCTCGTACGGGCGGGGTGCAGAGTTCTCCGGCAACGCTGACCCAGGTCGGTTTGATGGTGAGTCGCCCTTGCATCGCTTCTAACGCCAGCTCCCGGATGAGGCTCGGCCACCCTTGGAGAGCCTGCACGGAAGGACGGACGTTATTGAGACGGTCGACAATCACGTCCAGGGGGAGTGTGGCATCGAAGCAGTGCGATGTCGGCCCCCCGCCTTCGAAGCTGCTAAAGGCGTAAAACGCCCCCGATTCATGCCTGGCGCTGCAACTGAAGCACTGCGCCAACACCGCCGCCGGGTCCTCGCCGCGTCGCCCGGTCCACCGGGAGCCCTGCACGACGAAGGTGACGAACGCATCCCAGCCGTAGACGTGGTATGCCTCGGTTCCGGTATATCCAGACGTGACGATTGCCCGGTACTCGTCGTCGATGTACCGGTCTCCGTTCAACGAATCGACGTGTTCTTTGACTCGGGCACGTGTTAACCCGGGGACCGTGAGAATCCGGTCGAACTCCGCCGTCATCTGGGCCCTGGTCAGGATCGGCAGCGAGGGGAGGTCGGACTCGGTGAAATTGGCCAGATCGTGGCCCGCCAGTCGTTCCCGCCAGAACGGCGAACGATCGGCGGCATACAGCAGCAGCTCCCGAAGACGCCGTTCGCGTTCTGCGGCGAGACGCCCTGCGTCCCAACGCAGCCGGCGCACGCCCTTCATATACGCATCTTGCAATTCGGCACGCTGGCGCCGGACCAGCTGCTCGTAATGTCCCCCCGACGTCGCGCCAGTTGCCCTCGCTTGCACCCGAGCGATCGTAGCCTAGGCACCGCGCTCCGATACCATTCCTGGCCAAATGGCTGTTTATGTCAACGCGCGGTTCCTTTCACAGCAACGCGAGGTTGGGGAGTTGCGTACGGGCCATCATTAAGAAGCGAAATCGGTCTCATGCCGTTCGCGCTCGCTGCACCGCTTGGGCAGCGTCTTCGTGTCCGTTGGTGATTAATCCTGAGATCACGCCATCGACGTCAGCGGCGGATCGATTCTGGCTGAGCTTGAAACTGGCCTCGATGCGGGTGATCAGCAATTCCACTCCCACTATGGCGCGTAGTTGACCCTCGATGAACTGTCGCGGCGCGTCGTCGACGGACCATGGTTGCGATCGCCCAGCCTCATGGCGTCCGGTTAGATCACGCACATTCTGTTCGACCCAGACCGGGTCATCGTGCACTGAGAGTCGCCCGTAGACGTGCGCAGTGACGTAGTTCCATGTGGGCACCACACGTCCGTGCTCGGCCTTGCTCGGATACCAGGCCGGGGAAATGTACGCATCTGGTCCCCGCACGATGACCAGAGCCTCGCCAACCACCGGGCGTCGCCACTGGTCATTGTTGCGGGCGAGATGACCACGAAGGGTCCTCATGCCCGGGTCATAGACGAACGGCAGCATGGTAGCGACAACGCCCTCCGGTGTCACAGTGATCAGGTCAGCGGCACCGTGGTGAGTGAGCAGGTCGTCGACGGCCTGCTCGTCGGCGGCGAAATGGGCGGGAATGTACATGTTGTCCAGTATGTCGGCCGGGTTGATGGTCAAGCAGGTTCTCGTGGAAGGACTCGGCACAGCGAGTCGATCTCCAGATAACTGAGTTGCAACGACACTGACGGCTCAGGCCCCTTCGTTCGGCGGAGACAAGCCAGCCTCCTTCAGCAGCCGTCGCTCGTCGACCTTGCTGGAAGACGTCAAGGGCAAGTTGGCCACTAAGACGAATTGATCGGGCAGCATCGTTTCCGGAAGCCGTTCGCTGGCGGCCTGGCGGACGGCGAGAGGGGTCAGCTCGCCGTCCGGCACCACGAATGCGACAACCCCCAGATCGCCCTCCAGGTCGAAGGTCGTACACGCCGCGGATGCAACCCCGTCAGTGCCACCGAGCGCCTCGGTCACCTCGACCAGCGACATCCTCACACCATGTCGCTTGATGACGCGGTCCGAACGGCCCGCGTATACGTAGTTGCCCCGGTCGTCACGGAAGACGAGATCACCAGTGCGGTAGAGGGTGGTTCCTTCGACGACGTCCGTCCGCAGCACAGCTGCGCTCTGCGCCGGGTCGTTCAGATATCCGGCCATGAGCTGCGGTCCGCCGATGTACAGCTCGCCGACCACTCCAGGACGATCCACCAAGCTTCCGTGCTCATCAACGAGGTGGAACGAGCTCCCGGGATGAGGATGACCGATCGGTACCAGCCCCGCGTCGAGCAACTCGGGTGTCAGTTCCAGATGGGCGACGGCGATGGTCGTCTCGGTCGGGCCGTACCGGTTCACCACCCGCAGTCCCGGACTGGCGGCCCACACCGCCCTGATGTCGGCCGTGGACGGCGCTTCGCCGCCCAGGGCCATCACTCTCAGCGGGGTGTCAGCCAACCGCGCCAGACGGCCGCTGGCCCGGAGCAACCGGAGGTAGCTGGGAGAGAAGCTGGTCGCCGTGATCCCCTCGCTGTCGACAATCGAGAAGAACCTGCGTGGGAACAGCAGGGCTTCCCGGTCGGGGATGACGAGGGGGGCGCCGCGCACCAGCGGAGGAAAGATGGCAGAGAAGGATCCGTCAAAGTGCACGGGCGAAACGGCTAGGGCCCGGTCGTCCGCGGTGAGTCCCACGGCGTCGGCGCATGCTTCGACTGCGGTGAAAAAGGCCTCCGGGGAAATCTGCACCCCCTTGGGGATACCGGTCGTCCCCGACGTGTAAATGATGTAGGAGATCGGGCCCGTTACGGGTGGTGGCGTGCGCTCATCTGCGACGCTCAGCGCCGAAAGCGAGGTCCACGCCGTGCCGACGGGAAGGCCCGATGGCGCCGTTTGGTCCGAGCCTGCGGTGATCACCTGTGCGGGCCGGCAGTCAGCCACGATCTGCGCACGGCGGAGATCTGGATCGGTGATCGCCAGCGGAACGAACGTGACCCCCGCCCACAGACAGCCCAGTGCCGCCACCACGAAGTCCACAGAATTGCCGATCAGCAGGGCAACCCGATCCCCGGGCTCGACACCTTTCTGAAGCAAGCCAGCGGCCACTCTCCCAGCTGCGGCGCGCAACTCGTCCCGGGTCAACGCGCGATCCAGGTCCTTGACAGCGGGCCGATCCGGGGCTCGATCGGCGTGGTCCAGCACCGCACCGAGCACGCCGTGGTCCGTCACGCCTTCTCGCAGGTGCTGCACGCTCGCTATTCTCGCTCGCCGGTGGAGCTGTTCCCGACGGCCGAGGCCATGGCCGCTGATTCGGCCGGGAGAGCAGCGGTTGCTGGATCCAACACTGGTTAATAGGTTAGACGTGAGGCTTAATAGGTTAGACGTGAGGGGAAGCGTGATACAGGACCGGATTCGTGACGTCCTTGCTGCTCATGGCCGTATGGCGGTCGATCCACGCGAGGTGGACAGTCAAGCCGACCTCTACGAGCTCGGCCTGACGTCGCACGCGTCGGTCGATGTCATGCTTGCGCTTGAGGATGCATTCGACATCGAGTTCCCCGATGAGGTGCTCAAGAAGTCCACCTTCGCTTCCGTACGCAACATCGAGCAGGTAGTCGAAGGCCTAGCCAAGTCGTCTGCGTGATGCCACGTGCGGTAGCAGTGGGCCTGCCGGAGCCGGCCCTGCACATCTCTGCCAGCCCCAGGGAATACCAATCACATTTCAGCCATGCGGGCGAGCGGATCTGGCCGGAGACCAATTGCTACCTGTCGAACTCATTTAGATTCGGTAAGCCCACGGCCGACGGCATCGAAGCCGTTGTCGAGTTCGTCGGATCGCCGTACATGATTCGCGACGCTCTGATCGTTAATCCGCGCCCGGGTCAAGCTAACTCCGGTATCCGCGCGTTGGCCTACCCCAGTGACGAAACCTACTGGACTCTCGAGATCTCATCTGATGTGGCACTTCGCTATGTGTCTATCGACGCGCCGGGCTGGATACCCTCGGACAACTTCTTTCATCTCCTGGCCGCGACACCGTACAGCGTGCGGCTGCAACGATGCTGTGATCAAGCTGCGCCACTGGGCAAAGTCGCATCGGTGGATTCCCTTGGTACGGCAACGATTACGGCGAGTGCATGATCACCTTGCCGGGCGAGGTTGACGGGCACCGCGTCCGCGTCGGATGCGATGTCGTGGCCATCGAGGATGTCCAGGACTCGCTGGCGGCGTTCGGAGACCGGTACCTGCGCAAGGTTTTTACAGCGAGCGAAATCAACGACTGCCAGGGCCGCAACCGG
>NZ_DASPSP010000026.1:0-34170 GCF_035623875.1 Mycobacterium sp. | reverse complement strand
GCCGACACCCCGATCTTCTCGGCCAGCATCTTCGTGCTGACCTTCTCCCGCGACCACTCCTGGGCGTTCCAGATGACTTTCAGGTAGTCCTGGGCGACCGCAGTGAGCCCATTGGGGTCCTCGCCAGGGAAGTCAGGGCGCACAACTGAAGTTTAAGCAATCCTCACCTGATCTGGGGCTCTTGCACGACCAGGCGCTACCTAGCGCCGTAGGCTGACGATTGTGCAACGGTGGCGGGGGCAGGACGAGATACCCACGGACTGGGGCAGATGCGTGCTCACCATCGGGGTGTTCGATGGTGTGCACCGCGGGCACGCCGAGCTGATCGCGCACGCGGTGAAGTCGGCTCGCGCGCGCGGAGTCCCGACGGTGATGATGACGTTCGATCCCCACCCGATGGAAGTGGTCTTCCCCGGTAGTCATCCCGCGCAGCTGACGACGCTGACCCGACGTGCCGAGCTGGCCGAGGAGTTCGGTATCGACGTGTTCCTGGTGATGCCGTTCACCACCGACTTCATGAAGCTGACGCCGGAACGCTACATCCATGAGCTGCTGGTGGAAAACCTGCACGTGGTCGAAGTGGTGGTGGGTGAGAACTTCACCTTCGGCAAAAAGGCCGTCGGCACCGTCGATACGCTGCGCCGCGCCGGCGAGCGGTTCGGGTTCGCGGTGGAATCGATGTCACTGGTGTCCGAGCACCACGACAGCGAGACCGTGACATTCTCCGCCACCTACATCCGGTCCTGCGTGGACGCCGGCGACGTAGTGGCGGCCGCCGAGGCGCTTGGCCGTCCGCACCGCGTCGAAGGTGTGGTGGTGCGCGGCGACGGGCGGGGTACGGAGCTGGGTTTTCCCACCGCCAACGTAGCGCCGCCGATGTACTCGGCCATCCCGGCCGACGGGGTTTATGCGGCCTGGTTCACCGTCCTCGGGCATGGACCGATGACCGGCACGGTGGTGCCGGGCGAGCGCTACCAGGCCGCGGTTTCGGTGGGCACCAATCCGACCTTCTCCGGGCGCACCCGCACTGTCGAGGCGTTTGTGCTCGACACCGCCGCGGACTTGTACGGGCAGCATGTGGCGCTGGACTTCGTCGCGCGTATCCGCGGACAGGAGAAGTTCGGATCGGTCAAGGATCTGGTCGCCGCGATGGGCACCGACACCGATCGTGCGCGGGCTCTGCTGTCGGCGGGCTGACCTGCAGGATTCCGGTCGCCCCGCCGTGCGCTGTTAAACTCCCTGACGACACGGCGCGTGCTGCAGTTCGCGGCGGCCGCGGCCCGGATCGACGATCGCGGACCTATTGATGGAGATATTTCGTGGCGCTGACAGCCGAGCAAAAAAAGGAAATCCTGGGCTCTTACGGCCTGCATGAGACCGACACCGGATCCCCTGAGGCGCAGGTCGCACTGCTGACTAGGCGGATCGCCGACCTGACCGAACACCTCAAGGTGCACAAGCACGACCACCACTCGCGGCGGGGTCTGCTGCTGTTGGTGGGACGGCGGCGCCGGCTGCTTAAGTACGTCGCGCAAATCGACGTCGAGCGCTATCGCTCGCTGATCGACCGGCTGGGTCTGCGCCGCTGACCCCGCCCCGCGCGGGCTAGGAACAGCCAGGTCGGCGTGTAGAGTGAGGTCGTTCTGGGCCGTATCGGCCCGAGCAGGTGCGGCACGCGCGATCCGCGCGCACCGTCCCAGCGAGTCACAATGTCATATCGGGGCGTGCATCGTCGCGGTCTTCGGTAGTGGCTGCCGGGCTCCCGAATCGGGGCAGGTCGGCAGCTTCGATCGACGGCCGTCGCCGCATCCAGGCTCTGGAACCTCCGGGTTTAGCGTGACCACGCAAAACAGCTGAACAAATCCAGAGAGGCCATACGGACACCTATGTCTGTAGCTGAAATTGACGAGGGCGTGTTCGAGGCAACCGCCGTCATCGACAACGGGAGCTTCGGCTCCCGCACCATTCGTTTTGAGACCGGTCGGCTGGCTCTGCAAGCCGCCGGCGCCGTCGTCGCCTACCTCGACGACGAAACTATGCTGCTGTCGGCCACCACCGCCAGCAAGAGCCCCAAAGAGCAATTCGACTTCTTTCCGCTGACCGTCGACGTCGAGGAGCGGATGTATGCCGCGGGCCGCATCCCCGGCTCGTTCTTCCGCCGCGAGGGCCGGCCGTCCAGCGACGCGATCCTGACCTGCCGGCTGATCGACCGCCCGCTGCGCCCGTCGTTCGTCGACGGGTTGCGCAACGAGATCCAGGTCGTGGTGACGATCCTCAGCCTGGATCCCAATGAGCTCTACGACGTGCTCGCGATCAACGCCGCGTCGGCATCCACCCAGCTGGCCGGTCTGCCGTTCTCCGGCCCGGTGGGCGGGGTGCGGGTGGTGCTCATCGACGGCCGATGGGTGGCGTTCCCGACGGTCGAGCAGACCGAGCGGGCGGTGTTCGACATGGTGGTGGCCGGACGCGTTGTCTCCGGTAGCGGTGACAAGGCCGACGTGGCCATCATGATGGTCGAAGCCGAGGCCACTGAAAACGTCATCGAACTCGTCGCAGGCGGTGCCCAAGCGCCAACCGAAACCGTTGTGGCGCAAGGCCTGGAGGCTGCCAAGCCATTCATCGCCGCGCTGTGTACCGCGCAGCAGGAGCTGGCCGACAAAGCTGCCAAACCGACCGGTGAATACCCCGTTTTCCCAGAATACGGCGACGACGTGTACTACTCGGTGTCCTCGGTGGCCACCGACGAGCTGTCCGCCGCGCTGACCATCTCGGGCAAGAACGAACGCAACGCCCGCACCGACGAGATCAAGGCCGAGGTGCTCGAGCGACTGGCCGACACCTACGCCGGCCGGGAGAAAGAGGTCGGGGCGGCCTTCCGCGCGCTGACCAAGAAGCTTGTGCGACAGCGCATCTTGAGCGACCACTTCCGCATCGACGGGCGCGGCATCACCGACATTCGTGCGCTGTCGGCGGAAGTCGCGGTGGTGCCACGGGCGCACGGCAGCGCGCTGTTCGAGCGCGGCGAGACGCAGATCCTGGGCGTCACCACTCTCGACATGGTCAAGATGGCTCAGCAGATCGACTCGCTGGGGCCCGAGACCTCCAAGCGCTACATGCACCACTACAACTTCCCGCCGTTCTCCACCGGGGAAACCGGTCGGGTCGGCTCGCCCAAGCGGCGAGAGATCGGTCACGGCGCACTGGCCGAACGGGCGCTGGTGCCGGTGCTGCCCGGCGTCGAGGAGTTCCCGTACGCCATCCGTCAGGTTTCGGAAGCTCTGGGCTCCAACGGTTCCACGTCGATGGGATCGGTGTGCGCCTCGACGCTGGCGCTGCTGAACGCCGGGGTGCCGCTCAAGGCACCGGTCGCCGGCATCGCGATGGGTCTGGTGTCTGACAACGTCGAGCTTTCCGATGGCGGCACCGAGCGCCGATTCGTCACTCTGACCGACATCCTGGGCGCCGAAGACGCGTTCGGAGACATGGACTTCAAGGTCGCCGGCACCAAGGACTTCGTCACCGCGCTGCAGTTGGACACCAAACTCGACGGGATTCCGTCGCAGGTCCTCGCGGGCGCGCTCGAGCAGGCCAAGGACGCCCGGCTGACCATCTTGGAGGTGATGGCCGAGGCCATCGACGCACCCGACGAGATGAGCCCATATGCGCCGCGGGTCACCACGATCAAGGTGCCGGTGGACAAGATCGGCGAGGTCATCGGCCCTAAGGGCAAGATCATCAACTCCATCACCGAGGAAACCGGCGCGCAGATCTCTATCGAGGACGACGGAACCGTGTTCGTCGGCGCCACCGACGGACCTTCGGCGCAGGCCGCGATCGACCGGATCAACGCGATCGCCAACCCGCAGCTGCCCAAGACCGGCGAGCGATTCCTCGGAACGGTGGTCAAGACCACCGACTTCGGTGCGTTCGTGTCGCTGCTGCCCGGTCGTGACGGCCTGGTGCACATCTCGAAACTCGGCAAGGGCAAACGCATCGCAAAGGTCGAGGACGTCGTGAACGTGGGCGACAAGTTGCGCGTGGAAATCGCCGACATCGACAAGCGCGGCAAGATCTCGCTGGTGCTCGTTGACGAAGAAGCCGGAGAATCCGGCAACGGTGACGCAGCCGCGACCGCATCGTCGCCGACGGAAGCCGATGCCGCGACGGCCGGCAGTTAGCCCGGGGACGCAGCCTCTCCGACGCGGCCGGCACAGCGCCGAGCCGTCTTTGGCGTTCCGCCGCACCACCCTCCCCGGGGGATTGCGGGTCGTCACCGAATACCTGCCGGCGGTGCACTCCGCGTCGGTGGGTGTTTGGGTGGGCGTCGGATCGCGCGACGAGGGTGCGACCGTGGCCGGTGCCGCGCACTTCCTGGAGCATCTGCTGTTCAAGTCCACCCCTACGCGCACAGCTGTCGACATCGCGCAGGCGATGGATGCGGTCGGCGGCGAGCTGAACGCGTTTACCGCCAAGGAGCACACCTGCTATTACGCGCATGTGCTCGACAGCGATCTGGAGCTGGCGGTCGACCTGGTCGCTGACGTGGTGCTCAACGGACGCTGCGCCACCGATGATGTCGAGCTCGAGCGCGACGTCGTGCTCGAGGAGATCGCCATGCGCGACGACGACCCCGAGGACGCACTGGGCGACATGTTCCTGGCGGCGCTGTTCGGTGAGCATCCGGTGGGCCGTCCGGTAATCGGCAGCGTTGAATCGGTGTCGGGGATGACGCGCGCTCAGCTGCATTCGTTTCACGTGCGGCGCTATACACCCGAGCGGATGGTCGTCGCCGTGGCCGGCAATGTCGATCACGATGACGTGGTGGCGTTGGTCCGCGAGCACTTCGGGCCGCGCTTGGTCAGGGGTCGGCGGTCGGTGCCGCCGCGCAAGGGCACCGGCCGGATCACCGGTCGCCCGCGGTTGACGCTGGCCAACCGGAATGCCGAGCAGACTCACGTCTGTCTTGGTGTGCGCACGCCCGGACGGCATTGGAAGCATCGCTGGGCGCTCTCGGTGCTCAACACCGCGCTCGGTGGTGGCTTGAGTTCGCGCTTGTTCCAACAGGTTCGGGAGTCCCGCGGGCTGGCGTACTCGGTCTACTCGTCGTTGGACATGTTCTCCGACAGCGGTGCGTTGTCGGTCTACGCTGCGTGCCTGCCCGAGCGTTTCGGCGAAGTGGCGCGGGTGACCACCGAGGTGCTCGAGATGGTGGCCCGCGACGGCATCACCGAGGCGGAGTGCCGGATCGCGAAGGGTTCGCTGCGCGGCGGGCTGGTGCTCGGTCTGGAGGACTCCAATTCGCGGATGAACCGCATCGGCCGCAGCGAACTCAACTACGCTGAGCATCGAAGTATCGACCGCACGCTGCAGGAGGTCGACGAGGTCACCGTGGATCAGGTTAATGCGGCGGCCCGCCGACTGCTGGGTACCCCGTACGGCGTGGCCGTCCTCGGCCCGCATCAGTCGAAAAGATCGCTGCCCCAACAGCTTCGGGCGATAGCAGGGTAGCGCGATGGTACTGGGGTTCTGGGATCTCGATGTGCCGATCGTGGGTGCGCCGATGGCGGGTGGCCCGGGAACGCCGGCGCTGGCGGCGGCGGTGTCGAACGCCGGTGGCTTTGGCTTTTTGGCCAGCGGCTACGTAGGTGCGGATCGCCTCGCCGACGACATCGCAGCCGCCCGACGCGCAACCACCGGCCCGCTCGGCGTCAACCTGTTTGTGCCGCAACCCAGCGTCGCCGACGTCTATGCGCTGGATCACTACGCGGAGGCGCTCGATGAGCTTGCCGAGCACTACGGGGTCGAGATCGGTTACCCGCAGTTCGGTGACGACGACGGCTTTCAGCAAAAGCTCGAGGTGGTGGCCGACCTGCGGCCAGAGATGGTGTCGTTCACCTTCGGTGCCCCGCCGCCGGACGTCATGCGGTGGTTCGGTGCACTGGGAATGCTGCTTTTCAACACCGTGACGTCGGCCTATGAGGCCGGCGTGGCGTTGGCGGCCGGTGCGGACGGCCTGGTCGTCCAGGGCCCGAATGCGGGCGGGCACCGCGGCACCTTCGCGCCTGACATGGACCCCGGCACCGAGTCGTTGTACGAGTTGCTCGCCCGGATCCGCCGCGCCCACGACGTCCCGCTCATCGCGGCTGGCGGAATCGGCACCCCCGACGATGTGGCCGCCGTACTGAACAGGGGAGCGGTGGCCGCCCAGATCGGCACCGCACTACTGCTGTGTGACGAAGCCGGCACCAACGCCGCACACCGCGCCGCGCTGCAGCATCCGGAGTTCGTCAAAACCGTTGTCACTCGCGCTTTCTCGGGCCGGTATGCGCGTGGTCTGGAGAACGATTTCACTCGGCTCTTCGACGACATAGCGCCGTTGGGCTACCCCGAGGTCAACCAGATGACCTCGCCGATCCGGAAGGCCTCGGTCGCGTTGGAGGACCCGCACGGCACCAACCTATGGGCGGGAACGGCATACCGGGAGGCGCGCACCGGGCCGGCGAAGGACATCGTCAAGACGCTGGGCGACGTCTAAACCGCGGGTCTATACGTCGGGGGTGCGCTGCGCCCACGGCTTAGCGGACTCCAGTTGGCCGGCCGCTCGTAGCAGGACATCCTCGCGGCCGTAGGCGGCCGCCAACTGCACCCCGACCGGCAGCCCATCCTCCGTCCACTCGACGGGCACGTTGATTGCGGGCTGGCCGCTCATATTGAACGGCGGGGTGAACGGAATGAACTGGCCCGACCGTTCCAGGGCATCCATCGGATGATCGGGGTTGTTGGCGATGGTGCCGAGCGGCAGCGGAAGCTCGGCGACGGTCGGTGTGAGCAACAGATCCCAGCCATCGGCCCACCAGGACTGCAGCGCGCGGCGGAAGTGGGTGGTGGCCGATAGCGCTAGCGCATAGTCCACGGCGCTGAGGTGCGCGCCGAACTCGGCCTGCACGCGGTTCATCGGTTCGAATTCGTCAGCGGTGAGGGGCCGTCCGAGTTGCTCCTCGAACCGCCGCAGGCTGACACCCACGTTCGTGCTCCACATGGCCCCGAACCGCGAGCTGAGCCCGGTGTCCTCGAGCGCTGCGGGCCATGCGGGTTCGACTGCATGGCCGAGGGATTCGAGCAACGTGGCGACTGACCGCGCGGCCGCGGTGCACTCGGGTGCGACGGCTCCTCCTTGCGGATGGTGGTCGAGCAGGCCGATGCGCAACCGGCCCGGGTCGGCGCCAACCTCGTCGACATACGGGCGCGAAGGGGCGGGAGCGATCACGGTGTCGCCGATGGCGGGTCCCCGAACAGCGTCGAGCAGTGCCGCGGTGTCGCGCACCGTACGGCTCACGCAAAGCTCAACCGACAGTGCGGTTTCGTCGCGGATCGGACCAAGCGTGATCCTGCCCTGGCTGGGCTTCAGGCCAACCAGCCCGCAGCACGACGCAGGAATCCGGATCGAGCCGCCGCCGTCGCTGGCGTGCGCGAACGGGACCATGCCACTGGCGACGGCGGCGGCGGAGCCACCGCTCGATCCGCCGGGCGAACGACCGACATCCCAGGGGTTGTGGGTCGCGCCCCATGCCAGCGGTTCGGTGGTCGGCACGCTTCCGAGTTCGGGGCTGTTGGTCCGGCCGGCGATCACCAAACCGGCACGGCGATAGCGGCTGACCAACGTGGTGTCGGCGTCCGAGATCACCTTCTCTTTTTTGAACGCGAGGTTGCCGTTGCTGATGGGCTGACCGGCATACCCGGCGAATAGGTCCTTGATGAGGAACGGCACGCCACGGAACGGCCCGTCGGGGAGCTCGGCCCGAGCGGTGTCGCGGGCACGATCGAACCAGCGGATTACCACGGCGTTGAGGACGGGGTCGATGCGTTCGATGCGTTCGATGGCCGCTTCGAGCAACTCGAGCGGTGTCACCTCACCTTTTCTCACCAAGGCGGCCTGGTCGACCGCATCCATCCAGCGGGTGTCATCGGCAAGTGAACTCACGCGGTCTGTGTAGCACGCGGCCCGCGGTCAGGTCAGCAGATCGGCCGGGTCGGTGAACGGCAGCCCGAGGTCGGCGGCCACCCGTTGAGACAGCAGCGCACCGTCATGCGTCGAAAGCCCGTTGGCAAGCGCAGGGTTCGACCGGCAGGCCGCTTGCCAGCCGCGGTCGGCGAGTTCGATCAGGTAGGGCATGGTGGCGTTGGTCAATGCGAACGTCGACGTTTTCGGCACCGCAGCGGGCATGTTCGCCACGCAGTAGAACAGCGTGTCGTGGACGGCAAACGTCGGGTCGTCGTGCGTGGTCGGGTGTGAGTCCGCGAAGCAGCCGCCCTGGTCGATTGCGATGTCGACCAGCACCGCGCCCTGCTTCATATGCGCGACAAGCGAATTCGACACCAGCTTGGGCGCCTTGGCGCCCGGCAACAGTACGGCGCCGATGAGCAGGTCGGCACGTTTCGCGGCTTCCTCGAGCTCCAAGGCGGTCGAGTAGCGGGTCTGTACCCGGCCGCCGAACGCGGTGTCGAGCTCGCGCAGCTTGTTGATGTTGACGTCGAGCACCGTGACCATCGCGCCCATCCCGTCGGCCACCCGGGCGGCGTTGTAGCCTGCGGTGCCGCCGCCGATCACGACAACATTGGCCGGCTCGACACCGGGCACACCGCCCATCAGTACGCCCCGGCCGCCCTGGGTGCGCATCAGGTGATAGGCACCGACTTGTGCTGACAGCCGCCCGGCCACCTCGCTCATCGGGGCCAGCAGCGGCAATGCGCCGTCGGCGGTCTGGACGGTCTCGTAGGCGATCGCTGTGGTGCCCGACGCCAGCAGCGCGTCGGTGCAGGCTCGGGAGGCGGCCAGGTGCAGGTAGGTGAACAGGGTTTGCCCGCGCCGCATCCGGGCGTACTCGATCGGCATCGGCTCCTTGACCTTCAGCACCAGATCGGCCTGAGCCCACACTTCCTCTGCGGTGGAGACCACTTCCGCGCCCGCCGCCTTGAAATCGCTGTCGGCGATAGCCGAGCCCTCTCCGGCGCCGGCCTCGATCACGACCTCGTGGCCGCGACGGGTCAGCTCCGCGACGCCGGACGGCGTGATGGCGACACGAAACTCGTTGTTCTTGGTCTCCATGGGAATTCCGACACGCATACATCAAGTGTGAAGAAAGTTCGATTGTCGTGCAAAGATCGCGAAGACACACCTGTAGAATCGAATAATGCCCGTAGAAATAACGGAACATCCAGTCGCTAGCGAGGGTGCGCCGAAGGATCTTCGGCCTGCCGGTCTTGACCGCGTGGACCGCAGAATTCTGAGCCTGCTGCACGCAGACGCTCGGATGACCAACAGCGCGCTGGCCGCGGAACTCGACATCGCCGCGTCGACCTGTCACGGCCGCGTCCGGAGGTTGCTGGACTTGGGTGTCATTCGGGGCTTCTACGCCGACATCGACCCCGTCGCTGTCGGATTGCCGCTGCAAGCGATGATTTCGGTCAGCCTGCAGTCCCACGCCAGGGGCAAGATCCGGGACTTCATCCAGCAGATTCGTCGCAGACCCCAGGTGATGGATGTCTACTTCCTCGCCGGTGCCGACGATTTCATCCTGCACGTCGCCGCTCGCGATACCGAAGACTTGCGCTCATTCGTCGTCGAGAACCTCAACGCCGACGCCGATGTCGCGGGCACCCAGACGTCGCTGATCTTCGAGCACCTGCGCGGGGCGGCGCCGATTTAGAATACTTCCCGATACCGGGGGTACCGGGTATGCTGCTGCGATGTTCACGGTCGACGACGACGCTGTCGGTCCGCACCTGTCACGTCGGGGGGCGCCGGCCGATCACGAGCGACTGGTCCTGGAGGCGCGCGACGTCGACTTCGACTGGGCCAAGCTGCCGTTCCACTACGTGCCGGGTGAGCCGTTCACCACCCACGTCCTCAATGTCCTGCACCTGCTGCTGCCCGCCGGCGAAGAGTTCTTCGTCGACGTGTTCAAGAAGACCCTGCCACTGATCAAGGACGACCAATTGCGGCTTGATGTACAGGGATTCATCGGCCAGGAGGCGATGCATTCCCAAGCGCATTCGGGCGTGCTGGACTACTTCGCGGCCAACGACATCGACTTGACGCCGTACACCGACCAGATCGGCTGGCTCTTTGGGAAGCTGATGGGCGACCGGCCACGGTGGAGTCTGCGACGACGGCACAGCTGGTTGCTCGAGCAGGTGGCGATCGTGGCGGCAATCGAGCACTACACCGCGATCCTGGGGGAATGGGTTCTGGACACTCCGCAACATGATGCGATCGGGACCGACCCGGTGATGCTGGACATGCTTCGTTGGCACGGTGCCGAGGAAGTCGAGCACAAGGCGGTCGCCTTCGACGTGATGAAGCATCTACGGGCTGGGTACTGGCGGCAGGTGCGCACGCAGCTGGTGGTCACACCGATGATGCTGCTGCTGTGGGTGCGCGGGGTTCGATTCATGTACTCGGTGGACCGGCAATTGACGCCTGGTGCCAAACCGCGCTGGCGGCATTACTTCAACGCGGCCCGACGTGGTTTGGTGCCTGGGCCACTGCGATTCGTCCGGGTGATCGGCGCTTACTACAAGCCGAGTTTCCATCCGTCACAGCTGGGCGGGGTCGAGCGGGCGGTCGACTACCTTGCCATCTCACCCGCCGCCCGCGCCTCCCACTGAGCCGAGAGGAATCGATGACCCGCACCGCCGTGACCGCGTCCGACGGCGTCGCGCTGGCCGTGCACGCCTACACCGAGATCGACCCGCAGCGGCCGACCGTATTGGCGATTCATGGTTATCCGGATAACCACCACCTGTGGGACGGCGTGGCCGCGCACCTAAGCGACTACCACAACGGTAGATACAACTTCGTGGCATACGACGTGCGGGGCGCCGGCGAATCGGCACGCCCGCCGGGGCGGTCCGGTTACCGCTTCCCCCAACTGATCTCGGATGTCGGCTCGGTGATCGACAGCCTGGGTGTCGGCCAGGTGCACTTGCTGGCCCACGACTGGGGTTCCATTCAGGGCTGGGCCGCGGTCACCGACGACGTGGTGATGAGCAAGGTCGCATCGTTCACTTCGATCTCGGGACCGCACTTGAGTTATGCGGGCAAGTTCTTGCGGTCACCGCGCACTCCGCGCGGATTCTTTGACGTGGTCAGGCAGTTCCTGGCGTCGGGATACATCTGGTTCTTCCTGTGCCCCGGTCTGCCGGAGTTGCTGATTCGATCCGGGTTGGGCGTGAAAGTCATTGAAGCATTTGCGCGTATCGGCAACTCGAGCACGCGGACCCAATCTCCCGTAGCAGCACGGTCAACCGCCGACTATGTCAACGGCCTCAACCTGTACCGGGCCAACATGCCCGCGCCGTTTCTTGCCCCCGGCGCGCAGCTGCCCGAGACCAACGTTCCGGTCCAGGTTCTGGTGCCGCGCAAGGACATCTTCGTCACCCCCGCGCTGCAGCGGTTCACCGGCTCAATCCCGTTGGGCAGCAGGGTCGTTCCGATCGAGGGTGGCCACTGGGTGGTGACCTCGCGTCCGGACGTCGTCGCCAGGCTGACCAGCGAATGGATCGACCGCGTCGTCAGCGGCGCGTCGTCGTCGAGCGCCTCCGTCGTGGACACCGGGCGGCGTGACGTGCGTGGCAAGCTCGCGCTGGTCACCGGGGCGGGCGCCGGGATAGGCCGGGCCACCGCGCTCGAGCTGGCCCGGAAAGGTGCCCGCGCCGTTGTGATCGTCGACCGCGATCTCGCCGCGGCCAAAGAGACCGAGGCAGCCGTCCGAGACATCGGTGTCGATGCCGCGGTCTACCAGGCCGACGTCGGCGACGAAACGGCGATGAATAAGCTTGCCGCACAAGTCAACGACGAGCACGGCGTGGTGGACATCCTGGTGAACAACGCTGGCATCGGGATGGCGGGTCGGTTCCTTGAGACGACGCCGGCGCATTGGGACAACATCTTGTCGGTGAATCTGGGTGGCGTCCTCAACGGAAGCCGGGCGTTCGGCACGCAAATGGTCGACCGCGGCCAAGGCGGCACCATCATCAATGTGTCGTCGGCCGCGGCGTTTCTCCCGTCGAAGTCGATGATCGCCTACGGCACAACGAAGGCCGCGGTGCTGGCGTTCAGCGAGTCACTGCGCGCCGACCTGGCCGACGAAGGCATCACGGTCACGGCGGTGTGCCCGGGGTTCGTCAACACGAATATCGCCAAAAGCACCGTCTACGCCGGGATGTCGGCCGACGAGCAGGAGCGTGCCCGGCAGAAGGCCGACGCCGCTTACCGGCGCCGCAACTACACACCGGAAGCGACCGCCAAGGCGATCGTCAAGGCGGTCAAGACGGGCCCGCCGGTGCTGCCGATCGCGGCCGAATCCAGAGTCGGCTATGCGCTGCGCCGTATCAGTCCCTCGCTGCTTCGGCTGCTCGCGCGCTACGACTTAAGGCAGAGGTAGAGCTTTGTGACGCAATCGATCTGGGCCAGCAGGCCCGCCGACATCTACGGTCGCCGCAAGCGAGATCGTCTCTACACGGCGCTGTGGGGTATAGGCGCAGTGCTCGGCGGGTTCGGCTCGGTGACTCGATGGAAACCGTCGCAGGTCGTGCCGGTGGGGCGGACGCACGCCGCCGTCGTGACCAAGCGTGAGCACGTCGCCCCGGATGTGGTCGCATTGACGTTGGCCGACCCGGAGGGCGGATTGCTTCCGTCGTGGACGCCTGGCGGGCATATCGACGTCCAGCTGCCGTCCGGCCGTCGTCGTCAGTACTCGCTGTGCGGTCCGCTCGGGCGGCGGACCGACTATCGCATTGCGGTACGCCGGATCGCCGACGGCGGCGGCGGTTCGATCGAGGTGCACGACGCATTCGACGTCGGCGACTTGCTGGTTTTCGAAGGTCCGCGCAACGCGTTCTATCTCGGCGCCGGCGAGCGTGACGTGCTGTTCGTGATAGGCGGAATCGGAGTGACCCCCATCCTGCCGATGATGCATGCAGCGCAGCAACGCGGAATCAACTGGCGCGCAGTCTATGCCGGCAGCAGTCGGGACTACATGCCGCTGCTGGATGAGGTGGCGGCGGTGGCCCCCGACCGGGTCACGGTCTGGGCCGACGACGAGCGTGGCCGATTCGCTACTGCCGAGGATTTGCTCGTCGGTGCTGGACCGACGACTGCGGTTTACGTGTGCGGACCGACGGCGATGCTGGAATCGGTGCGCAGCGCTCGCGACGAGCACTCCAACACGCCGTTGCACTACGAGCGGTTCAGCCCGCCTCCGGTCGTCGATGGCATCCCATTCGAGGTCGAGCTTGCGCGGTCCCGGCGAGTGCTCGACGTTCCGGCCAACCGGTCAGCGCTCGATGTCATGCTCGACGATGATCCAACGACGGCATATTCCTGTCGGCAAGGATTCTGCGGGACCTGCAAGGTCAAAGTTCTTGGTGGGCAGGTCGATCGTCGCGGCCGGACCGCAGAGGACGACGGCGAGATGCTGGTCTGCGTCTCGCGCTCTACCGGCGGTCGTGTGGTGATCGACGCCTGAAGAAGCGTTCCGGATGGTGATAGTCGTTGGTCCTGGCCCGGCCGTGGTCAAGATGCGGCGGCGGGATCCACTGGGTTTGGCCGTTAGTGAGTTTGATTGTCCGCCAGCCCTTGTCGGCTAGCTTATGGTCGGCTTTGCAGGCTAGGGTCAACTTGTCGATATCGGTCAGGCCGCCGCGGGCCCAGTCGTCGACGTGGTGGACTTCCGTCCAGTATCCGGGCACGTCACAGCCGGGGGCCGTACAGCCGCGGTCCTTGGCGTGGAGCACCACACGCTGATCGGCTGAGGCGATGCGTCGGGAGCGGCCCAGATACAAGGGGCGACTTTGGTGTTCGTCAAACACCGCCAGATAATGGTAGGCGTGGCCGGCCATGCGAATCAGGTCGCGCATCGGCAACAGCGTCCCGCCGCCCGTCACCGCTTGCCCGGCTCCTGCCTCCAATTCCTGCAGCGTGGTCGACACGATCACCGTCACCGGCAAGCCGTTGTGCACCCCGAGTTTCGGATCACCCAACTGGCCGCGGACCAACGCGTTGAGCGCGTCGTGCTGACGCTGGGCATGACTGCGCAAATCCTTGCTCGCCAGATCCTGGTCGGGTTCGCCTACAACGCAAGGGCTTTCATCATCGGGGTTGCACATGCCCGGCGCGGCGAACCGCGCCAGCCAGGCGTCGAGGTTGGCGCGCAGCTCCGGAGAGGCGATGAGCTTGCCGCTGCTCGTCCCGTCGGCCCGCTGCGCCAACCAGGTGAAGCCGCGATGGCGGGCGCGGTCAACATCGGAGAATTTCCCGTCGGGATTGATCAGCACCGCGCAGCGGTTTGCCACCTTCTCCAACTGGTCGGGCCTCAGCTTGGCCGCGTGCTGGGCCAGGAAGCGCTCCGCGCTCTCAATTGTGTCGACCGGGGTGTCCGCCGGCAGATCACGCACGAACGTCTGAATCACCTGCAAATGCTGCGGGTCGAGCACGCCGGCGCGCCACGCCTGGGCAGTCGCCGGCAACTCCGGCGGCAACGTCTCGCCGGTAATCGTGATCCGGGGTGCGAGCTGTTCGGCATCGCGCATCCGGCGGCGGGCCTCGGCGCAGCTGATCCGCAACCAGTCGGCGATCACCTTGTGGACCGGGCCGCCGACGTCGGCCGGATCCTCCTTGGCCAGGCCCCCGATGAGATCGTGGCTAGGCACCAGCTGCTGCCGCCGGGCGGTCTCCAATCGCTCCAGCGCAGCGAGGCGGACCCCGGGAGGGTAGTTGTCGAGGTTCAACTCGCCGATCGTCGCCGCGGCTGCTTCGAGCGCGTCGAAGGCGGTAGCCACCTCGGGCGGCAGGGCGACGCAAGTCGAACTCATGTTCGAAACACTACCCGCGCAAACCGACACCGAACCGGCGCCGCAACCTCGGTTGTGGACAAAAGCGCAACTGTGGACAACCTCGCCACGCTCTAGGGTGAACCCATGCGGGTAGGAGTGCTGGGATCGAAGGGCAAAGTCGGCGCGACCATGGTGCAGGCGGTGCAGGCCGCCGAGGATCTGACCCTGTCCGCCGAGGTCGACGCCGGCGATGCGCTGAGCCTGCTGACCGACAACAAAACCGAGGTCGTCATCGACTTCACCCATCCCGATGTCGTGATGGACAACCTGAAGTTCCTGATCGACAACGGGATTCACGCTGTTGTTGGAACCACCGGCTTCACCGACGAACGGCTGCGACAGGTGCGGGCCTGGCTGGTCGCCAAACCGGGCGTCTCGGCGCTCATTGCGCCCAACTTCGCGATCGGCGCGGTGCTGTCCATGCATTTCGCCAGGCAGGCCGCCCCCTTTTACGACTCGGTCGAGGTCATCGAGCTGCATCACCCACACAAGGCCGATGCCCCGTCGGGAACCGCCTCCCGCACGGCCGCGCTGATTGCCGAGGCACGAAAAGAGTTGCCGCCCAACCCCGATGCCACCACAACGAGCTTGCCGGGCGCCCGCGGCGCCGACGTCGACGGTATCCGGGTGCACTCGGTGCGGTTGGCCGGGCTGGTGGCCCACCAGGAAGTGCTGTTCGGCACCGCGGGGGAGACCCTAACGATCCGCCACGACAGCATGGACCGCACGTCGTTCGTGCCCGGTGTGCTGTTGGCGGTGCGTCGGGTTGCCGAACATCCGGGCTTGACGGTAGGAATTGAATCGCTGCTCAACCTGCAATGACCGAAATGACCGGGACCGGAACACCTGGGCGCACGGTGCGCATCCAGTTGACGATCGCGTTCATGTGCGCGGCACTGCTGGTGTACGTCGTGTTGCTGGGGCGGTCCGCCGTGTTGCTGATCGGCTCCGGGCGGGCCGTCGCCGTCGTCTTGGGTGTGGCGCTGTTGATCCTGCCCGCCATCGGCCTGTGGGCGATGATCGCCACGTTGCGCGCCGGCTTCGCCCATCAGAAGCTGGCCCGACTCGTCGCCGAAGACGGGATGGAGCTCGACGTCAGCGCGCTGCCGCGGCGGCCGTCGGGGCGCATCGAGCGCGACGCCGCCGACGCCCTGTTCGACACTGTCCATGCTGAACTGGACCGCGACCCCGACGACTGGCGGCGCTGGTACCGGCTGGCGCGCGCCTATGACTACGCCGGAGATCGCGGCCGCGCCCGGGAAGCCATGAGGAAAGCCTTGGAGTTACATCAAGCACTGCAGGGCCGCGAATGAGCAAGACACTATTGGTCATTCACCACACCCCGTCGCCGGCAACCCGCGAGCTGCTCGAAGCGGTGCTCGCCGGAGCCAATGACCCCGAGATCGATGGCGTGGACGTGGTGGTGCGGCCCGCGCTCGCGGCGACCCTCCCCGACGTGCTCGCTGCGGACGGCTACTTGTTCGGTACCACGGCGAATCTTGGTTACATGTCCGGGGCGCTCAAGCATTTCTTCGACACCGTGTATTACCCGAGTTTGGATCACGTGGCGGGCCGCCCCTACGGCCTGTGGGTGCACGGCAACAACGACACTGTCGGTGCGACGACATCGGTGGAAAAGGTGGCCACCGGACTATCGCTGGCCAAAGCCGCCGATGCACTGGAGATCACCGGCGCAATCGACGCCGGAGTTCGAGAGCGTGCTTACGAGCTGGGTGGCACGCTCGCCGCGACGCTCATGGAGTGAATGGGCCGTCTACGGGTCGATATGCGTTGGTGGCGTGCCCAATATCGGGTCACCGGGAAGTGGCCCGCCAGGACTCATCGTGTCATTGAAGGCGAGACCCCAAGGGTGCAGGTCAGGACCCATCGCATCGCAGCGGTGGGTGACCGTGCCGTAGGGCAGGCCGCTACCGCTATACGCCTCGTTAAATACCGCGCAACGTTGCCAGGTGCCGTCAGGCTGGACGGGTCCATCGCACTTGCTGACAACGAGTCCTGCTCCGTACTGGCAGCCCGCGCTGGCCCGGGGGCGCTGAGCCAATCAGCCATCCGGCGATCAGTGCAGCGGCCAGTCCTCCGGCGATGTATTGCTTCATGTCTGTCTCCTTATACATCGCCGCTGGCAATGACACTAATGGTTACGTGTGCCGTGTTTGCTGCGTTTGACGGAAGTTTGCTGGGCCGCCCAGCCACGGTCACAAAACCGCAGTGGCGGATGATGTGATTCGGATGCGATATGGTCAACCCGACGAAGGACCGGATGTGATGCGCCTGCTGATCGCCAATCGTGGTGAGATCGCGCTCCGAATCATCAGAACCGCAGCCGAATTGGGCCTCGGTACGGTCGCCGTCTACGCCGAGGACGACGCTGACACCCCACATGTGCACGCGGCCGACGAAGCGATTGGTCTGCCCGGCGCCGGCCCGGCCGCCTATCTCGACCACGACGCGATCCTGGCGGCAGCCAAGAAGTCCGGCGCCGAGCTGATCCACCCGGGCTACGGGTTTCTCAGCGAACAGCCCGATTTCGCGCACGCGTGCGAGACGGCGGGGTATACGTTCGTCGGCCCGGACGCCGCCGCGCTAGAACTCTTCGGCAACAAGTCGTCGGCCCGTCGCGCTGCGGCAGCTGCCGAGGTGCCGGTACTGCCGGCCACCGAGGGGCCGAGCAGCGTCGAGGACATCCGCGCATTCGCCGCTGCCCAAGCGGGCGCGATCGTGATCAAAGCGCTCGCCGGCGGAGGCGGTCGCGGGATGCGAATAGTCCACAGCGCTGGCCAGATTGACGACGCCTACCGGCAGTGCGTCGCCGAGGCTCAACTCGGGTTCGGCGACCCGGCGGTGTTCGCCGAGGTGCATCTGGCTGACGCGCGGCACATCGAGGTGCAGATCGTCGCGGCACCGGCCGGTTTGGTGACGCGTGCATTGGCGCTCGGCGACCGTGACTGCAGCATCCAGCGGCGCTATCAGAAAGTCGTCGAAATCGCACCGGCTCAAGGTATTTCCGAGACGCTGCGTCGCGCGCTACACGCGGCCGCCGCCCGGCTATGCGCGCAGAGCGACTGCCGTGGGCTGGCCACCGTTGAATTCCTCGTCACCGGTGAGCAATTCGTGTTCCTCGAAGTCAATCCGCGAATCCAGGTGGAGCACACCATCACCGAGGAAACCACCGGGCTGGACCTGGTGTCGCTGCAACTCGCCGTCGCCGACGGCGCCACCTTCGACGAGCTCGGCCTTCCTGCCGGAATCAGCGCCGAGGGCACCGGAGTCCGCGGCGATCCGCCGGTGGCACACGGTATTGCGATCCAGACCAGGGTCAACATGGAGACTCTTGCACCCGACGGGTCGGTCATACCCACGGCGGGCACCCTTACGGTGTTCTCGCCGCCGACCGGACCCGGCGTGCGGGTCGACACCTACGGCTGCCCGGGACTGACGCCGAGCCCGCGGTACGACTCGTTGCTGGCCAAGGTGATCACGCATGTACGCGGCTCGTCTTTCCCCGCGGCACTGCGCAAGGCGCAGAGAGCGTTAGCGGAATTCCGCATCGAGGGCATCCGCACCAACGTCGGTCTACTGCGCGAAGTGCTGTCCGACAGCCGACTGCAATCCGGTTCGTTGACAACGAGTTTCATCGACGACAACCTTCCCGACCTGGTCGGTGCCGCACAGTCTCGGCGCCACGAGGCCCGAGTCGCACCGTTCGAACTGCATCCGGGTGAGGAGGTGCTGCGCGCGCAACTGGCCGGCACCGTGGTCGAGGTGGCGCCGGAAGGTATCGAATTCGCGGCGGGCGCACAGTTGGTGCTGCTCGAGGCGATGAAGATGCAGCATGTGCTGACAGCGCAGGACGCGGTAAGCACGGTCCGGACCCTGGTGATGCCGGGGCAGGTCGTCGGAACCGGAGACCCGTTGCTGGTCTTCACCCGCACCGGCGCAGGCTCACAGGCCGAGGGTGTCGAGGACCTCGATCTAGACCGGGCCCGTGCTGATCTCGACGAGGTTCACCGGCGCCACCTGCTGACCCTCGACGAAGGTCGTCCCGCAGCGATTGCCAAGCGGCACAAGCAGAGCCGGCGCACCGCCCGGGAGAACATCGCTGACCTGGTGGACCCGGGAAGCTTCGTGGAGTATGGTGCGCTGACGCTGGCGGCGCAGCGCAGCAGGCGCTCTGAGGACGACCTGATCGCCAACACCCCCGCCGATGGCCTGGTCGCTGGGGTGGCGAGAATCGGCGGAGCCGAGGTGGTCGTGCTGTCCTACGACTACACGGTGCTCGCCGGGACCCAGGGCATGCGGAACCACGCCAAAACCGATCGGGTCTTCGACCTGGCCGCCCGCCGAAAGCTGCCGGTGGTGCTCTTCGCCGAAGGCGGCGGTGGCCGGCCCGGCGACACTGACGTCGGTAATGTCGCCGGTCTCGATGTGCCAACCTTCCGCGCACTCGGTGCGCTGAGCGGCCGAGTCCCGTTGGTGTCGATCGTGTCCGGGCGTTGCTTCGCCGGCAATGCCGCGCTGGCCGGGACGTGCGACGTGATCATCGCGACCCCGGACGCCAACATCGGCATGGGCGGTCCGGCCATGATCGAAGGCGGCGGACTCGGCGAGTATCGGCCGGAGGACATCGGGCCCATCGATGTGCAGCGGCGCAATGGAGTCGTTGGCCTGGTCGCGCGCGACGAAGCGCACGCGGTGTCGCTGGCCAAGCAGTACCTGTCGTTTTTCCAGGGCAAGCTGGACGACTGGCATGCTCCGGATCCGCGACGCGCGCGACATGTCGTGCCGGAGAATCGGTTACGGGCCTACGACGTGCGCCACGCGATCGAGTCGGTCGTTGACGTCGGATCGGTCCTGGAATTGCGGGCCGATTACGGAGTCGGGGTGGTCACCGCGCTGGTCCGCGTCGAAGGCGCGGCATTCGGATTGCTGGCCAACAGCAGTCATCATCTCGGCGGGGCCATCGACGCCGAGGCCGCGGATAAGATCGCCGACTTCCTCATGCTGTGCGAATCGTTTGGGTTGCCGATCATTTCGCTGTGTGACACCCCCGGCTTCATGGTTGGCCCGGACGCCGAAGTCGAGGCCGCTGTTCGGCGGATGAGCCGGCTGTTCATCGTCGGGGCGCGGCTGACGGTGCCGTTCGGGATGATCATCCTGCGCAAGGGATACGGGCTGGGAGCGATGGCCATGGCCGGCGGCTCCTTCCATGCCCCCGAGTTCACCGTCACCTGGCCGACGGGGGAGATCGGCGGGATGGGCCTGGAAGGTGCCGTGCGCCTGGGATTCAGCAAGGAGCTCGCCGCCGTCATCGATCCGATCGAGCGCCAGAACCTGTTCGGCAAGTTGGTCGAGGCGGCCTACCAACACGGCAAGGCGTTGACATCGGCCACCACCTTCGAGGTTGACGACGTGATCGACCCGGCGGAATCTCGGGCGTGGATCACTCGGCTGCTGTCGCGCGGCTGAACGCGAAGCCTTTTCTCGAACCCGACGCCGGATTCAACTATATTGGACGCATGGATTCGATCGCTTTCGACGCGCACGAGAACGTGCCGTCGATGGAACCCACAGCGCCATCGCGGCAACGACCTGCGACGGTGCGCGGAGCCCGGACCCGGGCCGCGTTGATCGCCGCTGCGCGGAAGGTCTTCGAGCGAGACGGCTACGTGGACTGCAAGCTCACGGACATCACCAAGGCGGCCAAGTGCGCGACCGGGTCCTTCTACACCTACTTCTCGAACAAGGCCGAGATCTTCGCTGCCGTCCTCGAGGAGGCGCAGCGGGACATGATGCATCCGGGCATGGGTCGGGTGGCTGACGAGGATGACCCGTACGCGGTGCTAGAGGCGAGCAACCGGGCATACCTCGAGGCATATCGACGCAATGCCAACCTGATGGGGCTGCTCGAACAGGTCGCGCAGGTGGATCCGGAATTCCGCAAATTCCGCCGGCGCCGTGCGGAAGCGTTCATCCAGCGCAACGCGCGCGGGATCGCCGACCTGCAGGCGCGCGGAATCGCTGACCCCGACATCGATCCGTTGCTCGCGTCGAGCGCGCTATCGGGCATGGTCAGCAGGCTCGCTTACACCGTGTTCACCCTGGGCGAGAGCGAGGACGGCGACGGCGAGCCGCCCGAGTTCGAAGTGATGGTGTCCACCCTGACCCGGCTGTGGGCCAACGCGCTTCGGTTTCCCGATCGCCGTTGACCGAGCAGTGTCATCGACACAAAGTTGAATTTGGGTCCGGGTTCAACTATGGTCGAGCATCGGACGGAGTCCATTCCGGCCATATTCCTTGCCCGCGACGATGAGGACGCTCTTGTGAAGGTTGCCCAAAAAGTCGCCATCGTCACCGGCGGCGGGGGCGGCATCGGCGGCGCGCTGGCCGCGAAACTGGCTGAGCATGGTGCCCGGGTGGTCGTCGCCGACCTGGACGAGGACGCGGCACGAGCAGTGGCGGAAAGTGTCAATGCCGAGCGGCCCGGGGTGGCCGTCAGCGCTGGTGGCGACGTATCCGACACGGCCGAGATCCAACGGCTGATCGATCTTGCGGAAGCCGAATTCGGCCCCGTTGACTTTTATTTCGCGAACGCGGGCATCACCGGCGTCGCAGGACTCGACATCAGCGAGCGCGAATGGGACCAGTCCATCGACGTCAACCTGCGAGCTCACCTCCGTGCCGCGCAATTACTGGTGCCCAAATGGGTTGAGCGAGGCGAAGGTTACTTCGTGAGCACCGCCTCGGCGGCGGGACTGCTCACCCAGCTCGGCTCCGCCACCTATTCGGTCACCAAGCACGCCGCCGTCGGCTTCGCGGAGTGGCTGAACATCACCTACGGCGACCAAGGGGTGCGGGTGAGCTGTCTGTGCCCGATGGGGGTGAACACCAAGCTGCTGTATTCCGGCGAGGAAACCGGCAGCGTACTGGGCAGCCTCGCCACCCGGGCGGTAACCGCCGCGGGTGATGTGCTAGAGCCAACCGCGGTCGCCGACATCGTCCTTGAGGCAATTGAAGACGAGCGGTTTCTGATCCTTCCGCATCCGGGCGTGATGGACATGTATCGCCAGAAGGCGGCCGACTACGACCGTTGGCTGCGCGGCATGCGCCGTTACCAGCGCAGCCTGCTGGACCACGAAAGCTGATTTCGCCAAGTATTGTTAGGAGTTCGCATGTCCGTGTTCGAAATGTCCGATCGCACAAAGAAGTATCGCGAAGATCTGCTGGAGTTCATGGATTCGCACGTCTACCCGGCCGAGCCCGTCTACGACCAGCAGATGCGCGAATCCGGCGACCCGCACTTCCAGCCGCCGGTCGTCGAGGAGCTCAAAGCGGAGGCGCGTCGACGGGGATTGTGGAACCTCTTCCACCCGCACCCTGAGTGGGGACCCGGGCTGACTAATCTCGAGTACGCACCGCTGGCAGAGATCATGGGCCGCAGCCATCTTGCCTCCGAAGCGTGCAACTGCAACGCACCGGACACCGGCAACATGGAGGTGCTAACGCTCTTCGGTACCGACGAGCACAAGGAGAGATACCTCAAGCCGCTGCTAGACGGCACCATGGCCTCGGCGTTCGCGATGACCGAGCCGCAGGTCGCCAGCTCGGACGCCACCAACGTCCAGCTGTCGATGGTGCGCGACGGTGACGAGTACGTGCTCAACGGACGAAAGTGGTTTGCTTCCAACGCCTTACACCAGAACTGTAAGGTACTGATCGTGATGGGTAAGACGGACCCGACGGCCGCCCCGCACCGGCAGCAGTCGATGATGGTCGTCCCCATCGACGCTCCCGGTGTCACCGTCATGCGTGGCCTGCCCGTATTCGGGTATCAGGACCGCGAGGGCCACGCCGAAATCGACTTCAAGGACGTGCGGGTGCCGCTCAAAGACGTGCTCAAGGGCGAAGGTGAGGGCTTCGCGATCAGCCAGGCGCGCCTCGGACCCGGCCGCATCCACCACTGCATGCGCGCAATCGGCATGGCCGAGCGGGCGCTGGAATTGATGTGCAAGCGGGCGCAGTCCCGCGTCACCTTCGGCAAGCCGATTAGCGAGAACGCCAACATCCAAGACTGGATCGCCGAAGCACGCATCGAGATCGAGATGATCCGGCTGCTCACCCTCAAGGCCGCCTACCTGATGGACACGGTCGGCAACAAGGCGGCGCAAACGGAGATCGCGGCGATCAAGGTGGCGGCTCCGAAGGTCGCGCTGACGATCGTCGACCGGGCGATCCAGGTGCACGGCGGGGGCGGCGTGACCGACGACTTCCCGCTCGCTCTGGCGTGGGCGCATCTGCGCACGCTGCGCCTTGCCGACGGTCCGGACGAAGTGCACAAGCGGGCCATCGCGCGTCAGGAACTGCGCAAGTACCGAGACCAACCCGCCGCGGTCCAGATCGCGAAGGTGAGCTGAAATGTCACACGACCTGACCGGCCGCACCGCGATCGTCACCGGGGCGTCGCGGGGGATCGGGCTGGCGATCGCGCAGCAACTGGCGGACGCCGGTGCGAATGTCGTGGTCACCTCGCGCAAGCAGGAGAGCGCGGATGCGGCCGCGGCGCAGATCGGTCAGAAGGCCCTGGGCGTCGGCGCCCATGCGGTCGAAGAAGATGCCGCCAAGCGCTGCGTCGACCTTACGCTCGACCACTTCGGCGGCATCGACATCCTGGTGAACAACGCCGGCACCAATCCGGCATACGGCCCGCTGATCGAACAAGATCACGCTCGTTTCGCGAAAACCTTTGAGGTCAACCTGTGGGCGCCGCTGCTATGGACCTCGCTCGCGGTCAAGGCGTGGATGGCCGAGCACGGCGGCGCCGTGGTCAACACCGCATCGATCGGCGGCATGCATCAGTCGCCGTATATGGGCATGTACAACGCCACGAAGGCCGCGCTGATCCACGTCACCAAGCAACTGGCGCTGGAGCTTTCACCGCGTGTTCGGGTCAACGCGATCTGCCCCGGTGTGGTTCGCACCCGGCTTGCCGAGGCGCTGTGGAAGGACCATGAGCAGGCTCTGTCGGCCTCCACTGCATTGGGGCGGATCGGTGAACCGGCCGACGTGGCATCCGCGGTCGCCTTCCTGGTGTCGGATGAGGCCAGTTGGATCACCGGCGAGACCCTGGTGCTCGACGGGGGTCAGCTGCTCGGCAATGCGCTGATGTTCCGCGCTGGAGCCGGCGTCGGTGGCTAACTCCACTGTTGTCGGAATCGATCCGACTGCGGTCGCCGACTGGCTCGAGCAGCTCGGGATCCCGTTCACCGGGCCGCTGAGCTTCGAGCGGATCGGGCTGGGGCAGTCAAACCTGACGTACCTGGTCGGTGACGCCCAAGAGCGGAAGTGGGTGTTGCGCCGTCCGCCGCTGGGAGAGCTGTTAGCCTCCGCGCACGATGTCGCCCGCGAGGCGCGGATCCTGTCGGCGCTGGAGGACACCCCCGTGCCCACACCCCGGGTTTACGAGCTAACCCGGGATGCCGCCGGCGTCCCACTGCTGTTGATGGAATTCGTCGACGGCTTGGTGTTGGACCGGATGCCGATCGCGGAATCGTTGACGCCGCAGCGCCGCAGGGAAATCGGGCTCTCGATGCCCACGACCCTGGCCAAGATTCACGCCGTCGACATCGAGAAGTCGGGCCTGGACGATCTGGCCAGCCACAAGCCCTACGCGCAGCGTCAGCTTAAACGTTGGGCCGGGCAATGGGAGCAGTCTAAGACCCGGGAGCTGCCCGACCTCGACGATTTGACCCGCCGGCTGATCGCCGCGGCACCGGAACAGCAGGAACTGGCGTTGGTGCACGGCGACTTTCACCTGCGCAACGTCATCACCTCGCACGCGACCGGGGACGTGATCGGCGTCTTGGACTGGGAGTTGTCCACCCTCGGTGACCCATTGGCCGATATGGGTAGCCTGCTGGCGTACTGGCCGGGGCCCGGCGAGGAGGACATCGCCGGAGGCTTCGCTGCCACCGCGCTTGACGGCTTCCCGGACCGTGCCGAGCTGGCGCGGGTATACCTGGCGCAGACTGGGCGGGACGCGGAGACGCTGAAGTATTGGCATGCGCTGGGCTTGTGGAAGATCGCCATCATCGCCGAAGGTGTGATGCGGCGTGCGATGGACGAGCCGCAGAACAAGGCCGCTGCCGGCACGCCGACCGTGCGATGGATCGACGCGCTGGTGTGCAAGGCGCGCGAAGTGGCGGAGGATGCGGGTATCTGAATCGATGGGAGACGGCAATGGGCATCGACGAGCAGGCGGTCGCTGAGGATCTTCGCGCGCGGGTGCAGGCGCTGCTCGACGCGCACGACCCGGCGAGCAGCGACCCGCGGGATTTCCTGGCGGCGCGGTTCGACGCCGGCCTGGCCTGGGTGTACTTCCCGCGCGGTTCCGGTGGGCTGGAGCTGCCGCGAGGCTTTCAGTCGCAGGTCGAAGCCGACCTGGCTGCGGCGGGCGCGCCGCCGGGAGGCGGACCACACAACGGCATCGGGATGGGCATGGCGGCGCCGACTATCGCTGCCTTCGGCACCGCGGAGCAGCAACGAAAGTTCTTGCGGCCGTTGTTCACCGGAGAGCACTTCTACTGTCAGTTGTTCAGTGAGCCTGGCGCCGGATCGGACCTGGCCGGGGTTTCCACCCGCGCGGTGCGCGACGGCGACGACTGGATCGTCAATGGGCAGAAGGTCTGGACGTCGAGCGCGCAGAAAGCCCAGCGGGCGATCCTGGTCGCACGGACCGACCCGACCGTTCCCAAACATCAAGGCCTGACCTACTTCGTGTGTGACATGACCGACAGCGGTGTCGAGGTCCGTCCGCTGCGCCAGATCACCGGCGAAGCCGAGTTCAACGAGGTATTCCTGACCGATGTGCGGGTGCCCGACGCCAACCGGCTTGGCCCCGAGGGCGGTGGCTGGAAGGTCGCGACCACGACGCTCAACAACGAACGCGTAGCCATCGGCTCGATGGCCGGCATCACGCGCGAAACCGGAATGATCAGCAAGGTCACCGGCGCCTGGCGGGCCGAACCGCAGCTGCGCAACCCGGCGATGCACGACGAGCTGATGCGGCTGTGGGTGGAAGCCGAGGTTGCCCGGCTGACCGCCCTGCGACTGCGTCAACGGCTCACCGCCGGTCAGCTCGGGCCGGAGGGTGCCGGCATGAAAGTGACGTTTGCCCGTCTGGCGCAGGCGATTTCGGGTTTCGAAATCGAGCTGCACCCCGAATCCGGCCTGCGATACGACGATTGGACCATGCGCCAACCCGACGGGGTCGATTTCACCGGGCGCGAGCCCGGTTATCGCTACCTGCGGGCAAGGGGCAATTCGATCGAGGGCGGCACGTCGGAGGTCCTGCGCAACACCATCGCCGAGCGCATCCTTGGTCTGCCGCCGGAACACCGGGTCGACAAGGACATCGCCTGGAAGGATCTAGACCGATGAGCGACCTGCTGTACTCCGACACCGAGGAAGCATTGCGGGACAGCGTGCGCCGGCTGTTCGCCGACCGGTGCCCGCCGGAATCGGTGATGCATGCCTACGGCCCCGCGCCGCAGGACTTTTCCGACGTCTGGCATGCACTGGCCGCCGATCTGGGCATGGCCGGCCTGCTGGTGCCCGAGGAACTCGGCGGCGCGGGCGCGGGTGCCCGTGAGGCAGCCGTGGTGATGGAGGAGATCGGCCGAGCCGTCGCGCCGGTGCCATTTCTGTCCAGCGCGGTACTGGCCACCGTCGCGTTACTCGAGGCCGGCGACACCGAGACGGTCAAGGGATTAGCGGCAGGTTCGCTCACCGCCGCGCTCGCGGTGTCGCTATCCACCGCGCCCGATGACGCGGTGGCCGGTGTCGAGGTCGGCGGCGACGGGCTGACCGGACGAGTCACCAGCGTGGCCGGCGCGAGCGAGGCCGACGTGCTGGTGGTGCCGGTGTTCGGGCCGGACGGGCTGGAGTTGCACACCGTCTACCGTGACGCGGCAGGCGTCGACGTGTCGCCGGTGCTCACCCTGGACATGACCAGGCCCCTTGCAACTGTTGAGTTTTCTTCAGCTGCGTCGTCGCGCGTCGGCGCTGCGCCTGCCGAGGCTGCGGTGCGGGCGGCGCTCGAGACGGGCGCGGCCCTGCTCGCGTCCGAGCAGTTGGGCATTGCGCAGTGGTGTTTCGACACCACACTGGCTTACGTCAAGCAGCGCAAGCAGTTTGGCCGGGCGATCGGGTCTTACCAGGCGATCAAGCACCGGCTGGCCGATCTGTGGATCGAAGTCAATTCCGCCGCGGCGACCGCCCGATACGCCGCCGACACCTGTGCTCGCCGAGACTACGACGCGACGATCGCTGCGGCCGTCGCGCAGGCCTACTGCAGCGGTGCGGCCGTGCACGCCGCCGAAGAATGTGTTCAGCTGCACGGCGGCATCGGAATGACCTGGGAATACCCGGCGCATCTATACCTCAAGCGGGCCAAGAGCGATCAGCTGGCCTTCGGCACCGGCTACCGCCACCGCGCCCGGTTGGCCGACTTGGTCGACCTGCCGGTGTCCTGACAACTGACAGGAGCAACAGTGGACAAACGCATCCTCGGCGAGAACCTCGAGGTCTCGGCAATCGGACTGGGCTGCATGGGCATGAGCCGCGGCTTCGGACCGTCGGGGTCGAAAGCCGAGATGATCGCGGTGGCCCGCGCCGCCGTCGAGCACGGTGTCACCTTCTTCGACACCGCGGAAGCCTACGGAGACAACGAAGAATTGGTCGGCGAAGCCTTGGCGCCATTCGCGGGGCAGGTGGTGATCGCAACCAAGTTCGGCTTCGCCTTCGGTGCCGACGGCAACATCGCGGGACTCGACAGCCGGCCCGAGCACATCAAAGAGGTCGCCGACACGTCGCTGCGGCGGCTCGGCGTGGAGACCATCGACCTGCTCTACCAGCATCGGGTGGATCCAGACGTTCCCATCGAGGACGTGGCCGGAACTGTCAAGGAGTTGATCCAAAACGGCAAGGTGAAGCATTTCGGGATGTCAGAGGCGTCGGCGGAGACCATTCGTCGCGCCCACGCGGTGCAACCCGTGACGGCTGTGCAAAGCGAGTACTCGCTGTGGTGGCGGGAGCCGGAGGCGAAAGTGCTGCCGACGTTGGCCGAACTCGGCATCGGCTTCGTGCCGTTCAGCCCGCTTGGCAAAGGCTTCCTCACCGGAAGCATCAGCGAGGACACGCAATTCGACAGCTCCGACATCCGCAGCAGCATTCCGCGCTTTGCCGCCGACGTCCGCGGGGCCAACCGTGCCGTGGTCGACCTACTCGAGACGATCGCGGCCCGCAAGGACGCGACACCCGGCCAAATCGCGTTGGCCTGGCTGCTCGCGCAGCGGCCGTGGATCGTGCCGATCCCCGGCACCCGGCGGCTGGAACGCCTGGCGGAGAACCTCGGGGCTGCCGATGTCGAGCTGAGTGTCGAGGATCTGCGCGAGATCGACGACGCCGCAGCACATATCGAGGTGCAGGGCGCGCGCTATCCCGACTTCATGAAGCGGCTGATCGGCCGCTGATCCGGCGGGCCACCTCGCCGTAGCGTTCGATGCGGTCCGGATCGGTGAGGGCGTTGTACAGCACGAGCCGGGCCGCGATTGTGGCGTACTTTTCGGTCAGCGCGTCGGCTAAGCCATCCCAGGTCGACTCGGTGGCGAAGGCGGCGATGTGCTTGTCGGTGATCTGGGCCGCCATGCCGGCGAAGTCGCCGGCCTTTTGCTTCTCACGAATCCGGGCGGTCGTACCGTCGAACCCGGCCTCATCCCAGATGAACGCGTAATTCGGTGTGCTTCCGTAGAAGCTCATGCTGGCTCGTACGAGTTCTCGTTCTTTGTCCCGCTCTTCGTCGCTGTCGCCGACGATCGTCATCACCGGCACGGTGAGGGCGATGTCCTTTCGTGAACGTCCCGCTTTCGCCGCTCCTTCGGCGATGTTCGGCAGAGCGTGCCGGGTGAGGTAGCCGGGCTCGCCGAGGGGATGGATATGCACCCCATCGGCTACTTCGCCTGCCATTCGCAGCATCCACGGATTCACCGCGGCGATATCCACTTTGGGATCGGGAACGTCAATAGGCCCCGGACTCCATTGCGGCGTAATGAAATCGAGGTCGTAAAAATCGCCGTGGTGATCGAGCTTTCCGGTGCGAAACGCCGAGAAGCACGCCTTTACGGCGAGTAGGTAGTCGCGTAGCCGTGGGCCGGGCCGATCGAAGTCCACCCCGTAGCGCCGCACGACGTGAGTGCGCACCTGTGTGCCCAGGCCCAGCCGGAACTTGCCGCCGGTTGCCTCCTGAAGCTCCCATGCCGTGGCCGCCGTGACGAAAGGGCTACGCGGAAAGGCTACTGCGACGCCCGTGGACATCTCGAGTTCGGGCGCGGCCTGCGAGGCGACGGCGGCGTTGAGGTAGGCAGTGCGGCCCGTCTCGGTGAACAACAGACCGGAGAACCCGGCCGACTGGGTTCGTCGGGCCAGGTCACCTATCCGGCGTAGCGGTGCCGGAGTCGTCATCGCGTCTATGTGCATGATGGGATGCGCGTTGTGGATCGTCGCCGCGCTACCCCAGGTGCGCCCCGAAGAACTCCCGCATCGCCGTCCAATGCCGGTCGGCCGCGGCGGCGTCGTAGGGCGCGTTGTCCGGGACGGCGAACCCATGCGCGGCCGGATAGGTCTCGATCGTGTGCTCGACGCCGGCCGCCGTCAGCGCCTTATCCAGTTGCTCGGCATGATCGGCGGTGAACCCTGCGTCGTTCTCCGCACCGGCCACATACACCGCGGCCTGGATCTGGTCGGCCTTCAGGTGCGGGCTGTCCTCGCTGTCGTTGACCAGCCCGCCGCCGTGGAACGATGCCGCGGCAGCGACTCGGTTGGGTACCCGGCCGGCGACCACCACCGATGTCCGCCCGCCCATGCAGTAACCGGTGGTGCCGAATCTGTCCCCGCTCACCTCGGGGCGAGCGGCGAGGTAGTCGAAGAATGCACTGGCGTCGGCGGCCATCGTGTCCGGTGTCACGCTGCCGATCATCGACATCAGCCGCTTGCGCTCTTCGGGGTCACCGAATGCGGTCTTCATGTCGACGGGTTCCCAGTCGCCCAGGCGATAGTAGACGTCGGGCAGCAGCACCGCGTAACCGAAGTCGGCCAGCTTGGCGGCCATCTCGTCGAAGGTGCCGCGCACGCCGCCGGCGTCGGGGTACATGACCACCCCGGGCCAGGGACCGTCCCCCTCGGGGGTGAACAGGCGGACGGTGCACGTGCCGTCGGGAGTGGTGATGGTGTCGGTGATATTCGGCATGCCATCCGTTCTACTCCCTGGCGATGGACGTGAGTTCATCGGCTTCGCCGCGGTTGCGATCGCCGGGAATTAATCGGCGTCGACCCGCCGCGCCCGGCTTCGCCATGCTTGCGATCGCCGCTAAGCTGACCGCGTGTCGATCGCCACGCCGTACGAGGATCTACTGCGCCTAGTACTCGAGCGGGGAACGCCCAAGGCGGACCGCACTGGCACCGGCACCCGCAGCCTGTTCGGCCACCAGATGCGGTACGACCTGTCGGCAGGCTTCCCGCTGATCACCACCAAGAAGGTGCACCTGAAGTCGGTGGTGTACGAGCTGCTCTGGTTTTTGCGCGGTGACTCCAACGTCGGCTGGTTGCACGAGCACGGCGTCACGATCTGGGACGAATGGGCCAGTGACAGCGGTGATCTCGGTCCGGTCTACGGCGTGCAGTGGCGATCTTGGCCGACGCCGTCCGGTGCACAGGTCGACCAGATCAGCGCTGCGTTGAACCTGTTGCGGACCGATCCGGATTCCCGCCGCATCATCGTGTCGGCGTGGAACGTCGGCGAGATCCCGCAGATGGCCTTGGCGCCGTGTCACGTGCTGTTCCAGTTTTATGTGGCCGACGGCCGCCTGAGCTGTCAGCTCTACCAGCGCAGCGCCGACCTGTTCCTCGGTGTGCCGTTCAACATCGCCAGCTATGCACTGCTGACCCACATGATGGCCGCGCAGTCCGGTTTGGCCGTCGGCGAGTTCATCTGGACCGGCGGTGACTGCCACATCTACGACAACCACGTCGAGCAGGTCACCGAGCAGCTGAGCCGTGACCCGCGGCCGTACCCGAAACTCGTTTTAGCGCATCGTGATTCGATCTTCGACTACACCTACGACGACATCGTCGTGGAGAACTACCACCCGCACCCCGCGATCAAGGCCCCCGTCGCGGTATGAGGCGCGTATGTCGGAAGTGAGCCTGATCTGGGCTCAGTCGACGTCGGGAATCATTGGCCGCGGTGGCGGTATTCCATGGCAGCTGGCCGAGGACTTAGTCCGCTTCAAAGCGCTCACCATGGGCCACACGGTGGTGATGGGCCGTCGTACCTGGGAGTCGCTGCCGGCAAAGTTGCGGCCGTTGCCGGGGCGCAGAAATGTCGTACTGACCCGCCAAACTGACTTCAAGGCCGAAGGCGCAACGGTGGTGGATAGCCTCGACGAGGCGCTGCGCGACCCGGATACCTGGGTGATCGGCGGCGAACAGATCTATGTGATCGCGATGCCACGGGCCAGCCGGTGCGAGGTCACCGAGGTCGATATCGACCTGCCGCGCGATGACGGCGACGTCGTCGCACCGGTGCTCGACGAGACCTGGGTCGGCACGACGGGGGAATGGGAGACCAGCTGCACGGGGCTGCGGTACCGGTTCCATAGCTACCTCCGCTCGTGACCCGCATCGACGACGATGACCGTGACATACTCGACGTGGGCGCCGAGTCCACCGGGTTCACCAGGCGATTTCAGAAGGGGGAATGGTAGTGGAACCGGAATCCGCAAAGACGTTCGCTCGCAAGTTCCGGGGGTACGACCCGGCGGCGGTTGATGCACACGTGGATTTGTTGACCACCAAGCAGCAGTTGCTGCTCGACGACGTCGAGAGCCTGAGGGCCCGGTTGAAGGACCTCGATGATGAAGCAGCCGCACTGCGCAATGAGGTCGACGTCCTCACGGACACCTCACCTTCGCCGCGCGCGGTGCAACAGCGGATGGCAAAGATGCTGCGGAATGCGGTCGACGAGGCTGCAGCCATGCAGGCCGAGGCGCAGGCCGACGCAGCGGCGCTGATCGCCAAGGCGAAGGCCGAAGCGGAGGCCGAGCAGCAGAAGCACCAAGAACGGCTGGCGGACCTTGACGCGCAAGTGCAAGCCCGGGAAGCCAAGTACGAGGAAGCTAAGGAGAAGCTCGGGGCCGAACTCGACAGGATGAGCGCTGAAACTCAATCGGCGATCCACGAGGCGTGGCAGGACGCTCAGGAGGAACGTGAGCAGCTCCTCGCCGACGCCAAGCAGGAGGCTGATCACTATCGTGAGCAGGCCCTGCGGACGGTGGACGAGGCGAGTCGGCAACGAATCGAGATCCTGGAGCAACTAATGGGCGTATACCGGGACCTGGAAGAGGTTCCGGCCACCCTTGAGTCGGCATACCAGGAACTCAAGAATCCGGAGGAAACGAACGCCGAGGAGCCGGACCAGAAAGTCAGCACCGGTTGAGCTAGCGGTATTCTCGGCGCCGTGTCGATCCGGCCCGTTAGGCTGACCGCCGCGCAAGCCAGGCGGATAGCCGTTGCGGCCCAAGGATTTAGCGAGCCGCGGCCCCGCGGCACGGTCAACCGCGCACACCTGCGGCGGCTGATCTCGCGTATCCAGGTGCTGCAGCTCGATTCGGTGTCGGTCGCAGTGCGGGCCCACTATGCACCGGTGTTCAGCCGGCTCGGTCCTTACGACCGGGCTGTTTTGGATCGTGCGGCCTGGGATCACTCCGCCCGCTCGCCGCGGCTGCTGGTGGAGTATTGGGCGCACGAGGCCGCGCTGATGGCCGTCGACGACTGGCCGCTGCTGCGCTGGCGGATGCGCCAGTACCGGCACGGCCGGTGGGGCACCCATATCGTGAAGGCCAACCCGCAGCTGGCCGACAAGATCGTTGCCGCCGTCACCGAACTCGGTCCGAGCACCGCGGGGCAAATCGAGGCGCATCTGGCCGCCGAGCCACGCGGTCCGAGGGGAGCTTGGTGGGGGAGCCGCAGCGACACCAAGTGGGTTGCCGAGGCGCTGTTCGCCGCCGGGGTGCTCACCACGGCGACCCGGATCGGGTTCGCCCGGCATTACGACCTGAGCGAGCGAGTGTTGCCACCCGTTGTGCTGGCGCGGGAGGTCGACGAGGACGACGCCGTCCGCGAGCTCACGCTGCGGGCGGCCACCGCGCTGGGCGTCGGCACCGAGGCCGACATTCGCGACTATTTTCGGTTGGCCGCAGGCCAGGCCAAGCCGGCGATCGCCAAACTGGTGTCCGACGGCGAACTGGAGCCCGTCGACGTCGAGGGCTGGTCGGCGCCTGCGTATGTGGTTGCGGGGCAGACGATTCCGCGGCGCGACCGCGGCACGGCGCTGTTGTGTCCGTTCGACCCGCTGATTTTCTTCCGCCCGCGGGTGCAGCGGCTGTTCGAGTTTTTCTATCGGATCGAGATCTATACGCCGGCGAACAAGCGCCAGTTTGGCTACTACGTATGGCCGTTTCTGCTCGACGGTGAGCTGGTCGGGCGAGTCGACCTCAAGGCCGACCGCGCCGCGGATGCGCTGCACGTCGTCGGCGCATTCGTCGAGCCGGATCGCGTGCCGTCGGGGGTGGCCGCAGCATTGGCCTCCGAGCTTGCGACGATGGCGTCGTGGCTGGGATTGGCCGGCGTGACGGTCGGCAACCACGGCGATTTGGTCGCCGAACTGCGCGCAGCCGTGAAGCGAGGTTGATCGTGTCTCAACGCAGGAATCCGTTGGCGACGTTGGCAGCGCTGTTTGTCGGTTACACGGGAGTCATGCTGTCGATCGAGCGACGGCTCCGTCGCACCGGCGGTCCCGGCATCATTACCTTCGAACTGGCGGGCAGCGCATCTCGAGCCGAGGACATGATGCACGCCTGGGGCCCGCAGGGTCAGCGCGCCGCACGGTTGTCCCTCTGGCTGGATTTCGGCTACATGCTGAGTTACGGCACGCTGACCGCCGCACTGCTCGACCGCGCACGTCGTCAACGCGGGCACCCCGCGGTGCTTCCGGCCTTGGCGGTAGGCGCAGTGGCCGGGGATGCGATAGAAGGCGTATCGCTTTTGAACGTGCTCAACGGCAGGCGCGTTGCGGCCAGTGCACGGCGGGCGAGGACGGCGGCTCTTGCCAAGTTCGCCATGCTTGCAGCCTCACTCGGCTATCTC
>NZ_DASPSP010000021.1:0-34151 GCF_035623875.1 Mycobacterium sp. | reverse complement strand
CGACGAATCGGGCCGGCCGATGCCGACCGGACAATTCGAGACGCTCGCCGCCGACACCGTGATCATGGCGTTGGGACAAGAGACCGAGTCGGCGTTCATGCGAAGCCTGCCCGGGGTGGAGTTCGACGACGACGGATCGGTGCGGGTCTCGCGGACGTTGATGACCGGCTGCCCCGGGGTGTTCGCCGGCGGCGACATGGTCCCCTGCGAACGTACCGTGACCGTCGCAGTGGGCCATGGCAAGAAGGCCGCTCATTACATCGATGCATGGCTGCGCGGTGCGTCGACGGAGCAGCCGCCCAAGCATCAGACTGCCGACTTCGATGACCTGCACCTGTGGTACTTCGGCGACGCGAGCCGTCGCCAGCAACCCGAACTGGCACCGCCACAACGGATTACCGGATTCGACGAGATCATCGGCGGCTTATCCGCCCAGGCCGCGACCTTCGAGGCCGGTCGGTGTCTTTCCTGCGGCAACTGCTTCGAGTGCGATGGCTGCCTCGGTGCCTGCCCCGAGGACGCGGTGATCAAACTCGGTCCGGGGCGCCGCTACCGCTTCGACTACGGTCGGTGCACCGGTTGTGCTGCCTGTTTCGAGCAGTGCCCGGTGCACGCTATCGAGATGGTGCCGGAGCCGAAATGACACGCGCCACGCTAGACGGCAACGAGGCGGCGGTATCGGTGGCGTATCGGCTCAACGAGGTGTGTTGCATCTATCCAATCACCCCGTCCTCGCCGATGGCCGAGCTTGCCGATGACTGGTCGAACCGGCATCGGCCCAACGTATGGGGCACTGTGCCAACCGTAGTAGAGATGCAAAGCGAAGGCGGGGCGGCCGGCGCGCTGCACGGCGGCTTGCAGGGCGGGGCGCTCACGACGACGTTCACCTCGTCGCAGGGCCTGCTGCTGATGATCCCGAACATGTACAAGATCGCCGGCGAGCTCACCTCCGCAGTGATCCATGTTGCAGCAAGATCCCTTGCAGCGCAGGGACTCTCGATCTTCGGTGATCATCAGGATGTGATGGCAGTGCGGCAGACCGGCTTTGCGCTGCTGTCGTCCGCGTCGGTTCAAGAAGCCCACGACCTGGCCCTGATCGCCCAAGCGGCCACGCTGCGCACCCGAATACCGTTTGTGCATTTCTTCGACGGCTTCCGCACTTCTCACGAGCTGAACACCATCGAGTTGCTCAGCGACGACGACTTGCGAGCTCTGGTTTCCGAGGAGTTAATCCTGGCCCACCGTGGCCGGGCGCTGTCGCCGGCGCGGCCGTTCATCCGTGGCACCGCGCAGAACCCGGACACCTATTTTCAGGCCCGCGAGACGGTGAATCCGTTCTACGCGCGGGTGCCCGCGGTCGTCGAGGACGCGATGGCGCAATTGGGGCGGCGCACCGGCCGAGAGCTGCACATCGTCGACTACGCCGGGCATCCGCAGGCCGAGCGGGTACTGGTGCTGATGGGATCGGGCGCCCAGACCGCAGCAGAGACTGTGGCTGCGCTCACCGCTCGCGGCGAGCGGGTCGGTGTGGTCCAGGTGCGCCTGTATCGGCCGTTTCCGACGCAGGCACTGCTCGCCGCGCTGCCGGAAACCGTTCGCGCGATCGGCGTGCTGGACCGCACCAAAGAGCCGGGGTCGCTCGGGGAGCCGCTCTATCTCGACGTCGTTGCCGCGCTGACCGAGGCGTACCACAGAGGTGAACGGGCGGAGCTGCCGACGGTGTGCGGCGGCCGGTATGGGCTGTCATCCAAGGAGTTCACTCCGGCCATGGTCGCCGGCGTGTTCGCGGAACTGGCAAGCGAGCAGCCGCGGGCCCGCTTCACCGTGGGCATCGACGACGACGTCTCGGGCACCAGCATCGCCTACGATCCGCACTTCGAGATCGAGTCCACCGACACCACGAGCGCGCTGTTCTTCGGGCTCGGCTCGGACGGCACCGTCGGCGCCAACAAGAACACGATCAAGATCCTCGGTGGCGAAGGCAATCTATATGCGCAGGGCTATTTCGTCTACGACTCCAAAAAGTCGGGCTCGCAGACCGTTTCGCATTTGCGGTTCGGCCCGCATCCGATCCGGGCGCCGTATCTGGTGCAGCGAGCCGACTTCGTCGGCTGCCACCATGCCCGGTTCCTGGAGACGGTCGATGTGCTGGGCCGCGCTGCACCCGGAGCGGCGTTGTTACTCAACAGCTCCCGTCCGCCCGACCGGGTGTGGGATTCGTTGCCCGGCAGGGTACAACAAGAGATCATCGACAAACATATCAGCGTGTATGTCATCGACGCCGGCGCCATCGCCCGCGAGGTTGGACTGGCCGGCCGGATCAACATTGTGCTGCAGACGTGTTTTTTCGCCATCTCCGGTGTGCTGCCAGACGACCAGGCGATCGCCCAGATCAAGGACAGCGTGACAAAGACCTACGGGGCGCAAGGCACCGACGTGGTGGTCCGCGAACTTGCCGCTGTAGATCACGCCTTGACAGGACTGCACCAGGTCGACATTCCCGACCAGGTCACTTCCAGCTACCAGCCCCGGCCTATTGTTCCGGCCGACGCACCGGATTTCGTGCGGACCGTTACTGCCGAGATGATCGCCGGCCGCGGGGATGCACTGCCGGTGAGCGTGCTACCCGTGGACGGCAGCTACCCAAGCGGCACCAGCGCCTACGAGAAACGCAACATCTCCGATCTCGTCGCGCTCTGGGATCCAGACACCTGCATCCAGTGCGGAAACTGCTCATTTGTCTGCCCGCACAGTGTGATTCGCACAAAGTTCTATGACCGCGACCAGCTTGCCGATGCCCCGGCAACGTTCGTCTCGGCGCCGTTGACTGCCGTCGGCCTGCCCGACACCCGCTACACGTTGCAGGTGTATGTCGAAGACTGCACCGGATGCGGGTTGTGTGTGGAAGCCTGTCCGGCAGTTGTGCCGGGCGCGCCGATCACCAAAGCGATCAACCTTGCGGCCCGCGAGCCGCTCGTCGCCGCCGGTCGCGAGAACGTGGCATTCTTCGAGAAACTCCCGGCGACCGATCGATCGCGCGTGGACTTCGGCACCGTGCGAGGTGCCCAGTTCCTGCAGCCGCTGTTCGAATTTCCCGGCGCGTGTGCGGGCTGCGGCGAGACCCCGTATCTGAAACTGCTTTCGCAACTGTTCGGCGACCGGTTGATGATCGCCAACGCGACCGGCTGTTCTTCAATCTACGGGGGCAATCTGCCGACCACACCGTGGACGACCAACGCCGACGGGCGCGGTCCGGCATGGTCCAACTCGCTGTTCGAAGACAACGCCGAGTTCGGACTCGGCCTTCGTCTTGCCGCCGATACACACAGTCGCCAAGCCCGGCACATCCTCTCCGCGCACCGCGACGTGCTGGGCGTCGATTTGGTGGACGACATCCTGGCCGCATCGCAGCGGCAGGAATCCGACCTGCACGCCCAGCGCGAGCGAGTCGCCGAACTCGAAACCCGACTCGACCGTCTCGAGCCCGCGGTGGCCGACGGGTTGCGCAGCGTCATCGACCATCTGATCCGACGGAGCGTATGGATCGTCGGCGGCGACGGCTGGGCCTACGACATCGGCGCCGGGGGGCTCGATCACGTATTGGCCACTGGGCGCAACGTCAACGTTTTGGTGCTCGACACCGAGGTGTACTCGAACACTGGCGGTCAGATGTCCAAGAGCACACCGCTGGGCGCGGTGGCCAAATTCGCCGCCGGCGGCAAGACGGTCCCGAAGAAAAACCTTGCGCTGCAAGCCATCTCCTACGGAAATGTCTACGTCGCGCAGGTGGCTATGGGTTCCGACCCACAGCAAACGCTGCAAGCATTTCGTGAAGCCGAGGCCTACGACGGGCCGTCGCTGGTGATCGCCTACAGTCACTGCATCGCCCACGGCATCGAGATGCGCCAGGGCCTCGACCAGCAGTACCGCGCCGTGGCCAGCGGCCATTGGCCGCTGCTGCGTTATGACCCCGAGGTGCGGGCTAACGGCAAGAGTCCCTTCCTGTTGGACTCGCACCGGCCGCGGATCCCGATCACCGACTACCTCTACCGCGAGCTGCGCTATCGCGCATTGTCCAATTCTGACCCCGAGGAGGCCGAGCGATTGCTCGGGCTGGCGCAGCAGGCCATCGATCGGCGCTGGGAGGCATACGAGGACATGGCATCTCGCGGTCCGCAGCACTTCCCATCCGACGGCCGTAAGGAGCGCTGATGGACCTGTCGACGCGTTACCTCGGGCTCACCCTGCGCAACCCGCTGCTGGCAGCGGCCTCTCCGCTGAGTCGCAACGTTGACGGTGTCCGGCGGCTCGCCGACGCTGGCGTCGGGGCGGTGGTGCTCCACTCGCTGTTCGAGGAACAGTTGCGCCGCGAGGCCGAGCAGAATACCCGGCTGGCCGCACAGGGCAGTGAGACCTACGCCGAATCCCTGACTTACTTCCCGCCGGTGGTCGACGACGTTTACCGGGCCAGCCGCTATCTGCATCTGCTCGAATCCGCCGCCGGCGCGGTGGACATACCGGTGATCGGTAGCCTCAATGGCGTCACGCCCGGCGGTTGGGTGCATTATGCGGGCTTGATGCAGAACGCCGGCACGGCTGCCATCGAGTTGAACGTCTACTACCTGCCCGGTGATCCGCACATCGACGGGCGGCAGGTCGAGCAGCGTTATCTCGATGTCCTGGCTGAGGTCAAAGGTGCCGTAGAAGTGCCGGTGGCGATTAAGCTGAGCCCTTTCTTCAGCTCGATCGGCGAGATGGCGCAGCGGCTTGACCAAGCAGGCGCCGATGGACTGGTGCTGTTCAATCGATTCCTGCAGCCCGACATTAACTGCGAGACGCTCACACCGGCACCCGACGTGCCCTTGTCGACCGCCGCCGAGATCAGGTTGCCGCTGACATGGATTGCGCTGCTGCACGGACGGTTGCGTGCCTCACTGGCTGCCACCACCGGTGTGGAGTCCGCCGCCGACGTGGTCAAGTACCTGCTCGCCGGGGCGGACGTCGTCCAGTCTGCGTCCGCACTGCTGCGGCATGGCCCCGAGTACGCCAACGTCCTGCTCGACGGGCTGCGTGATTGGATGCTACGCAAGGGGTTTACCACGCTCGATGAGGTGCGCGGCATCCTCTCAGTGCATGACGATGGGTCAGCGCGAGAACGTGGGGATTATGTCAGTGCCCTACGGAACGCCAACAGCAGCGCGTACGGCGACTATTGACGCATGAGAGTGCTGCCAACGTTGCCGGCATCCCGATCGAATGTTCTTTACCTTGCCTCATCATCCGATCGTGCTGTGGCTGGGCATTTCGTCGCCGAAGTTGATCCCCATATCGCGGGCGGTCAGCATCGAGTCGCAGTCGAGCGGAACCTTCTTCTGCCGGCGGGTGGCCTCGGCGAGCGGTACATAATCCACCGTCGGCGGGTTTAGCGCCACCATGACACCGTTTTGCCCTTCGTCGAGGGCACGCACGGCGGCGGCGCCGAAGCGCACGCCGAGCAACCGGTCGAACGCGGTAGGCGAACCGCCCCGCAGCAAGTGGCCCAGCACGACCGTGCGTGCCTCTCGTCCGGTCATCTGTTCGAGCTCGGCGGCCACCTTAGCGCCGATGCCACCGAGGCGTTCGGCCTGCCCCAACGACTTGCCCACGATCGATGCCTCTCCGCCGACCGGCCGGGCGCCCTCGGCGACGCAGACGATAGAGAACTTCGCACCGTGCCGCTCGCGGTGGGTGATCACGGCGGCGACCGGCTCGAGACTGAACGGAATCTCGGGGATCAGGATCGCGTGCACATCCGACGCCATGCCGGCGCTCAGGGCGATCCATCCGGCGTAGCGGCCCATCACCTCCACCACGATGATCCGGCCATGCGACGTAGCGGTGGTGAACAGCCGGTCGATGCATTGCGAGGCGAAGCCGACAGCGGTGTCGAAACCGAACGTCGACGTCGTCTTCTCCAGGTCATTGTCGATTGTCTTGGGCACGCCGACCAGGCGCAGCCCGGCCTGGTGCAGGTGGAGGCCTATCGACATCGTTCCGTCGCCGCCGATCGTGATCAACGCATCGATTCGGTGCTCCTCGAAGCGGCCAAGCAGCTCTTCGGTTCGGTCGACTTGGATCCAGGTGCCATCGCTCTGTTGCACCGGGTAGGCCGTCGGGTTGCCACGATTGGTGGTGCCGAGGATCGTGCCACCCTGGTGGATGATGCCGCGAACCCTGTCACGAGTCAGCTCGATCAGCCCACCATCGGGATAGTCGCCCGGGAACAGCAACCCGTTGAAACCGTCGCGGATCCCGATGACATCCCAGTCGCGGTTTCGCGCGGCCAAGGTGGCCGCATGGATGACGGCGTTAAGTCCCGGCGCGTCACCACCGCCGGTGCTCAGAGCGACCCGTTTGATCGGAGGTCTCACGGGGCGAACCCTACGCCAGCGAAACACTGAGGCGTGAGGTTCAGATCAGGCGTCCACGACCAGCCTGAGCTGCCCCAGGTTTAGTTCCGTATAGGAGGATGGTGCGCCTTCGGTACCCACCGGAGTTTCGGGCCCGTGCGTTGCGGTTGTCGATCAGCGTTTTCGAGCGGGGTCCTTGCTTTCGGAGTAACCCGCCAATCCAGCTCATTAGACCCTCAATTGACGCCCTCAAAAAGACCTAAGTCATCAACCGGCTGCCAAAGGGCCCCGATCGCGCACAGGAGCTTCTCACCGGTTTACCTACGCACGATGATTGGCAGCACGAGCACGTTTGGGTTGGTCTAACCGGTATCCGCGCAGCCCCCGATGAGCTCGGGCAAGGAGTTTGAGCGTGAAGCTGCCGGTCACGATCGATCCGCGCTTGCATGACGCCGTGATCTTCGATCTCGACGTTGTGGCCGCGTGCAGGCCAGAGCCCGGCGAGCCCGTGCCGGAGGCGACGGCCGTGCTGGCGCGCAGGTTGCACGAGGCCGGCGTCGCGACGGCCGTCTATTCGGCGGGCCGTCAGTGCGAGCACGCGCTGCGAGCGGCCGGGATCGCCGAATTGTTCGGCGCCATCGCTGAGGCGCCCGGGCCCGGCGCAAAGGCCGATGCTGCGGTCCTCATGCTGGCCGCCAGCAAGCTAGGTGTGGCTCCCGAGCGATCAGCTGTTGTCGAGGGCACCGGAGCCGAGGTGGAAGCGGCCTGCAGGGGAGGCTTCGCGCTCGTCATCGGTGTCGGCCGGGACGGGCATGCCGACGAGCTGCTGCGGTGCGGTGCCGACGTGGTGGTGCCCGATCTCGCTCACGTCGAGGTCCGCATAGGTGACAAACGCAGGTCGCAGCGTCCGAACGCGCTGGATTCCTACGGCGAGCTGATCGGCGTTGTCGGTGGCCGGCAGCTGTTCTTGTGCCTGGACTACGACGGCACGCTGTCGGAGGTCGTGGCGGACCCTGACGCGGCCACGCTTGTGGACGGCGCAGCCGAGGCACTGGAGCACCTGGCAGCGCAGTGCCCGGTTGCGGTGCTGTCCGGCCGGGATCTGGCGGACATCCGCGACCGGGTAGGGCTGCCGGGAATCTGGTACGCCGGCAGCCACGGCTTCGACCTGATCGGACCCGACGGCAGTCACCACCAGTACGACGCGGCGGCTGCTGCGGTACCCGTGCTCGAGAGAGCGGCGGCCGACCTGCGCGAGGAGCTGAGCCAGATATCGGGAGCACTTGTCGAACACAAGAGGTTCGCGGTGGCGGTCCACTACCGCAATGTCGCAGCCGAGCACGTCGGCGAGGTGGTCGCGGCCGCACACCGACACGGACAACGACATGGCCTTCGGATGACGAGCGGCCGCAAGGTCGTTGAGTTGCGGCCGAACATCGATTGGGACAAGGGCACCGCACTGGCCTGGATCCGTGGTCGCGTCGATCAAACGGGTCGGGTGGTGCCGATGTACATCGGCGACGATCTCACCGACGAGGATGCGTTCGACGCGGTTCGATTCAACGGCATCGGCATAGTCGTCCGACACGACGAGGACGGCGACCGTCCGACTGCCGCCGGCTTCACGCTGAGAAATCCCACCGAAGTTCGTGACTTTGTGCGCCGCGGCGGCAACTGGCTAGCATACGAGCGCGAAACACACACCCGCGCTTGGACGTACACGTTCGAGGGCTACGATCCGCAAAAGGAAAAGCTGCGCGAAGCGTTGTGCACGGTCGGCAACGGCTACTTTGCCACCCGCGGGGCAGCACCGGAATCGAAGGCCGGTCAAGTCCATTACCCGGGAACCTATGCCGCCGGCGTTTACAACCGGCTCGACGACCAGATCGGCGGCAACCGCACGGACCACGAAAGCCTGGTGAACTTGCCCAACTGGCTGCCGTTGACGTTCCGCATCGACGGCGGTGACTGGTTCGACGTCGATTCCGTCAGGTTGTTGTCCTACCGCCAGACCCTCGACCTTCGCGGTGCGGTGCTGACCCGCAAACTGCGCTTCCGCGACAACGTCGGCCGCACCACTTCGATTGCGCAGCGCCGGCTGGTGGCCATGCACACGGCCCACGTGGCTGCCATGGAGACGACGATCGTCGCCGTGGACTGGTCGGGGACGATCGAGATCCGCTCGACACTCGACGGCAACGTCCGCAACGGTCTGGTGGAGCGCTATCGCGACCTGGCCAGCAATCACCTGCATGCGCTGAATAAGCGTGCGCTGTCTGAGAACTCGGTGCTGATGACCGTCGAAACCACGCAGTCGAAGATCCCGATCGCACTGGCCGCACGAACCAGCTTGTGGCACGGCGAGACGCCGGTGCCTGCGACGTATGAGCTGCTCGACGAACAATTCGAGATCGGCCACGGGATCTTCACCGAGCTCGAAGAGGGCCAGACGCTGACCGTGGAGAAGGTCGTGACCATGGTCACCGGGCGTGATGTCGCGACGTCCCACCCGGCCGTTGGGGCTGAGCGCAGGCTCGGCCGCCAGGGGCGATTCGCCGAGATATGTGAGGCCCACAAGCTCGCGTGGGCCCATCTTTGGGAGCGGCTGTCCATCGAATTCGAGGGCCACGTTGACGAATTGCGCATCGTGCGTCTGCATCTGCTTCATCTGCTGCAGACGGTGTCCTACCACAGCGCGGAACTTGACGTCGGGGTGCCGGCCCGGGGGCTGCACGGTGAGGCATACCGCGGGCACATCTTCTGGGACGAGCTTTTCGTCTTCCGGGCGCTGGACCTGCGCCTTCCGACGGTCACCCGGTCGCTGCTGAGATACCGGTATCGTCGCTTGCCGGAGGCCCGCCGCGCCGCCGCGCTGGCCGGTTACCGCGGCGCGATGTATCCGTGGCAGTCCGGCAGCGACGGTCGGGAGGAAAGCCCTACGTTGCACCTGAATCCGCGGTCCGGCCGGTGGCGGCCCGATCCCAGTCACCGAGCGCACCACATCGGCATCGCCATCGCCTATAACGCGTGGCAGTTCTACCAAGTCACCGGCGATCTGGCGTATCTGATCGACTACGGCACCGAGATGCTGGCCGAGATAGCCAGGTTCTGGGTGAGCAGAACGACATACGACCCCGAACAGGATCGCTATCACATCAATGGCATCATCGGGCCTGACGAATTCCACTCCGGTTACCCGGACCGGCCGTTCGACGGGGTGAACGACAACGCGTACACGAATGTGATGGCGGTCTGGGTGATCTTGCGGGCGATCGACGCGCTCGAGTTGATGCCGCTACCTAACCGATTGGATTTGCGCGAGAAGCTGGAACTGACAGATAACGAGCTGGCGCAGTGGGATCACGTCAGCCGGCGCATGTCTGTCCCGTTCCACGAGGGGGTGATCAGCCAGTTCGGGGGATATGAGCAACTGGCAGAACTGGATTGGGGCGTCTACCGGCAGCGCTACGGCAACATTCAGCGGCTGGACCGCATTCTTGAGGCCGAGAACGACGATGTCAACCGGTACAAGGCGTCCAAGCAGGCCGACGCCTTGATGCTGCTCTACCTGCTGTCGTCGGACGAACTGCGCGAGCTGCTTGGTCGACTGGACTACTACTTGAGCCACGACCAGATCCCGAAGATGGTCGACTACTACGTGGCCCGCACCTCCCACGGATCGACACTGAGTGGGGTCGTCCACGGATGGGTGCTGGCTCGGGCCAATCGCGATCGCGCGCTGGATTTCTTCCAGCAGGTGCTCAAGGCCGATGTCGCCGACATCCAGGGCGGGACCACGGCCGAAGGCATTCATCTGGCCGCGATGGTCGGCAGCGTCGACTTTGTGCAGCGCTGCTTCACCGGCCTGGAGATGCGTGACGATCGCATCGTGCTGTCCCCGCAGTGGCCGGAATACCTTGGCGCACTGAGCTTCCCGATCCATTACCGCGGCCAGCACCTGCACCTGCGGATCAGTGGGAAAGGTGCGGAGATCAGCGTCGACCCCCGTGAAGTTCCGTCGGCCGAGGTCGAATGCCGGGGGCGGGTAGAACGGTTGACACCCGGGCGCGTCATCCGGTTCCGATAGCGGGCAGCAAGACGACGGTGTCGATGATCGTGCGCTCGTGCAGGTTGTAGTCGCCGCCATTTGGGTGATCTAGCGCACGCACCGGAGTAGCTTTCGACTTATGGCATCTGTGAACTCCCAAGTCGTCTTCATCACCGGCGGTGCCCGCGGAATCGGCGCCGAAACCGCCCGTCGGCTGCACCACAAAGGCGCCAAACTGGTGCTGACCGATCTGGACGAGGGCCCGCTGAAAGAGCTGGCTGCCGACCTCGGCGGCGACGAGCACGTGCTGACCGTGATCGCCGATGTGCGTGACCTGTCGGCCATGCAGGCCGCGGCCGACAAGGCCGTTGAAGTCTTCGGCGGCATCGACGTCGTTGTGGCCAACGCGGGGATTGCCAGCTATGGGTCCCTGCTGCACGTCGATCCGGAGGCGTTCGAGCGGGTCATCGATGTCGATGTGCTCGGTGTCTTTCACACCGTGCGTGCCACGCTGCCGGCGGTGATCGAACGTCGCGGCTATGTGCTGATCGTCTCGTCGCTGGCCGCATTCGCAGCCGCTCCCGGGATGGTGTCCTACGACACGTCGAAGGCCGGTGTCGAGCACCTCGCCAACACGCTGCGACTGGAGGTCGCGCATCAGGGCGTCAGCGTCGGCTCGGCGCATATGTCCTGGATTGACACCGACCTCGTCCGGGATACCAAGGCCGACCTGCCGTCGTTCCGGGAAATGTTGGCGAAGCTGCCCTGGCCCTTGAACCTGACCACTTCGGTGGAGGCGTGCGCGGCTGCATTCGTCGCGGGGATCGAGGACCGCAAGAGCCATGTCTACTGCCCGGAATGGGTGGGGTTGTTCCGCTGGCTCAAGCCGGTGTTGGCTACCCCACTCGGTGAGTTCGCCATCCGCAGATTCACTCCGGAATTGTTGCCCCGCATGGACGCCGAAGTTGCTGCCCTCGGCCGCTCCACCAGCGCCATCACCGAAGCCTTGGAAAAGCAGTAGGGCAACCGATAAGTGTCGCCCTCTGGGCCCACAGAGGCCCAACCGTGACCGGTGCCCGCTCTGTGAAGGCGATGAGTTGGGGTTCGAACGAACCGCTCGAATGGCAAAAGTCGCCTGAGGCCGTGTCCGCAAAACGGGGTCACGTCCAATGTGGTTTAGCGACATGCTCAGCTTGGTTGTGCCGGTACCCGATGCTGTCTAAGTTAGCGGTGTGACTGCCGCCATGAGAATGCACGATCTGCGGTTCGAATCAACGTGTCCGGTTGCGGCACTACTGCCGCAAGGCCGGTGAGCGCCCCGATGTCCGAAACCGGTCAACCGGTCAGCATCCTTTCGGCCACCGAAAGCTGGGATCTGCTGGCAAGCGTGCCGTTAGGGCGTCTGGTCACCAGCGTCGAGGGCCAGCCCGAGATCTTTCCGGTGAACTTCGTCGTGCAGCGCCGCACTGTGCTCTTTCGCACCGCGGAGGGCACCAAGTTGGTCAGCACCGCCATCAACAATCGTGTTCTTTTCGAGGCCGACGACCACGATGCCGCCGAAGGCTGGAGTGTCATCGTGAAGGGCACGGCCCGCATGCTCCGTACTAACGAGCAGATCCAAGAGGCCGAGCAGGCCCAGCTGCTGCCATGGATTGCGACGTTAAAGCAACATTATGTTCGGGTTCTCCCGGTCTCGATTAGCGGCCGCCGTTTCCGGTTCGGTCCGGAACCCGACCCGGAATCCACATTCGCCTGATTCGACCGTGCGGGAGCCGGCGCATGTGAAAAAGTCAAGCGTGGATACCGACAACCACATCGACCGGGGGTGGCTGGCGCGAACCTTCGTTGTCGTCGCGGCTGGCCTGGTCGGCACGCTTGCAGCGGTGCTCGCGTCTCCCGTAGTTATGCCCAGAATCATTAGACGCCACCCAGACTGGCTCAGACTGTGGGTCTTCAAGAGATACGCCGGCTTCCGTCGCAGGCGTGCGGGTCATCAACGTTCCGTCACCGCGCTTCTTGCCCACGTGGGCCGTCATACCGGGAAGACTTATCAAACACCCCTTGGTGCTCGACCTTACGGTGACGGCTTCGTCGTATCTCTGCCTTACGGCAGCCAGACTGATTGGTGCCGCAACGTTTTAACGGCCGGGGCGTGCAAGCTCACCTGGAAAGGGCACACCTACGACCTAGACCGGCCCGAGATCATCTCTGGATCCGAAGTGTTTCCGTTGCTGCGGGTTTGGGAGCGGACTTTACTGCGGGGCGGTGGAATCCACGACTTCCTGTGGTTACACAAGGACACTGGAAACGGAGCATGACTTGGTACGTGAGGGCGCAGTGTTTTCGCTAGCGAAGCGACCAAAACCTCAAAGGCGGCCGTGACGAAAACGATCGACATTACTAGCGGAAAACACATGCTGCTGAACACGTTCCGTAAAAGCGGCGCCGGAGTGGCCACACCTGTTTGGACGGTTCCGGTCAGTGATGGCAGGGTCGGCATGTGGACCGGAGCGGGCACAGGTAAATACCAGCGTCTGCGCAACAACCCTCATGTCACCATCCAGGCATGCACCGCCAGGGGGAAAACCAGGCCGGGCGCCTCGGTCCTCGACGGTGCCGGCGGCCCAGCACAGGTAGCCATCGGTCGTCAATCCTCAATCCCGAACCGGTCGCGCAGCAGCGCGGCAATGCGGCTGGCTTCCTGAAGTTCTTCGGGCCGGGATGTTTGCCGCCGCTCAGTCGGCTGACCTTGATCGGTCTGTCCGGTCTCAGCTTTGGCTGCCGAGGTGGGCCCTCCTGGAGCGCGTGGATGCGACTCGGAGCCTCGGCCCCCAACGGCCTTGACAGACACATTCCCTCGATCCCGGCCCCTCACGGCCCGCGGAACCGACCGAACGGCGGTCACCATACAACTGTTGAATGCGCCCGACAAGCCCGTCGCTTTGGGTGGTCAGAGGAGTAAATTCAGCCAACTTGCCTTCGGCTTGGGCGGTGAATGTGCATGCAATCAGGCTTCCGGTTGGCGCCACAAACGAGGCGGCACTCCGCCAGCCGAGCCCCGCAACCACCACAAGGCTTCGACGACCGCCGCGCCCAACGCGCCGATCCCCAGCGCGGTGCCGGTCAACGCGATGTTCGAGGGATCGAGCATGAACTGCTGACGCGCCAGCGGGATGCTGAAGATCACCACATACGCGCTGCCGGACAGCGCCACCAAGGCCACCCGCCACCAGCTGTAGGGTCGGGCCACGACCGCCAGCACCCACACTGCGATCACCAGCAGCGTGATCAACGCCGACGTCGACGCCTGCGTTTGTTGGGCCGCCGTCGCTTCAGTTCCCCGGAAGGCCAGCAGATAGCACACGAATGTCGCGATGCCGGCGACCGCGCCGTTGGGTACCGCAGCCGTCATCACCCGGCGGACGAAACCCGATTGCGCACGTTCCGTGTTGGGTGCCAGGGACAAGATGAACGCGGGAATGCCGATAGTGAACCAGGCGGCAATGGTCACATGGATGGGCTCGAAGGGGAACATCAACGATTTGATGCCCAACGATTTAGCCGCGAGCCCGGCGATGCCGATCAGCAATGCCAGCAGCACCGAGTACACGGTCTTGGTCAAGAACAGGTTGGATACTCGTTCGATATTGCCGATCACTCGGCGGCCTTCGCCCACCACATAGGGCAGCGTCGCGAACTTGTTGTCTAGCAGCACAATCTGGGCCACAGCCCGTGACGCCGAACTTCCCGCTCCCATGGCGACGCCAATATCGGCGTCCTTCAGCGCCAGTACGTCGTTCACACCGTCGCCGGTCATCGCGACGGTGTTACCGCGGGATTGCAAGGCGCGCACCATCGCACGTTTCTGGTCCGGACGCACTCGGCCGAAAGTGGTGCACTTTAACAATGTTTCGGCCAGTCGATCCGGGTCGGTGGGTAAGTTTCGGGCGTCGAATGTCTTTCCGTCAAGGCCCAGCGTCGATGCCACCGCGCCCACCGATGCGGCGTTGTCACCGGAAATCACCTTCACCGAAACATCCTGCTCAGCAAAGTAATCCAAAGTGCCACGGGCATCTGGACGCACCCTTTGCTCCAGCATGATCAGAGCGGCCGGGACAACGTGGCCGGGCGCATCATGATGATCGACCGGTAGGTCGGTAGACCCGAGTAGCAGTACACGCAGTCCCTGTGAACCCGCGGCCTCGGCCTGCGCGGCCACCGCTGACGACCGATCCTGCAGCACGTCTGGGGCGCCGAGAACCCAGTTGCCGTGCCCTCCGAAGGACGCTCCGCTCCACTTCGTCGCCGACTTAAACGGGACGGTCGCAGTGACGGTCCAGTCCGGCGGGTTGCGGTAGGCCTCAGCGATGGCCTGCATGCTGGCGTTGGGGCGGGCGTCGTCGGCAGCCATCGACGCCAGCACATCGATGATCGTGTTCATGCCAGCCGCAGAATCGAGCTGCTGCAGGTCGGCCACCTGCATCCGATTCTCGGTCAACGTGCCGGTCTTGTCGGCGCACACCACGTTGACCCGGGCCAGTCCCTCGATGGCCGGCAGCTCCTGCACCAGGCACTGACGGCGGCCCAGGCGAACGACACCCACGGCGAACGCGATCGAAGTCATCAGCACCAGGCCCTCCGGGACCATCGGGACCAGCGCGCCAACCATGCGCAGCACCGACTGCTGCCAGCCGACATGGGTGGTGAACAGCTGCGTGTAGATAATCAGCAGCCCCGCCGGAATCAGCAGATAGGTAATGAACTGGAGAATCTTGTTGATTCCGGCCCGCAGCTCCGAGTGGACCAGGGTGAGCTTGCTGGCCTCGGCGGTCAGCGTGGCTGCGTAGGCATCGCGTCCCACTTTCGTGGCTCGGTACGCACCGGTTCCGGCGATGACGAAACTGCCTGACATTATCGCGTCATCGACGCTTTTCAGGACAGGGTCGGCCTCGCCGGTGAGTAGCGACTCGTCGATCTCCAGCCCGGACTCCTCGACCACCACGCCATCCACCACGACCTGATCGCCCGGGCCCAATTCGATGACGTCGTCGGAAACGACTTCGTTGGGCGACAATTCCCGTGTTCCGTCCGCCCGGCGCACCAGTGGCTTGGCCTGCCCGACAATCGACAGTTTGTCCAGCGTCAGTTTGGCCCGCAGCTCCTGCACCATACCGACGACGCTGTTGACAATGATCAGAAGCCCGAACAGCCCGTTGATCAATGAGCCGGTCGCCAGCACGATCGCGAACAACACTGCCAGGATGGCGTTGATCCGAGTGAAGACATTCGCGCGAATAATGTCGGCCACGCTGCGGGTCGCCCTACTGGGGACATCATTGACCCTGCCGTCGGCAACCCGCTGGGCTACTTCAGCGGACGTTAGCCCAGCGGCCGGCGACGCGGTCATAAAGCGCAAGGGTACGGAAAAAGGTTTCGGATGACGTGCCCGTCGGCGTTATCGAGCCAAGAACCTGGCGACGATGCCGAGATCAACGTCTGCAACGGAGTCAACGATGCGCCTGGTTCTCTGTGGCGCAGATGATTTCGGCCGAATCTCAACTTCTATCGGGAGTACGTTTCATGATGTTCTCTTGTACCGACGCCAGCCGTGACCGTACCCGTTCGTCGGTCGCTTCTTGCTCGACGCTGGTAACGATGATCGCATCGGGCCCCGGGAATACCAGTGCCTCGTGATCGGTTTCCAGCCACCGGACCATATACGGTGCCGATCCTTCCGGCCCGTGCACCTCGGTGATCATCCCGCAGTGCTCCGACTGTTCGTTGCCCTTGACCACCAGCCAATCACCGACATTAGCCCTCATTGCTCACACCTTTCGTCCTGGCCGATTTCTATGGTGCGAGCACAGCGAGTGTGCCGGGAAGGGCAGGATGCCATCAGCCGTATGGGTCGAAAGTCCGCCGGGCACCGACGCTGATCGCCCAGTGGCCGATGGGTCACCCGTCACGGCGTCACCAGTCCGGCCGCCAATAGGGACCAATGGCCCTAGTTCCGCCGCCGCGGAGACGAAACCCGCGGCGGTGGCTCCGACCCGACGGCTAACCTGAGTTGCTCGGCGCCAGCGTTAGCTTCCAGATGCACTGGCCACCAAGGAAGATCCCGAAGCCTTGATCGCGGGCTGGCGGACCACGATCACCGGCGTACGGGCCAATTGGGCAACGCTTTCGCTTACCGAGCCCACGAGCATTCCGCCGAATCCGCCCCGGCCACGACTGCCGACCACGACCAACTGGGCTTCCGCCGAATGTATGACGAGTTGGTGTGCCGGCTGATCGCGGACGACGATTCGGCGGACGTTCACATCGGGATACTGCTCCCGCCAGCCCGCCAGCCGCTCGGCCAGTACCTGCTCGGCCATCGACTGCGTGGCGGGCCAATCGACACCGGGCCATTCCGATACATCAACATCGCTCCAGGCGTGCAAAGCGATTAGCCCGACGTTTCGACGTGAAGCCTCATCGAATGCCGTCGCGGTCGCCAACTCCGATAACGACGAGCCGTCGATGCCGACCAACACAGGTGCCCGAAGTTGATCCGGCGTCAACGGATCACCATCGTGGATGACCGCGACGGGGCAATGCGCATGACGTAACAGCCCGGAACTGACCGAGCCGAGAACCCGGCCGTGCCAGCTGCCGGTGTCAGACGACCCGACAACCATCAGCTCGGCGTCTCTGGACAGGTCGGTCAGTGTGGGGACGGCTGGCGACGACAAAACCTTCGTGTGGATCTGGGTGGGACCTCCGCGGTCGCAAACTTCTTGAACGATCTTGATTGCTTCGTCCAGCAGTCGACGCCCGTGGTTCTTCTGCCACTCCGCTAACCCGGGCGACAACGGTGCGTCCGACCACGTCGTTAAGTTCGGCGAAACAGCGTGCACGAGCGTTAGCGGAATGCTCCGCAATTCGGCATCGCGCGCTGCCCAACCCACCGCCGCCTTGGCGGCGGGGGAGTCGTCTACACCGACGATAATTCCTGAATGCCCACCGTGTGACGGCATGTCTTCTCCCAGAGAAGTTGATCTTCATAATTCTCAGCGGCTTGAATGACGCTATAAGAGAAGAGCGCGCAAGATCAGAGGGCGTTTGTCACTAGCAATATGGCCATAAGACCCGTCAGGCATGCGACGTCAAAGTGCCTGCTGCCCACGGGCGTCCTTTTTAGTGGAGTCTTTCGGCTCTAGCGGCTAAGCGTCGAGCCGGGCAACTCTGGATTAAGTCTTTATGGCTAGCAGAAAGCGGTGACCCGATGAACGCTCACTTCCCGGATCGTGAGACCGTTCACGCGGTCTTGTCGCTGGCTACCCGCTCGCCGTCGGTGCACAACACCCAACCGTGGCGGTGGCGGGTTGGCTCGGACAGTTTGCACCTTTACGCCGACCGCAGGTTACATCTACCCAACACTGACCCCGATGGCCGCGACCTCATCTTGAGCTGCGGCATCGCCCTGAATCATTGCGTGGTGGCACTCGCGGCGCTCGGGTGGCAATCGAAGGTCCATCGGCTGCCCAACCCCGATGAACCCGAACACCTTGCCGCCCTGGAGGTTTACCGTCGTGCAGCCAGCGAAGTTGATATCACGCTGGCGGCGGCGATTCCGCGGCGGCGCACCGACCGGCGCCGCTACAGTGAATGGAGCGTGCCCGCCAACTACATCGCCCTGCTAGGTGCCCGCGCGGCACGCGCGGGTGTCATGCTGCGCCAAATCGAGTCGTTGCCCGAATTGCAACAGATTGTCGCTCAAGCGGTTCGGCGACACGCTACGGACTTTGATTACCTCACCGAACTCACCACCTGGAGCGGAAGATACGCATCGTTGGCTGGTGTGCCGGCTCGCAATACACCGGAGTCCGACCCTACCGCGCCGCTGCCGCCGCGGCTGTTCGCCGGTTCGGTACTGCCGCAGCCACCCGACGCGGAACCAGTCGACGATAATGCCGTCGTGTTGGCGCTCGGCACCAGGGACGACAGCATGCTGGCACGGCTGCGGGCCGGCGAAACCACGGGTTTGATGCTTTTGAGCGCAACCGCACTCGGTCTTGCCAGCTGCCCAGTCACCGAACCGCTGGAAATCACCGAGACGCGTGATGCCGTGCAGAGGGAGGTTTTCGGGATCAGCGGGTTCCCTCAGATGTTGCTGCGCATCGGCTGGGCTCCGCTCAACGCCGACCCGTTGCCGGCGACTCCGCGTCGCCCGCTACACGACGTTGTCGAGTACTTGGACGGATCGGCCTTCGATTGATGCGTCGTCGACTGATCGACATGGTCGACCAGTATCGTTCAGCCGGACTCGAGTGAGAATGCAGCCAAGTCGATGTCAAAGTGCACGACACCACAGTCATAGCTCTTGTGTTGCGGACGCAGGCCGGCATCGTGGAGCACTTTGAACATCAAGTGATTCGTCGCCAAGACATCTGCGACGAAGTGCTGAATTCCGTTGTCGTGGGCGATCTGTGCGAGCCGCCGTAGCAAGGCGGTTCCAACCCCGCGCAGGTGATCTTCGTGGGCGACGGCAACTGCGACATCCGCGGTTGCCGGCTTCCCGCACGTCGCGTAGTCGGCGACGCCGATCAACGTACCGGATTCAAAGGCGCCCAGTGCGTAGGTTTCGCTGCTGCCGTCCGTGAGCTTGTCAACCAGAGTTTTCCGATACACCGGATGCATCGTGAAGAATCTCAAGTAGAGTTCGCGGTCGCTGAGCGTTTTGTGCAGCGCGATGACCGCGTCGATATCCGCCGATCCGAGCCGCCGCAACGATACCGTGGCGCCATCGCGAAGCGTCGAAGTAACACCATCGTGCACAGGCTTGCTTCCGGTCATTGTCAGCCGCCTGGGTATTTCGCGTGTACTAGGACCGGACAATCAGCACCGAGCACTCTGCATGCCCCAGGATGGGATGGCGGTGTGGCCCAATGAGACGCGCGACCTGGTCAACATCGGTGCTGCCGATTACGGCGAGCTGTATCGTTTTGTCCATTACGGCAAGGAAGTCTGCAATGTCGGTTCGGGTGGCACCGGCGTAGATTTTTTGGCCAGGGTGGCGCCGACTCCAGCGCTGCACCCGTCGATTCAGCTCTGCGTTGGGCATGTCCCCGGTATCTTTTCGCAACACTCCGACGGCAAGAACCGGTGCCTGGCGCAGCTGTGCCTCCCTTATCGCTTGCTCGACGACGTCGTCGTTGTCTGGTGAATCGTTGACTGCGACCACGATCAAGGCGCTGTCGGGTTTCGGTTGGCTCTGCTGAGTGCGGATGATTGCGACCGGACAGTGGGCGGCCTCGGCAAGCTCGGCGGCAGTGGAACCCAAGAACGCGCGCGCAAAGCGTCCAATTCCCACCGAACCGACGCAGATCATCTCGGCGTTGCGGGATTCGGCGATGAGCGTCGCCGCGGGATCACCCTGCAGAATTGCGGTTTCGACTTTGACCGGCTTTCCGGTGGCTTCCACTGCGGCGCTGGCGATCCTGAGCGCGGTCTGCCCATATTCGAGTTCCATCCGCACGTTGCCGACCGACGCGAGCGGTGCAGGCTCGACCTCTTCAGGGATCACCTGGACTAGGCGCAGCGGGATCTCTTGACTGACAGCCTCATCGACGGCCCATTCCGCGGCGTGGATCGCGGCTTGAGATCCGTCGATGCCGACGACGACAGCGGGTTGCGGTGTGTTTGAATCGCGCATCGCTGTTCCCGTCAACTTTTCAACTGTAGAACTTCGGACAGGGGTCGCCGCGGCGTGGGCGGCGGCGTGTCTTCGGTGACCGGCACCACGCCCACCCGGACGAGGATTTGCGGTACGCCATCGTGATCCATCAGCGACTGGATGATTTCGCGGGTGACATAGAGCTCGGTGAGATGTGTCACCGGGCAGGTGGCGAGGCCGTCCATCGTGCATTGCAGCAAGACCGCCGAAAGCGCTTCGCCGCAAGCCAATGCGTCGGCGCGACCGTTGGCCTCGGTGGACAGCAGCAGGATCTTGGCGTGGTCTTCGGGAATTTCGGCGCGTCGTTCGGTCTGATGGGTGACCGGGAACACCCGGTCTATCCCGACTCGGTCACCCTCGTCTGCCGAAACCAGGGCACTGTAGGGAATACCTTCCGATGCCTCGAACGGTGCTGTCCACCAATGGAGTTCGTCATGATAAGGAATATCATAGAACCGTAACGATTCGGCGAGCTGGGCTGCATCCAGAAGTCGGGGACGCGAATCGTCAGGGAGTATGTCCAGGTGCACGGCCGCTTCGTCGACCGCGCCGGCTAGCATCGGTTCGAAGGATTGCCAGTCCGTTGGTCCGGTGTACGGCAGGCGGTCGGTGCGGCGTGCCCAGATTGCGTTGGCGCGACGCCGATCTTGATCAGTCACAGAATCGATCGGGGTGAATCGGATCGAGGCCAGGTGATTCGGGTTGTCGGGAGTTGGAAACCGGTTAACGTGTGACTGCCAACCGGCCGCGGCCATCGCTACCCGAAGATGATCGAGGGCGGCGCCGCAACCGATCAGCCCCTCTCGCGAGGACTGGTCGGTGCCCATTACTCGACTTTGATCGAGGAACAACCGGAGTTGATCACCGTCGAATGCCCACTGCCAGGGTTGGCTGTTGTGCTGTGACGGGGCGCGGCACGCCGACCTCACCGCGTTCTCGATGACTTCGGTTTGCACCGCGGTGGCAGGCATTTCTCGACCTCCTGATCGTTATCTGCCGTCAACGATATCTGCCGTCAACGATTGTCGGGCGGCGCTGCCGACAGCAGGGCCATTAGTCCTCCATCCGGGTGCCATCGGGCCGTGCCCAGGCGGGCTGTTATCGCGCGTCGACTGCGCGTCTTGGCCGCCGGCGATCGTTGGCGAACCCCCGGACCAGATGTGCACGCACAAAGTCGGCGACGACATCGGGGTTGTCCATGTCCAGCGTCGATGACGGCGTGCTGAACAGCGAGAACAGGATGCGCGCGAACCATTCACCGGTAGACTGGGTGTCGAGGTCTTTGCGAACCTCGCCGGTTAGCTTGGCGGCGGCGAGGTGGGGCGCGATGAAGTCGACGCATTCGCGCAGCAAGACGGCGGCGTCTTTGGTCAGCAGCAGGCTGATCGCTTCTTCGTCGAAGTATTTCTCCGAGGCGATGACCCGTCGGGCCTGGGTTACGAACACCGCTGCGCGGCTGAGCTTGTCCTCCAGCGAGCTGCCCCGCTCCATCGACGTGGACATCTGGCGATAGAACTGCTCGGAAGCATGTTCGGCGCAGGCTTCGACGATGGCGGCCTTGTCGCGGAAATACTCATAAATCGTGCTGCGGGAGACACCCGCCATCTTCGCGATGTCGACGATCGTGGCTTTTTGCAGTCCTTGCTTGCGAAAGCAGGTATATGCGGACTCCACGATGAGCTCGCGGGTATCGTTCGCGGTGGCTTGAGTCATCACCGCACCGTCACCTATCCGGCGCGAGAATCAGACCGCTGGTGGGCACCCCGGTGCCCGACGTGACGAGCACGTGCTCGACGTTGTCGACTTGGTTGTACGAGGTTCCGCGTATCTGGCGGACGCCCTCGGTGATGCCGTTCATCCCGTGGATGTAGGCCTCGCCGAGCAGTCCGCCGTTGGTATTGATCGGCAGTTCTCCACCCAACGAAAGCCGCTCGACGGTGGCGAAGTCTTTGGCTTCGCCACGCCCGCAGAATCCGAGTTCCTCGAACTGGGTGAACACGAACGGGGTGAAATGGTCGTAGATGAAGGCGGTTTGGATGTCCTGCGGCTTCAAGCCAGAATCGTGCCACAGCCGGTTCGCGACCACGCCCATCTCCGGGAGCCCGGTGATGTCGTCGCGGTAGTAGCTGGTCATCATTTCACCGTCGGCGGCTGCGCCTTGCGCGGCGGCGGTGATGATCGCCGGCGGCTGCCGCAGGTCGCGGGCGCGTTCGGCGCTGGTGACCACCAGCGCGACCCCGCCGTCGCTTTCCTGGCAGCAATCAAGCAGTCGCAGAACGGGTTCGATGATCCAGCGGGAGTTCTGGTGGTCTTCCAGCGTGATCGGACGCTGGTAGAACCACGCGTTGGGGTTCTTGGCCGCGTGCATGCGGTCCACCACGGCGATGCGGCCGAAGTCCTCGTTGGTGACTCCGTAGGTCGACATGTAGCGCTGCGCGTGCATCGCGACCCACGCTGCGGGAGTGATCAATCCGAATGGCGCGTAGTGCGCCATGAACAGCGGGGTCTCCGCGCTAGTGCGTCCGCTGCCGCCGAAGCGAAAGCCGGAACGTTCGTTGAAGGCACGCCAGCACACCACCACATCGGCCACGCCAGACGCGACCGCCATCGCCGCATGCACCACCGTGCCCGCCGCCGCCCCGCCGCCGTGATGTACGCGGCTGAAGAAATTCAGGTCACCGATGCCGACATTTCGGGCGATGTCGATCTCGTCACTGGAGTCCATCGTGAAGGTGACCATGCCGTCGACATCGCCGGGCGCCAAGCCGGCATCGTCGAGCGCAGCACTGACCGCTTCGCACGCCAATTGCAGCTCGCTGCGGCCGGATTCCTTGGAGAACTCGGTCTGGCCGATGCCGACGATGGCGCAGCTGCCGGGCAGCGAGCCGCTCATGCGCCTGCTCCGTCGAGCAAGCTGAGAACGGCGGTGCCGGAGACGTGATCGCCAAGGCTGTTGGACGCCTTGAAGGTCACCTCGACGAAGTTCTCGCCATCTGATCCTTCGGCCTTGCCGGTCACATTGCCGGTGAAGCGCAAGGGATCGTCCGGAAAACACGGCACGCCGAGGCGAATCGACAGTTTGGTGACCATCGCCTCGGGTCCGGCCCAATCGGTGAGGAAACGCACACAATAGCCGTTGGAGGTCAAGATGTTCATGAACAAGTTGGGCGACCCCTGCTTGTTGGCATAGTCGCGGTCGTGGTGCACCGGCATGAAGTCACGCGATGCGATCGCGCCGGCGACGATCATCGTGGTGGTGATCGGGATCTCGAGTGGCGTCACCTCGTCACCGACCTCGATGTCGACCCACTGCAGGGTTTTTTTCGAAGTCGTTCCGCGAGCCCGGGTGGTCGTCATCGATTTCCTTCCGCCGGCCGAAACTGGTGGAGCACCAGGTCGTTATCAAACGTCTGGTAACAGACTTCGACCGGCATCCCGACCGTGACGTCCGCGGGGTCGATATCACACAGATTCGACAGCAGCCGTACGCCCTCGGCCAGCTGCACCAGGACGACAATGTAGGGATAGTCAAAGAACGGGAACCGAGGTTCGTGCGGCATCACGTAGCTGTAGACAGTGCCGCGGCCGGACGACTCGATCGCCTCCCAACCCAGGGAGCGGCACGCGGGGCACATCGGCCGCGGCGGATTGCGCAGCGCTCCGCATCGGTTGCAGCGCTGGATCAGCAGCTTGTGGTCGCGCAGCCCGTTCCAGAAGAACTCGGTGTCCGGGCTGATGGTCGGTGCCAGTCGGGACGCCATCAGCGTTCCGGCCTGAATCGCAGAACGCGAAATCGCTGGCGCCCCAGCACTTCACCGTTCTGATCGGTGTAGGTGATCACCCACGTCAGAAAGAAACCGGTGCCCAGCGCCGTCTTCTTCTCGTCGGAGACGTCCTCGAACACCGACGTCGCGCTGATAACGTCGCCCAGCCGCGGATAGCGCTCGATTTCGAACTCCGAGTTGGTCGCCACCGTACTGCTGTAGCCGGCCTCATCGAGAAACGCCGTGGGATTGTTCTTGATCTCCATCGGTGCGCCGCCCCGCTCTCCGATGCCCTCCAGGTTCGGCGAGGGCATCGTCCAGGTTTGCAGCATGACCGGCGGTGACACGATGCCGCCGAACCGCGACGCGGCCGCGAACTCCGGGTCGAGGTAGACGGGATTCATGTCAGCGAGCGCGTATGCCCAGTGCCGGATCATCGGTTGATTGACCGGATCGGGCGCCACCGACGGCTTTCCCGTGCCGCCGGTGGGTTGGCCGACTAGCGCCCTCAGCTTGGTGTGGAGCTCGCTCTCTTCGTCCACCACTCGTTTCGTCCTCCTCTACTTCGGTCATGTGCGCCGCTCCTCCCCATCGCTGCGCTCTGCATCGTCGCCGGCGCGGGTCAGGTTCCCAACAAAAGCGGCATCCGCTTGACCCCGGGCACCATGGTGGCCCGCATCCGGTCGACCTCCCCGACCAGCTCGAGCCCGGGGAAGCGGTGCAGCAGCTCCTCGAACATCACCGTTGCCTCCAACCGCGCCAGTTGCGCGCCAACGCACGAATGTTCACCGCAGCCGAACGCGATGTGCGGGTTCGGGTGGCGGGTCACTTTGAATTCTTCTGAGTCGGAACCGAATACGTCCTCATCACGGTTAGCCGAGCCGTACAGCATGACCACCACGTCGCCTTCGGCGATGCGCTGACCGCGGATCTCGACGTCGACGTTGGCTGTACGCGCCATGTGGACCACCGGGCTGTTCCACCGCAGCATCTCCTCGACAGCGCCCGGGATCAGCGCGGGATCATCAACCAGCAGGCGATACTGGTCGGGGTGCGTGATCAGCGCGAGGGTGCCCAGCGCGATCAGATTGCGGGTGGTCTCATTGCCGGCGACGAGCAGTAGAAACGCGAAGTTGAGCAAGTCTTCGTCGGTGAGCCGGTCTCCGTCGATCTCGGCGCCGGCCAGAACCGACAGCAAGTCTTCGCGTGGTTCGATCCGCCTGGCCCCGATCAGCTTTTGGAAATACTCGAAGAGCTGCCCGACGGCCACCATTGGGTCGAGGTGGATCTCCGGATCGGCGGTTCCGGTGGCCGCGTCCGACCAGGCCCGGAACTGTTCCCAGTCGTCCGGCGGAGCGCCGATCAGCTCGGCGATCATCCGGGTCGGCAGCGGAGCGGCGATCTCTTCGGCGAACTCGTGTACGGAATTCGGTTGCAACCCGTCGAGGATTCCCCGAACGATCTCACGGATCTTCGGCTCCAGGACGGCCACACGGCGCCGGGTGAACCCCGAGTTGATCAGCTTGCGCAGCTGTCGGTGCCGCGGTGGGTCGGTGAAGATGAGGTTTCCCGGCTGGACCGGGTTGGGCATCGCCGGGTCGGGGATGGAGATTCCTTTGGTCGAGGTGAACATGGCCGGGTTGCTCGACACGAAGCGGATGTCTTCGTAGCGGAGCAGCGCCCAGAAGTTGGTGACGTCGTTCCAGCACACCGGCGCCGTCGCACGCAGCTCGCGGTATGCCGGATAGGGATCGCCGGCGTAGAAGTCGGGGGAGTGCAGTGGGACCGCCGAACAAGACCTAGCGTGCACGTCGCCTCCCTGGACATGATGGGACAGCCGTGATCGTACATCTCCATACGATGTGTTCGGTGCACTCTGTTTACTCTGGCGGTCCCGGTAATGTCAATATGCTTGCTGTGGAGCAGAAATAGGCGTGTAGCAGTCGGACTGCAACCTAGACCATTGACGGCAGCAGCCCGACAGGTGTACACCAAACGTTGAGCCGCCAGACCGTCCGAAGGAATCAACATGGCTGACCAACGCTCACTCATCGACACCTACGCGGTCTATATCGACGGACAGTGGATAGAACCCGAGAATGGCCGCTACGACGACATCAGTCCGGCCACCGAGGCGGTGATCGCCTCCGTACCTGACCCGAGTCCCGCCCAGGTCGACAGTGCGATCGCGGCCGCCCGCACCGCGTTCGACGCCGGGCCGTGGGCCGATGCCGGACCCGAGCAGCGGGCCGGCTGGCTCAACCAACTCGGCGAGGCATTGCTCGCGTATGCCGACGAGTTCTTCGCGCTGGCGCAGCGCGAGTGGGGATGCACCGGCAACGAGCGGACCATCCACGTCGAGGGACCGGCGTTCGCGGCATTGAACAGCGCAGAACTTGCCACCCATCCCGTCGAGGAGCAGATCGATGCCTACGGCGCTGCGGGAACGGCGCTGCTGCGCTATGAGCCACTCGGCGTGGTGTCGATTCTGACGCCGTGGAACTTTCCGCACACGCTCAACGTCATGAAGCTGTGCGCCGCGCTGGCCGCGGGCAACACCGTCGTGCTCAAGCCGTCACCACTGGCCCCGCTCGCCGGTCTGGCTCTGGCCCGAATCATCGACGAGCACACCGACATTCCACCGGGTGCGGTCAACGTGGTCACCCCCTCCGATATCGAGTCCAGCAGGATGCTGACGGTCGACCCACGGATCGACATGGTGAGCTTCACCGGGAGCTCGGCGGTCGGCCGGGAAGTGATGGCCGCGGCCGGCGGCACCATGAAGCGGTTGCTGCTCGAGTGCGGAGGCAAGTCGGCCAGTATCGTGCTCGACGACTTTGCGCTGAGCGACGAGCTGCTGGAGCGGATGCTGTTCGAGTCCTGCTCGTTCCACGCCGGACAGGCCTGCATTCTGCACAGCCGGCTGTTGCTTCCCGAATCGATCCACGACGAGGTGGTCGATCGGCTGGTAGCGCTGGCCCGCGCAGTGAAGGTCGGCGATCCCACCGATCCCGAGGTGCAGATGGGTCCACTGATCAGCGCCGCACAGCTGCAACGCGTTCAGGCACACGTGGACCGGGCGCTCGACGATGGCGCCAAGCTGGTGTCCGGCGGCGGCCGGCCGGCCGGCTTGGATACCGGGTTCTACTTCGAACCGACGATCCTGACCGAGGTCACGCCTGATGCGACCATCGCCCAGGAAGAAGTGTTCGGACCGGTGCTGTCGGTGCTGCGCTACGGCGACGACGACGACGCGGTGCGGATCGCGAACAACTCGCAGTACGGACTTTCCGGCGCGGTGTGGGGTACCGACGTGGACCGTGCGGTCGCCGTCGCTCGCCGGGTGCGCACCGGCCAGATCGCGGTCAACGGTTTTGGTCCCGGCGGTGCGCCATTCGGCGGCTTCAACCAGAGCGGGTTCGGCCGAGAAAGCGGCGGCATCATGGGAATTCGCCAGTACATGGAGCCGAAGGCCATGGGACTGCCCGCATGAGCCGCGCCGACGACGAAGACGCCGGCGCAGCCGGGGTTGAGGAGTGGCGCACATGACCGGAGCCCTGGACGGGCTTCGCGTCATCGAGATCGCCAACGAGATCTCAGGTCCCTACTGCGGCAAACTGTTCGTCGACCTCGGCGCCGACGTCATCAAAATTGAAGGACCGGAAGGGGATTCGCTGCGCCGATGGGGTCCGTTTCCCGGCGGCGAACCACGCCCCGATCGTTGCGGGCTGTTCGAGTACCTCAACACTGGCAAGCATGGCGAAGTCCTCGACATCATGCGTGAAAGCCAGGCGGCGGTCGTACGCGAGCTCATCAGCGACGCCGATGTCCTGATCGACGCGCTGGCCCTCGGAACCCTGGACAAAGCCGGACTCGGAGTCGACGCGCTGCAAAACATCAACCCGGGCCTGGTCGTGGTGCACATCTCAAACTTCGGGCAGCACGGGCCGTTTCGCGATCGCGCGGAGACACCGCTGACAATTCAGGCGGCGTCGGGCTGGATCACGGCACGCGATCCCGACCGCCCTCCCGTCCAGGCAGGCGCCCGGATCGCCGAATATGTCGCGGGCGGCTACGCCGCCTTGGGCGCGTTGACGGCGCTGCGAATCGCGTCCAAGGGTCGGGTGACCGAGGTCGACCTCTCGGTTTTCGAGGCACTGCTGTCCACGTTGCCTTACCCGATGCTGCTGGCCGAAAAAGTGCGCACGTTGGGCCTGCCGTCCAACATCCGCTCGGGCCCCATGCTGGGTGTCGTCCGGGCGGGCGACGGCTGGGTCGGGATCAACTGCCTGACCGGACAGCACTGGCTCGACGTGTGCGCCATGCTCGGACTGCCGGAGTTCGGCGAGCTGCAGTTCGCCATCATGTTGGGCGGTCCGGAGCGGGCAGAATTCTTCGCCGCCGCCCAGCCCTGGCTCAGCGAGCGAACCGTTGCCGAGATCGTCGAATTGAGTCAGGCACTGCGTATTCCGGCGGCGCCGGTAGCAGACGGCGCCACCGCGCTGGACTGCCCGCAGTACGTCAAGCGGGGATTCTTCGTCGACGGCGGAGGACGGGATTGGTCTTTCCGGCGTCCGGGCCCGCCGTTTCGTCTCTCGAAGCCGCCGGCGATGCCGGCCAGTGCACGATCCTGTGGAGTCTGGCCGGCCAGCGAGATGACCGATCCGTCTCTGCCGTTCGCCGGGATGAAAGTCCTTGACCTGACCACCTTCTGGGCGGGCGGATACCTCACCTGTTACCTCGCCGCCTTCGGTGCCGATGTCGTCAAGGTCGAGTCGATCCAGCGGCCCGACGGATTTCGCTATTCCGCGACGTATCCCCACGAGGGCGACGACTGGTACGAACGCAGCGCGCTGTGGCAGGCAACAAACCTCAACAAGCGAGATGTCACCCTGGACCTGACCTCGCGGCCCGGCCGCGAACTCGCACGACGGCTTGCCGCGCAGGCGGATATCGTTGTGGAGAACTTTTCTCCACGGGTAGTGGAGCAGTTCGGGCTGGACTACCCGTCGCTGGTAGCGCTGCGCCCGGACGTAATCATGGTGCGTATGCCAGGATTCGGCCTCGACGGCCCGTGGCGGGAATACGTGGGCTGGGCGCTGAACATCGAACAGGTCTCCGGCATGTCGGCCGTGACCGGCTACGCGGACGGTCCACCGTGCAACGTGCAGGGCCCTGCCGATCCCATCGTCGGGGTGCACGCTGGCGTTGCGCTGCTCGCCGCGCTCGAGCACCGCCGCCGCACCGGCGAAGGCCAGCTGATCGAGGTCGCGCAGATCGAAGTCGCCGCCGCCGTCACTGCCGAACCAGTGATCGAGTATTCGATGAACGAGATCGTCCGCCCGCGCGCCGGCAACCGGCATCGTGGCTACTGCCAGGGTGTCTACCCGACCGACACCGACGATGTATGGGTGGCGCTGTCGGTGCGCGACGGCAACGACTGGTCGCAGTTGGTCGACGCGATGGGTCGCCCCGGGCTGCTCGAGGATGACCAGTTGGCGACGGCCGATCGCCGCACGGCCGCCCATGACCTATTCGATCAGGTCGTCGCCGCCTGGACTCAAATGCAGTCGTCCGCCAATATCGTTGCGGCTCTTCGGGAACGCGATATTCCCGGCGAGGAGGTAATCACACCCGAGCGGATGTATGACGTACCGCAACTCGATGCGCGCGGGTATTACGAGGATTACGAGCATGCGATCACCGGCCGGCACCGCTATCCCGGGTGGCCGTTCCGCATCACTCCCGGTCCTGCTCGGCACCACCGCTTCGCGCCGCCGACACTCGGCCAACACAACGACGAGATCCTGAGCGGCCTGGGACTGTCCGGCGATGAGCTGGATGCCCTACGTCGTGACCGCATCATCGGCGATCGGGTGACGCGGGCATAGCTTTCCGCGGTAGAACGCCCTGGTGACCTGTCCGACCGAGGCCGAACGGCCTATTGAGCAGGGACCAATTCCTCATTGCTGACGGCCGCCCAGGCGGTTAGCGTCATCGACATCGGGACACTCGCCCGAGTTCGGACTCGAAGGAGAAAAGCAGCGAAATGCTGAATTCTGCAACACATCTAGGTGTCCTGGTCGGTGTCGACGGATCATCGTCGTCCGAGAGTGCTGTTCGGTGGGCCGCGCGAGAGGCAAGCATGCGCAATGTGCCGCTCACCCTCGTCCATATTGTCGTCACGCCGGCTTGGGGACCCGCACCGTGGCTGCTGTCCGATGCGCCGCTCCCCATTCCCGCCGAGGAGGACTCGGCGCTGGAGGAGGCAGGGCGAAAAGTCATTGCCGAGGCGATCAAGATCGCGCAGGACAGCGCGAAGGACGGCGCCCTCCCGGAGATCAAGAGTGAGCTCTACTTTTCGGTGCCGGTGTCCACTCTCGTCAATTTGTCCAAGCAAGCACAAATGGTGGTGGTGGGACGTCGCGGGCAGAACACGGTGAGCCGCGTTCTGCTCGGATCGGTCAGCAACGGGTTGCTCCATCACGCGCACTGCCCGGTAGCGGTAATCCACGACCCGGTTGGGTCCGCGCCCGAGCCCGCGAATCTTCCGGTCGTGGTTGGTGTCGACGGATCGTCAGTGTCGGAATTGGCCACCGAGATCGCGTTCGACGAGGCATCACGACGAGGTGTGGACCTGGTCGCCTTGCATGCCTATAGAGATGCGGACATACCACAGGTTCTGAATGTGCAATGGTCAGGCGATCATCCGATTCCGCCGCAAGCCCTGGCTGACCGGCTGACCGGTTGGCTGGAACGCTATCCGGACGTCACCATTCATCCCCGGATCGTCTGCGACCACCCTGCCCGACACCTGCTCGACGAGTCCGAGTCGGCTCAGCTCGTCGTTGTCGGCAGCCGCGGCCGCGGCGGATTCGCGGGAATGCTATTGGGGTCGGTCAGCACGGCGGTGGCCCATGCGGCGAACGTTCCGGTGATTGTGGCCCGCCAGGGTTAGGGCCTTCTGGCACCGCCGTCGGGCGTTCGCCGGTCCAGTGCTGACAGAACCACCGGGAACTACGTCCATCCTGCCGTGTGCTGTTTCCTTCTTGGACGGCGCCGTCTTCAATTAGCAACGCCTTGAACTGAACTCACAACCAGCGCCGCCGGTCACAAATCAGCAGGGTGCAACGGGCGGCGTCCAACGCAGCGCGGCCGGAGGGTCCAAGCAGAATGTCAGTCGGCCCAGGGTGCCGGGGATCCGAAACGAGAAGTTGGACTGGCTCGGCGGCTCTGTGCAGATACTCCAAACAGTTGACCACGCCGCCGTGGCCGGTGATCGACTGGATATCGGCAGTCGGATGACGTCGTCGCCAAGGCGCCAGGTAACGCTCAAGCCGCGCCGGCGCGGCCGCTGTCTCGACGGCATCATGCATGCCGTCCTCTTGAGGTGGCTGCACCGCTAGCACGCGTAATGGGACACCGCGTAGGCAGGCTTCCCGCACCGCGAGGTCCAATACAGCACTGCTGGCAGGTGATTCGTCCACGACCGCCAGAACGGAGCCCGCGGGACTCGGGGCTGCGTTGACCGGCACCACTGCCACCGAACAGTGTGCAGATCTGACCAAAGCCGACGCAGTGGAACCGATGTGCCCGTGCACCGCGTGCTTCAATCCGGTCGACCCGACGCAAACCATCGTGGCAGAATATGATTCTTTCAGCAGAGCCGGGATCGGACGGTCACGCACTACTTCGGCATCCATCTTGACCGACTTGCGCGTCGACTCGATGGCGGCGAACGCGTCGCGGATGGCACCCTCGGCGATAGCGAGTTCAGCAGCCGTCTTGTCGGGCTCGCTTTCGGAGGGATCGATCGCGTACACCAATCGCAGTGGGGCGTCTCGCTCCATGGCCTCATCGACGGCCCATAGTGCGGCTTGCCGGGCTGAGCGCGAGCCGTCGATACCGACGACCACGCGATGGGATGATGAATACGGCTCGCGCATTGTGCCTCCTAATCAGCCTGTACATGGAAGACGTCGGAGAGCGGTCGCCGCGGGGTGACCGGCGGCAGATTTTCCATGGCAGGTGCCATACCCACCCGTATCAATACCTGCGGATGGCTGTCAGAGCCCATCAATGTCGCGACAAGGTCACGGGTCGTCCGGACCTCGGTAATATGCGTCAGGGTGCAGGTAGCCAATCCGGCCATTGCGCATTCCAATAAGACCGCTGAGAGCGCTTCACCGCAAGCCAACGCATCCGCACGACCGTCGGTATCAGTGGACAGCAGCACGATCTTCGCGTGGTCTTCGGGAATTTCGATGCGCCGTTCGCCGCCACGACCTGCCGGGAAGTGCCGACCGACATCGACCCGGTCGCCCTCCGCTGGTGACACCAGCGAAGTGTACGGAATCCCGTCTGATACCCGGAATTGACCAGTCCACCAACCTATTTCGGTATGGTAAGCGGAATCGTAGAGCCGTAGCGATGTGGCGATTTGCGACGCCTCCGCTAGCTGTGGACGCAGATCGTCCGGCAACACGTCCAGGCGTATGGCGTCGACGTCGACGACTTTGTGCAGTATGGGTTCGAACGATTCCCAGTCCGTCGGCCCGTTGAAAGGCAGCCGGTCGGTGCGCCGCATCAGAATTGCGTCGGCGCGGCGGCGATCGTCGTCAGTGACATCGTCCACCGCGGTGAACCGGAGGGATGCGATGTGGTCTGGGTCTTCCGAATCGGGGAAGCGGTTGACCTTCGCGCGCCAGCCACTTGCCGCCATCGCCACTTGCAAATGGTGCAGCGCGGCCCCGCAACCAATAAGTGCTTCGCGGCGTGATTGGTCGTAGTCCAAAACTCGGGTGGGATCGAGGAACAGCTGCAGCGCACCATGTTCGATTACCCACTGCCAAGGTTGGCTGTTGTGCAGCGATGGGGCGCGGCAGGCCAAACTCACTGCATTTCTGATGATTTCGACTTTCAGTGTCATGGCCGGTATACGAACCTCCGATCTCTACCTGGTTCCCATCCTTGCCGCGAGCTCTCAGAGATGACAGGGCCGTTGGTCACCTCTCTGGCTCCCCTCCATAGACACCGCCGTCATCAAGCTGGCCAGTGCCCGATACGCACTATTCGAGGACCAATGGCCCTAAGGAACCCGGCGGGCCCATGCCTAACATGGGAAGCGGGATTTCGGCCCTGCAAAGGAGCCGCTAAAATGCGTAACCTCGATTCAGCACCGTCGGTAGTGGTAGGCGTCGACGGATCGCAGGTCGTGACGCAACGGCATCACTTGGGTTCACCGGAACGCGTAGAATGCACCGTGCTCACCGTGCACGGACATTACTTATAAGCAGTCGATGCATCCTGGGAGGGGGTTGGCTGTGGTTACGGTTTTCCTGGTCGATGATCACGAAGTGGTACGTCGGGGATTGATCGAGTTGCTCAAAACCGATACTGAACTCGACGTGGTAGGCGAGGCAGGTTCGGTCGCCGAAGCGATGGCCAGGATCCCCGCGGCGCGCCCGGATGTTGCGGTGCTCGACGTTCGTTTGCCGGATGGGAACGGCATTGAACTGTGCCGCGACCTGTTGTCCGCTATGCCCGACTTGCGCTGTCTAATGCTGACGTCGTTCACTTCCGACGAGGCGATGCTCGACGCAATCCTGGCCGGCGCCAGCGGCTACGTCGTCAAGGACATTAAGGGGATGGAATTGGCCCAGGCTGTCAAGGATGTCGGTGCCGGGCGATCGCTGCTCGACAATCGTGCCGCCGCTGCGCTGATGTCCAAACTGCGCGGGGAGGCCGAGAAACCTGATCCACTATCGGGTCTCAGCAGCCAGGAGCGTACCTTGCTGGGTCTGCTCAGCGAAGGCCTGACCAACAAGCAGATTGCCGACAGGATGTTTTTGGCCGAGAAGACGGTCAAGAACTATGTTTCTCGGCTACTGGCCAAGTTGGGAATGGAGCGCCGTACGCAAGCTGCGGTCTTCGCCACCAAGGTGGAGCGGTCGCAGCGACCTAATACGTGAGGCCCGTTTATCAGAAGCTTTGGCAAGGACTTTGGTCCTCTGTTTGCAGGTCTATCGGCCACGGTTAGTTGCGCTTGCGCTCAGCTAACCTCAGTGTCATGACCTATGTGATCGGCAGAGCGTGCGTGGATGTGATGGATAAGTCCTGTGTCCAGGAGTGCCCGGTCGACTGTATTTATGAAGGTGCACGAGCGTTATACATCAATCCGGATGAGTGCGTGGATTGCGGTGCCTGCAAATCGGCTTGCCGGGTCGGTGCGA
>NZ_DASPSP010000020.1:0-16920 GCF_035623875.1 Mycobacterium sp. | reverse complement strand
GGGCAGGTGGCGGTGGCCTGACGCAATACGTCCGCCGAAGCCTGGTCGACGGGAAGTGCGTAACCACGCGACACGGCAATGTACTGCATGGCGTACTGACACCAGAACGCCTTGTTGGGGGGCATCCATAGGGCCGGCTGGGAATCGGCCTTGTCCTCGTTTGCCTTGCCCGACACCGCCAGCAGGTTGGCCGGATCGTTCGCGAAGCGCACCCGTTGAGCGATCGGCCAGTCGTAGGCACCCATATCCCAGGCCAGCGCCAGCGGCACGATGTGGTCAATCTCCACCGATGCCCCGATCCCCGCGCCACGGTGAAAGTTGATGGTGGCGTTGGTGTACGGATCGTGCAGGGTGCCGGTTTCGACGGCGTTCGGGCAGCGTTTGATCCACACATACGTCTTGTCGACCATGTCGCGGTTGAGAATGTCGTCGCGGGTGTCGCATCCGTTGTGCCCGCCGGGGGCGTCGGTGTCGTCGGTCCAGGCGTCGCCGAACGCTGCACGACGGTAGTCGTAGCGATGGATCCTGGCCGGCACCAACATGATTCCGCCCAGCACGTCGACACCGGGCTGCACCGTCGGAACGTCGGCTCGCGCCGCGAACTCCCGGGCGCGGTCTCCCGCCGACGTGCTCACCACCTGATAGGCGACCAGCACCGCGAGCACCGCGATCGCCGACAGCCATAGCAGAGTCTTGCGGTTCATCTGCGCCGCTCTCCCCCGCAAGCGGGTGGTACCCCCACGGCATCGCTTTGCTCTGCATCGTCGCCTGCGGTCATGACTTGTCCAGGTATTCGATGCGTTCGCTGCCGGTGAATGGTGCTGCCAGTAGCGCCAATCCGGGATTGGAAGTCTCGTCGTCGTAGACCTGCTCGCAGAAGTCCCGGGCCACCTCGATGATGTGCTGGTGGTCGATCAGCGACAGCAGTTGTAGCGTGATCGCACGGCCGGACTGGCTGCGGCCCAGCACATCTCCTTCACGACGCTCCCTGAGATCCAGGTCAGCCAGGGCGAACCCGTCGAGGGTCTCGGCGACGGCTTTCAGTCGCCGGCCTGCCCGGGAATCGGGCGGCACCCAGCTCGCCAGCAGACATAGGCTCGCGTGCGTGCCCCGGCCAATGCGGCCACGCAACTGGTGCAACTGGCTGATACCGAACCGGTCGGCGTCCATAACCAGCATCACGGTCGCGTTCGGGACGTCAACGCCGACCTCAATGACGGTGGTGCATACCAGCACATCGATCTCGCCGGCGCGAAACGCCGTCATCGCGGCATCCTTCTCGTCGGCGGGCAACCGCCCATGCATAAGTCCTAGCCGCAGACCGGCCAGCTGGTCACCGCGCAGATGGACGAACAGCTCTTCAGCTGTCGCCGAAGGCCTTGCATCCTTATCGCTCTGGCCGGTGTTGTCGGTCTCGTCGATTCGCGGCGCTACCACGTAGACCTGGCGTCCGTCGGCGACCTCCTCGATGATGCGCCGCCAGGCCCGGTCCAGCCATGCCGGCTTGTCCTTGACGAAGATGGCGGTGGTGGTGATCGGCTGCCGACCGCGGGGAAGCTCACGCAGCGTCGAGGTCTCCAGGTCTCCATAGACGGTGAGCGCCACCGTCCGCGGTATAGGTGTCGCCGTCATCACCAGCAGATGCGGCGTGATCCCGGCAGGAGCCTTGGCCCGCAACTGATCTCGCTGCTCGACGCCGAACCGGTGCTGCTCGTCGACGACGACCATGCCAAGCCGGTGGAACTCGACCGCATCTTGCAGCAGCGCGTGCGTGCCTACCACGATGCCGACCTGGCCGCTGGTGACCTCGGCGCGCACCTGTTTTTTCTGAGCCGCTGACATCGAGCCAGTGAGCAGCGCGACTCGGGTAGCGTTGTCGGCACCACCGAGCTGGCCAGCCATCGCCAGCGGCCCGAGCACGTCGTTGATCGACTGGAGATGTTGCGCAGCAAGGACTTCCGTCGGCGCCAACAGTGCGCACTGATAGCCCGCGTCGACCATCTGTAGCATCGCCAGCACCGCTACGATCGTCTTGCCCGACCCCACCTCGCCTTGCAGCAACCGGTTCATTGGGCGGGTGGAGGCGATTTCAGCAGAAAGCGTCTCCAACACCTCTTGCTGACCGGCTGTCAGCTCGAATGGCAAGCCCTGCAGGAGTTCTTGCTTGAGCCCATCCGAACGCAGTGACGCCGGCGGCCCGGACTGGGCCAGTTCGCCGTGGCGGCGACTCACCAGCGCCCACTGCAGCCCGACGGCCTCGTCGAAGGCCAGCCGTTCTCGAGCGCGCTGCCGCTCGGCGGGATTTTCGGCCAGGTGGATGGCGCGCAGCGCCTCGTCTTCGGAGACCAGATTGTGCTTGGCGCACAATTCTTTCGGCAGCGGGTCGGCCACCGGGTCGAGCACCTCGAGCACCTGACGCACGCAGTTGAAGATGTCCCAGCTCTGTAGCTTGGTGCTGGCCGGATAGATCGGGTAGAAGCGACGTTCGAACGCCTCCTGCAACACCTCGCCGCTGACCGCCCGCGAGGCGTCGGCGATGTTGCGCAGTGATCGGCTGCCGTGGTTTCTGCCGTCCGGGGAGTCGAGGATGAGAAACGCCGGGTGCGTCAGTTGCATTGCGCCCCTGAAGAATCCGACCTCCCCGGACAGCATCACTCTGGTGCCCTTGGTTAGCCCCTTCTTGAGGTAGCGGGGGTTGAAAAACGTGGCGGTGACCTTGCTGCGCCCGGAGCCGAGAGTGACGAGCAATATCTTGTCCCTCGGGCGATTTCTGATCGGCCGCTCGACCACCCCGGTGATCTCGTCGACGAGCGTGATGTGCTCGCCTTCGGCCGGCCGCTCGTCGCCCGCACCGCGCACGCTTGCGCCCTCGACATAGCTGCGTGGGTAGTGGCGGAGCAGGTCGTCGACGGTGCGGATACCGAACACTTCGTCGAGCGGGTTCGCGGCTTTGGCGCCAAGGAGGTAATCCAGGCGGTCACTCAGCGCTGCCATGGCTACTCGACCCCGATCAGCAGCGCGTCGCCGCGGTGTCCGGTGCGATAGGTCATCAGCTCGGTGCCCGGGTGACGGTCGTGCACGTGGGCCTGCAGCCGGTCGCTCACCGCAGCCGCGTCGACATGCCCATCGAGGTCGGCACCGACCAGCACCGTCACCAACTCACCGCCCGCGGCCAGCAGCAAATCGATCAAGCCGATTGCCGCCGATCCGACATCCGAGGCGACAATCAGCACCTCGTCGCCCGCAATGCCCAACCCGTTGCCGGGTTCGCAAGTGCCGGCCCAGGTCAACGCGGTTTCGGTGGCGATGCGCACCGACCCGTGCTTGGCGGCGCCGGCGGCGCGGGCCATCGTGAAGCCGTCGTCGACGGCTTGCCGGCCGGGTTCATGTACGGCGAGCGCCGCCAGCCCCTGCACCATCGACCCGGTCGGCAGCGGCACCACATCGATACCCCACCCGATCGCTGCGGTGCAGCCGGCCACCAGCTCTTCGGCGGCCAGGTAGCCGTTGGGCAACACCATGACCTGCGCGGCTTCGGTGTCCACCACCGCCCGCAACAGCTGCTGGGCGCTAATGGCCGTCGTCGGATCGGCGACGTGCGGGCCGGGGCGTAGCACACAGGCCCCTTCACCGGCGAACAACTCTGCCGCGCCGTCACCATCGACGACGGCCAACACCGCGCGCTCCCGTGTCCAGCTGCCGGGCGGTAGTCCGCTGGCCGCGCCGGTCAGCGCCGAGATCTGGATCCGCCGCGGATTGCCGAACGCCAGACCCGCTTCGATGGCGGCCCCGGCGTCGTCGGTATGGACATGGACCGAGTAACCGCCCACCACGCCGGAGGTCGCGATGGCCACCGACTCACCTAGCTCATCCAGCCGCTCGCGCAGCAAATCAGCGCCCCCGGTGTCGCATCCGCCCAGCAGGTACATCACCTCGAATTGCGGCGCGGGGGGTTGCGGGGTGGGTTCCGCGGCCGGCCGGCGCGGCGAGGGCTCGTACAACGTGCGGTTCGGCGCCTGCCCGGTGATCGTTGAGCGCAACGCGTCCAGAAGGACCACCAGACCTCGCCCACCGGCGTCGACCACCCCGGCCTTGCCCAGCACGTCGAGCTGCTCGGGGGTCTTTTCCAGCGCGACCACCGCGGCGTCGCCGGCGACAGTGATCGCCCTGGCCAGCCCCTCCCCGGCGCTTTGCTCGACGGCACCCGCGGCCGCCCGCAGCACCGAGACGATCGTTCCGGGGACCTCCTGGCCGCCCATCGAGGCGACAACCAGATCCACGCCGTGGCGCAACGCCGCGCCGAGCAGCGCTGCGTCGATGACGTCCAGTTCGGCATCGGATTCGGCGGTCGCGCCGGCGGTGACGTCGGCGATACCGCGCAGAATCTGCGAAAGGATCACCCCGGAGTTGCCGCGCGCACCGTTCAGGGCGCCCGCCGACAGGGCGGCGGCCGCCCGGGCGACGTCGCCAGGACCGGCCTTGGAACTGGCAACAGTGTTGGCCTCGGCCAGCGCTGAGCGCATGGTGAACAGCATGTTGATGCCGGTATCGGAGTCGGCGACCGGGAAGACGTTGAGCCGATTGATCTCGTCGATGTGGGTGATCAGGTCGCCAACGGCGGTATGCGCCCAGTCGCGCAGTGCGGGCGCGTCCAATGGGCGGTCCGGCCTGGCCAGCTCCGACCCCACCTGCCCCGACCCCACCTGCAAGCCACCTCCTCACGCCGCCATCGGTGGGCGCCAGCCTATCTATTGAGCCTGACAGCACAGGTCAAAGGCGCCCGCGGCGTGTTGATCGTTTTGGCGGTTCAGCCCGGCGGCGGCTATTCTGGCCAGGTCGCCGGGCCATCCGTCAGGGTCGCGCGCTGCGACGATCGAGGCCTAAACGGCCTGAGGAGGAGCAGGGCAATCAGCCCTTCGCCCCAGAGGTTCGAGGAGTTTATATATGGCTGCCGTCTGCGATATCTGCGGGAAGGGCCCCGGCTTCGGCAAGTCGGTGTCGCACTCCCATCGCCGGACCAGCCGTCGGTGGGATCCCAACATCCAGAGCCTGCGCGTTGCCACCCGCCCCGGCGGCAACAAGCACCGCATCAACGTCTGCACGTCGTGCATCAAGGCCGGTAGAGTCACCCGCGGCTAGGGCGTAGCGACACGCATTACGGCAGCCGCCAGTCGATGGGCTCGCCGCCCGTTTCAGCAAGCAGTTCGTTGGCACGGCTGAATGGACGTGAGCCGAAAAATCCTCGCGACGCCGAAAGCGGCGAGGGATGCGGTGATTCGATCGAAACGCAATCGCTGCCCGCCAGCATCGGCTTCAGCGTTGAGGCGTCGCGGCCCCACAAAATAGCCACCATCGGCTGCTGGCGATCCACCAGCGCGCGAATCGCGCACTCGGTCACGGCCTCCCAGCCTTTGCCGCGGTGAGACGCCGGGTTGCCCGGCCGAACCGTGAGCACGCGGTTGAGCAGCAGCACCCCCCGCTCGGCCCACGGCGTGAGGTCGCCGCAGGACGGCGCCGGATAGTCCAAGTCACTGGCATATTCGACGAAGATGTTCTCCAGGCTTCGAGGCAGCGGGCAAACGCCGGCGGCCACTGAGAAGCTCAAGCCGACAGCATGCCCGGGCGTCGGATACGGGTCCTGGCCGACAATCAGCACCCGCACCTGGTCGAACGGAAAGGTGAAGGCGCGTAATACATTCGGGCCAGCCGGCAGGTAGCCTCGGCCTGCTGCGATCTCCTCACGCAGAAATTGGCCCATCTTGGCCACCTGGCCGCCGACGGGCTCCAGCGCATTGGCCCAACCGTCCTCGACGAGTTCACGCAACGGCCGGGCGGTCACGCCAGCCCCTTCGCCAACAGCACCACGCTGTCAGCGCCTTCGCGGCGATCCTTTGAAATCTCTTGATAGTCAGGCGATTCCGACCACAGACGAAATGCCGCCTCGTCGGGAAAGGACATCAGCACCACCTTGTCCCGATCCCAGTGGCCCTCAACCACTTGCGGGGACTCGTCGGCAACCAGCAACGTGCCACGGTGACGACGGAAGACATCCATGAATCGCGTCTGGTAGCGGTCGTAGGCGGCGCGGTCGGTGAACCGCAACTGAGCGATTGCGTAGACGGTCACCGGGTCACCCTACTGCCCAGTGCCCGCCTTTTTTCCGGCCGCTCTGGGGGCACCTCCCGCTTGCGGGGGCCGGCCCGCATCGTCACCCTAACGACCAAAGGACTGCCAGCCCGCGTACCCGTGCCACTCTGCGCCGTCGACGAGCACCCGCGCCGGCCCGTCGAGCACCCGCCCGATCACCCGCCACCCCGCGGGAACCGGCCCGGCGAACGCCGCGACCAGGGCATGGTCCTCTCCCCCGGCAAGCACCCACGTCCACGCGTCGACCCCGGCGGCTTCGGCGGCGCCCAGCAGTGCGTCGCGATCGGCGCTGAGCGCTTGGGTGCTCAGGTCGATGCCCACCCCGGACGCCTCGGCCAGGTGCCGCAGATCGCCGATCAGACCGTCGGAAATGTCGATCATCGCCTGGGCACCGGCGTCGGCGGCCGCGCGGCCCTGTCCGTAGGGCGGTTGCGGGACGAGGTGGCGATGCCGCAGGTCGTCGAACCCCTCAATGCCCTTGTCCCACAGGTTATATCCCGCAGCAGAGTGTCCCAGCTCGCCGGCGACCGCGATCCCGCAGCCGGCTCGCGCCCCCGACCGCAGCACCGGCGGCCGACCGGCCAGATCGCCCAGCACGGTCATCGACACCACCCATTGCGGGCTGCTGACCAGATCGCCGCCGACGATGCCGGCGCCAATCCGGCTGGCCTCCTCCCACATCCCGTCTGCCAGGGCCCTCACCTGTGCGGTTGGCGTCTCGGGAGGTGCGCCGAAGCCGACGACGAACGCGGTAGCCCGTCCGCCCATCGCTTCGATGTCGGCGGCGTTCTGCGCGACGGCTTTACGGCCGACATCGTGCGGCGTCGACCAGTCCAGCCGGAAATGCCGTCCCTCAACCAGCATGTCCGTCGACGCCACGACACGACCGTCGGCGGCCACCACCACAGCAGCGTCGTCACCCGGTCCGAGAGCGACCGCGTCCGGCTGGCGCCGGCCCCGAATCAGCCCGTCGATCACGCCGAATTCGCCAACGTCGCCCAGCGTGGCATCAGAGTCGCCGCTGCCCACATCACCTCCGGTAGGTTCTTGTCCGCTGACTTCGGGAGTGTAAGCGTGCTCGACAGGCCGAGCAGAAGGTGAGGCAATCTCTTTTAATGGCCGACTCGGAGGGTCCGCCGCGGGCGGTGCTGATCGCTGCGCTGGTGCTGGCGGTCGGTGTCGTCGGCATGGTCCTCGCGATCGCAGCGACCCGCCACCCGCCGCTCCAACCGGTGCCGATCCCGAGCGTCCCCGCTCCCCACGCACAGGATCCGGCGTGCCGGGCGCTGTCAGAAGCGCTGCCGCAGCGACTCGGCGACTATCAGCGCGCCCCGATCGCGCAGCCCGCACCACCCGCCACCGCCGCCTGGCGAACCGCGAGGGATAGCGAACTGGTCGTGCTGCGGTGTGGCGTCGACCGCCCGACAGACTTCGTGGTCGGTTCGCCGATCCAACTCGTCGACCGGGTGCAGTGGTTTGAGGCTCGCCGAGGCGATCGATCCACCTGGTACACCGTCGACCGACCGGTCTATGTGGCACTCACCCTGCCGTCGGGGTCTGGCCCGACGCCGATCCAGCAACTCTCCGACCTGATCGACCACACCATGCCGGCGGTGCTGATCAGCCCGTCGCCGGTCGGCTGATTAACGCAGACCCGTCCCGCGCGCGAGCGCAGTTTCCACCATGGTCGCCACCAGGGTCGGATAATCCACGCCGCTGGCTGCCCACATTCGCGGGTACATCGAGATCGTGGTGAATCCGGGCATCGTGTTGACCTCATTGATGATCAGCCCGTCATCGGTGAGGAAGAAGTCGACCCGGGCCAAGCCCTGGCAGTCGATCGCCCTGAAAGCCCGGATCGCCAAATCACGCACCGCGTCGCTTACGTCGTCGTCGACCTTGGCGGGCACGTCGAGTTCGGCGGCGTCGTCGAGGTATTTGGTCGCGAAGTCGTAAAAGGAGTCTTCCCGTCCGCGCACACCGGCCACCCGGATCTCCCCGACAGTGCTGGCTTGCACTGTGCCGTCAGGAAGTTCGAGCACGCCGCATTCCAATTCGCGACCGACGACCGCAGCCTCGACGATTACCTTCGGGTCATGCTGGCGTGCATGGGCCACGGCCGCGGGCAGGTCGTCCCAGCTGGTCACCCGGCTGACGCCGATCGACGAGCCGCCGCGTGCGGGTTTGACGAAGAGCGGCAGCCCAAGTCGTTCGCGCAGCCTGGTGTCCAGCGTCGGTTGCGACGGCCGCAGCACCTGATAGGCGCCGACCGGAAGTCCTTCGGCGACAAGCAACTTCTTAGTAAACTCCTTGTCCATCCCCGCCGCACTGGCCAACACCCCGGCGCCGACGTAGGGCACGCCGGCGACCTCGAGCAGGCCCTGGATGGTGCCGTCTTCCCCGTAGGGTCCGTGCAAGACCGGGAAGACCACATCGACGGATGCCAGCACCTCCGCCCCACCGGGCGACAGTGATACCAACTGACCGGCACGCCGCGGATCGGTAGCCAGAGCCAGCTCGGTGCCCGATTCGGAGCTCACTGCCGGCAGCTGCCGATTGGTGATCGCCAGCGCGTCGGGGTCCCCGTCGGTCAGCACCCACGAGCCGTCCGGGGTGATGCCAACCGCGACCACGTCGAAGCGCTCCGGATCAAGATTGCGCAGAATGCTGCCCGCCGAGACACAGGAGATGGCGTGCTCGTTGCTGCGTCCGCCGAACACGACGGCGACGCGGATGCGGCCGCGATCGGTCGTCTTGGTGGGCAAGCGGGAACTCACAACCTAGAGAGGCTACCGTCTGGGTGCTTCGGTGCTGGTTACCACGAGGTTAGCTCCGCTGTTAACCGCGGCCAGGCTCATTCCGGCTTGGTGCTGCGTCCTAACAGCAGAACCACCGCCTGGTCCACCGACAACCCCTTATGACAGACCCGGTGCACGGCGTCGGTCAGTGGCATCTCGACGTCGTAACTCGAGGCCAGCGCCAGCACCGACTCGCATGACGTCACCCCCTCGACGACATGGCCGCCGCGGGACTGCAGCGCCGACTCCATCGTCTGACCCCGCCCGAGACATTCGCCGAAGGAGCGGTTACGCGAGCGGGGCGAGGTGCAGGTGGCCACCAAATCGCCGACGCCGGCCAGACCCGCCAGTGTTGTGCCTTTGGCGCCGACCGCTATCCCGAACCGCATGATCTCGGCCAGGCCGCGGGTGACGATCGCCGCCGCGGTGTTTTCGCCGAGGCCCACCCCGGCGGCCATTCCGCAGGCCAACGCGATCACGTTCTTGCATGCGCCGCCGATCTCGGTGCCGATCACGTCGGCATTGGTGTATGGGCGGAAGTATCCGGTGTTGAGCATGCGCTGCAGCGCAACGGCGCGACCGGAATCACTGCAGGCGATGACGGTCGCAGCGGGTTGCTCGTCGGCGATCTCACTGGCCAAGTTCGGCCCGGATATCACAGCAACCTGTGACGCGTCGACACCGGTCACGGAAAGGATGACCTGGCTCATCCGCATCAGCGTGCCCAACTCGATGCCCTTGGCCGCGCTGACCAGGGTCGCGCCCTGGGCTAACAGACTCTTCCAGTGTTCGAGATTGGTTCGCATCGTCTGCGCCGGCACGGCCAGCAGAACCGTGGTCGCCCCGCTGAGCGCCTCGTCGGCGTCGCCGGTGGCCCGAATGCCCGGCGGCAACTGCACGCCAGGCAAGTAATTGGGGTTGAGTCGGCCGGCGTTGATTTCGGCGGCGACGTCGGATCGCCGCGCCCACAGCGTCACCTCGCCACCAGCGTCGGCAAGCAACTTGGCAAGCGCGGTACCCCACGCGCCGGCGCCCATCACCGCTGTCGTGCTGGCCATGGTCTGCCTTCGTCCCATCTCGTCAAGTTGTCGGCGCTCAACCGTAGCTCAGCGACCTAAGCGGGGAATGAGCCTCGACACTGGCAGGATGGCTCTATGAATAGGCGAGCCGACGCCGGAGGTGATGTCGGCTTGATCGTCGCGGTCAAGCGACTGGCCGCCGCCAAGACCAGGCTCGCGCCGGTGTTTTCCGCGCGGACGCGGGAGAACGTGGTGCTGGCCATGCTTCTGGACACGCTCACCGCCGCGGCAAGGGTCAAGTCGGTAGGCCGCATCACGGTGATCACGCCCGACGACGCCGCGGCAGCCGCCGCGCGCCAACTCGGCGCTGAGGTGCTGTCCGATCCCACACCAGAAGGCCACCCCGATCCGCTGAACAACGCGATCGCGGCCGCCGAGCGGGTGGTGGCCCAGTCAGTGTCCAATATCATTGTGCTGCAAGGGGATCTACCGGCATTGCAGACGCAGGAGCTCGCCGAGGCGATCGCCGCGGCACGACACCACGAACGCAGTTTCGTCGCCGACCGGCTCGGCACGGGTACCGCGGCGCTGTGTGCATTCGACACCGCACTCGACCCGCGGTTCGGGCCGGATTCTTGCGCGCAGCATCGACGTTCGGGCGCGATCGAGCTCACCGGGGCGTGGCCTGGACTTCGCTGCGATATCGACACACCCGATGACTTAGCGGTCGCACGCCGCCTCGGGATCGGGCCCGCGACCGGACGGGCTGTCGGCGCCGGGGCGCGCGGCTAACCGTAACGACGGGTAAACGGCTCCTCAACGGCGAATGGATGTCAGCCAGTGGGTAGCAGCACCGCCCGATGATGGGGAATGATCGCAAAGGTGACCGAAATCGAAGCCCGGGGGGGCAGCGACGCAGCAGTTACGACCACCTCAGCCGAGGCGGGGCCGGACGGGCCTGCGTGGCGACCGGACGGCACACCGCCCGCCGCACCGCCCGCCGCCACCGCGGCCCTGATAGAGGACGTACTTCCCGAGCACCGCTACCTCAACCGCGAGCTGAGCTGGCTGGACTTCAACGCCCGCGTACTGGCGCTGTCCGCCGACACCTCCCTGCCGTTGCTGGAGCGGGCAAAGTTTCTGGCGATCTTCGCCTCCAACCTCGACGAGTTCTACATGGTTCGCGTCGCCGGGCTGAAGCGGCGCGACGAGATGGGCCTGTCGGTGCGCTCCGCGGACGGTCTGACTCCGCGCGAGCAACTGCGTTGCATCGGCGAACAGACCCAGCAGATCGCCACCCGCCACGCACGCGTCTTCCTCGACTCGGTGCGGCCCGGCCTGGCCGAGGAAGGTATTCACATCGTTACGTGGGCCGATCTGGACCAGGCTGAACGCGACCAACTGTCGACATACTTCAACGAGCAGGTTTTCCCCGTCCTGACGCCGCTGGCCGTCGATCCCGCTCACCCGTTCCCCTTCGTCAGCGGCCTGAGCCTGAACCTGGCGGTCACGGTCAAGCAGCCGGAGGACGGCGGTCAGCACTTCGCTCGGGTCAAGGTACCCGACAACGTCGATCGCTTCGTCGAACTCGGCGGCCGAGAAGGCGCCGACGAGTCAGCCGGCAAGCCAGAAGTCCGCTTTTTGCCGATGGAGGAGCTGATCGCGGCCTTCCTGCCGACGCTGTTTCCGGGTTTGGAAATCGTCGAGCACCACGCGTTCCGCATCACCCGCAACGCCGATTTCGAGGTCGACGAAGATCGCGACGAGGATCTGCTGCAGGCGCTCGAGCGGGAACTGGCCCGTCGACGGTTCGGATCGCCGGTACGCCTTGAGGTGGCCGACGACATGACCGAGCACATGTTGGAGCTGCTGCTGCGTGAGCTCGACGTGCATCCCGGCGACGTCATCCAAGTGCCGGGGCTGCTTGATCTCTCGTCGCTGTGGCAGGTCTACGACGTCGACCGGCCGGCACTGAAGGATCCCGCGTTCGTTCCGGCCACCAACCCCGCATTCGCCGACCGGGAAACGCCGAAGAGCATTTTCGCGACCCTGCGCGAGGGTGACGTGCTGGTCCACCATCCCTACGACTCGTTTTCTACGAGCACGCAACGATTTATCGAGCAGGCTGCCGCCGACCCCAACGTGCTCGCGATCAAGCAGACGCTGTATCGCACATCCGGTGATTCACCGATCGTTCGGGCGCTGATCGAAGCCGCCGCGGCCGGCAAGCAAGTAGTGGCACTGGTCGAAATCAAGGCACGATTCGACGAGCAGGCCAACATCCGGTGGGCACGCGCACTGGAGCAGGCGGGAGTCCATGTGGCGTACGGCCTCGTCGGACTCAAAACGCATTGCAAGACTTGTCTGGTGGTGCGCCGCGAAGGCCCGGCGATCCGGCGCTACTGCCATATCGGGACCGGCAACTACAACAGCAAGACCGCCCGGCTCTACGAAGACATCGGCCTGTTGACCGTCGACCCCGACATCGGTGCCGACCTGACCGACCTGTTCAACTCACTGACCGGCTATTCGCGCAAGCTGTCCTACCGCAACCTTTTGGTCGCACCGCACGGTATTCGCACGGGCATCATCGAACGCGTCGAGCGGGAGATTGCCGCTCACCGCGAAACCGGCAACGGGCGAATCAGGCTCAAGATGAACGCGGTTGTCGACGAACAGGTCATCGATGCGCTCTATCGCGCATCGCAAGCAGGCGTGCGCGTTCAGGTGGTCGTGCGCGGAATCTGCGCGCTGCGCCCCGGCGTCGAAGGCTTCTCCGAAAACATTTCGGTTCGCTCGATTCTGGGCCGCTTCCTGGAGCACTCGCGGATCATCGACTTCCACGCCATCGACGAATTCTGGATCGGCAGCGCCGACATGATGCATCGCAACCTCGATCGGCGGGTCGAAGTACTGGCTCAGGTCAAAGACCCCCGACTGACCGCAATGCTCAACGACATCTTCGAATCGGCGCTGGACCCCGCCACACGCTGCTGGGAGCTGGGACCGGACGGACAGTGGACCGCACTGCCGCACGCGGGCCACACGGTTCGCGACCACCAGGTATCGCTGATGGAGCGACACAGGAGCGCTTGAGGCCACCTGTACCATGGCCACGATGTCCATCCGGCGCGAAGGTCCGAATTGACTTGCGAGGGTTACGTTGCCGACTCAGATCTGGTCGGATGACCTGCGTGTGAGCGGGAAAATCACTTGGGCCGCCGGTGCGGTGCTCTGGCGATCCTGCGCCGGCGAGTCGGTTGAGGTGGCAGTCATCCATCGTCCCCGTTACGACGACTGGTCGCTACCCAAGGGCAAAATGAATCCGGGCGAGACCGAACCGGTAACCGCGGTCCGAGAACTCTTCGAAGAGACCGGTCACCGTGCACGACTCGGTCGCCGGCTCCACAACGTGAGCTATCCGATCGACCAGGGTGTCAAGAGGGTTCGCTACTGGGCGGCGCGCAGCCTGGGCGGAGAATTCACCCCCGGTCGGGAAGTCGATGAGCTGATCTGGATGTCGACCGCCGACGCGATCAAGAAAGTGTCCTACCCACACGATCGAAAGGTCTTGCGCCGGTTCGCCAAATTCCCGGCAGACACCCAGACCGTCCTAGTGGTCCGGCACGGCACCGCGGGCAGCAAGTCCCGATTCTCCGGTGATGACAAAATGCGACCGTTGGACAAGAAGGGCCGTGCGCAGGCCGAGGCACTCGTCGGGCAGCTGTCGGCCTTCGGCCCCACCGATGTGTACGCCGCTGACCGCGTGCGCTGCCACCAGACAGTGGAGCCGCTGGCCGCGGAACTGGGCGTGGTAATCGGCAATGAGCCGTCGCTGACCGAGGAGGCTTACGCCGGCAACGCTAAACCCGGTCGACGGCGGGTTCTGCAGATCGCCGACTTGCACCGCACACCGGTGATCTGCACGCAAGGCAAGGTGATTCCCGACCTGATCGCGTGGTGGTCTGAACGCGACGGGATACGTCCGGACAAGTCGCGCAACCGCAAGGGCAGCATGTGGGTGCTGTCGCTGGCGGACGGCCAGCTGATAGCAGCCGACCACATCGGCAGTGCGCTGGCCGCCAACGTGGCGACCTAACACGCGGATTCGCCGCGGGCGTCTCGATGGAGCCGGCCCCGCAGCGAATCTGCGTGTTGAACTGGTTAGTGCCTACCGGCGGCCGCGACGGGCCGTGGCCTTCTTGGCCGGCGCCTTCCGGGCCACAGCCTTCTTCACCGCGGCCTTCTTCACGGCCTTACGGGCCACAGCCTTCTTCACCGCGGCCTTCCTAACGGCCTTCTTAGCAGCGGACCGTTTCACGGCCTTCTTCACTGCGGCCTTCTTCACGGCCTTACGGGCCACGGCCTTCTTCGCCGCACGGCCTGCAACGACACCACGCTTCACTGCTGGTCCTTCCGCTGGGAGGCGCTGCGCGCCAGAGACAACCGCTTTGAATTGTGCGCCGGGACGGAACGCGGGCACGGACGTTGGCTTTACCTTTACCGTCTCGCCGGTGCGGGGATTACGGGCCACGCGTGCGGCACGACGGCGTTGTTCGAACACACCGAAGCCGGTAATAGTGACGCTCTCACCTTTCTGCACCGCGCGCACAACGGTGTCGACGAAATTCTCGACGGCAGCGGTCGCGTGACGACGGTCGGTGCCCAATTTTTCCGTGAGCACATCGATGAGCTCTGCTTTGTTGACCATCCAAAACCTCCGAAGCTAGTGGCCCTCGTTTGGACCGACTAGAGGACACGGTAAACCCTCAGGTGCCTGATTTCCAAGAGCCACGCGCAATTTCAGTCGGTTCTGGCGAACTTTTTAGGAATCCGGTTGCCGCGCTTGGCCGGTGGCGAACCTGTCAAATACGCCTTTGGGGCGCCCGAAATTCGGGCCAAATGGAGCCGTCAGGAACTCTGCAATGTCTGCGGTTTCCAGGCCGGCCGCGCCGACTCGAAAAGGTCGATCTGGTCACGTTTCCGCAGCGTAAGGGCTATGTCGTCGAGGCCTTCCATCAAACGCCAGGCGGTGTAGTCGTCAATCTTGAACGGCACCACCACCGTTCCTGCGGCCACATTCCGATCTTGAAGATTGACAGTGATTTCCAACCCGGGGCTGCCCTCGATGAGCTTCCAGAGCAGTTCCACATCGTCTTGGGCAACTTCGGCAGCCAGCAGCCCCGCCTTCCCGGCATTGCCCCGAAAAATGTCGCCGAACCGGGACGAGATCACGACCCGGAATCCGTAGTCCATAAGCGCCCACACCGCATGCTCGCGAGAGGATCCGGTGCCGAAATCGGGGCCGGCGACCAGTACTGAACCCCTGTTAAAGGGACTGAGATTGAGCACAAAAGAGGGATCGGTCCGCCAGGCGGCGAACAATCCATCCTCGAAACCCGTTCGGGTCACTCGCTTCAAATAGACCGCAGGAATGATCTGATCCGTGTCGACATTGGACCGCCGCAACGGCACGCCGATACCCGTGTGAGTGTGAAAAGCGTCCATCACAGTTCTCCCTCAGTCAGTTCAAATCGGCCGGGGCGGAGAGCTTGCCGCGCACCGCGGTGGCGGCGGCAACGGCAGGCGACACCAAGTGGGTACGGCCGCCCTTGCCCTGGCGTCCTTCGAAGTTCCGGTTTGACGTTGCCGCACACCGCTCCCCCGGCGCCAGCTGGTCCGGATTCATCCCAAGACACATCGAACACCCGGCCTGACGCCACTCGGCGCCGGCAGCCGTGAAGATTTCGCCCAGCCCTTCTTTTTCGGCCTGCGCCCGTACCCGCATCGACCCCGGCACGACCAGCATCCGCACCCCGTCGGCCACTTTGCGACCCCGCAACACGTCGGCCACCACACGCAAATCCTCGATCCGGCCGTTGGTACAGGACCCGACGAAAATGGCATCCACCGCGATGTCGCGCATCGGGGTCCCGGGTCGAAGGTCCATGTACGCCAGCGCTTTCTCAGCGGCCTGGCGCTCGTGGTCATCGGTCATCAGCTCGGGGTCGGGCACCGCGGCCCCCAACGGCACTCCCTGCCCCGGATTTGTGCCCCAGGTGACAAACGGCGTCAACGAAGCAGCATCCACATAAACCTCGGTGTCAAACTCGGCGCCTTCGTCGGTAGCCAGCCGCTCCCAATAGGCCAGCGCCGCATCCCACTGCGCGCCTGTCGGGGAATGCGGGCGTCCTTGCAAGAATTCGTATGTGGTCGCATCGGGCGCCACCATCCCCGCCCGGGCGCCGGCCTCGATACTCATGTTGCAGATCGTCATCCGGGCCTCCATCGAGAGCGATTCGATGGCGCTGCCCCGATATTCGATGACATGGCCTTGGCCGCCGCCGGTGCCGATCCTGGCGATCACCGCAAGGATGATGTCCTTGGCTGTCACCCCGGCCGGCAGCTCCCCGTCGACGTTGACGGCCATCGCCTTGAACGGCCGCAGCGGAAGTGTCTGGGTGGCCAGCACATGCTCGACTTCCGAAGTCCCGATTCCCATTGCCAATGCGCCGAATGCGCCGTGGGTAGAGGTGTGGCTGTCACCACACACGATGGTCATTCCCGGTTGAGTCAGACCCAGCTGCGGGCCGACGACGTGCACGATGCCCTGATCGATATCGCCCATCGGGTATAGGCGGATCCCGAATTCGGCGCAATTGCGCCGCAGTGTCTCGACCTGGTTGCGGGAGACGGGGTCGGCGATCGGCTTGTCGATGTCGATGGTCGGCACATTGTGGTCTTCAGTGGCAAGCGTCAGATCCGGTCGGCGCACTGGGCGGCCGGCCAGGCGTAGACCCTCAAATGCCTGTGGACTGGTGACCTCGTGGGTCAGGTGCAGATCGATGTAGATCAGGTCGGGCTCGGCGCTCCCGCCGGCGGCCACCACATGGTCGTCCCAAATCTTCTGCGCCAGCGTGCGCGGACGCGCGGCATCCGTGCTGGCTGAATTCTTC
>NZ_DASPSP010000018.1:0-73219 GCF_035623875.1 Mycobacterium sp. | reverse complement strand
GAGACTGCCCGCCACACCGGACAACTCGACATCCTGCGCGAACAGCTCGACGGCGCAACCGGGTTCGACGGCTGAGCTAGTCGACCTCGATGTCGCGCAGCTCGCGTTTGAGGATCTTGCCGGTCGGATTGCGCGGCAGCTCCTCGAGGAAGATCACTTCCCGCGGCACCTTGTAGCGGGCCAGGTGGTCGCGCACGTAGTGCTTGACGGTGTCCTCGTCGAGGCTGGCGTCCTGCTTCTTCACCACGAAGGCACGCAGCCGGTGGCCCCACTCCTTGTCCTCGACGCCGATCGCGGTGGCCTCCACCACGTCCGGATGCCCAGTGATCAGGTCCTCGACTTCGGCGGGGAAGACATTCTCGCCTCCCGACACGATCATCTCGTCGTCACGGCCGCTGACATAGAGCAGGCCGTCTTCGTCGAAGTATCCGACGTCGCCCGACGACAACAGCCCATCGATGATCTGCTTGGAACCGCCGCCGGTGTAGCCCTCGAACGGGAAGCTGGTGCCGACGAAGATCCGTCCGACCTCGCCCTGCGGCAACTCCTTGCCGTTGTCGTCGAAGATCTTGACCTTCACACCCTTGACGACCGGCCCCACCGTCGATGAGTTGTGTCGCAGGTGCTTGGGCTCAGCGATGGTGGCGAACGAAACCTCGGTCGAGCCGTACATGTTGTAGACGACCGGGCCGAGATCCTTGAGCGCCCGTTCGGCCAGGTCGGCTCCGAGTGCTGAGCCGGATACGAACACGATCCGCAGGCTGGACAGGTCGGGCTTTTTCTCCATCTGTTCCACCGCGGCGAGGATCCGGGACAGCATGACCGGGACGACGACCATCGCGGTGGCCTTGTGCTTTTCGATGTCTTGCAGCACCAACGCCGGCTTGAACCGGCGCCGCAGCAACAGCGTTGAGCCGAGGAACATCGCGATGGTGGCATGCAGATAGCCCAGCGCATGAAACATCGGCGACGGCAGCGAGGTCACCTCACCGGCCTTGAACGGGACGTGCGACAGGATCCCGCCGATCGGCGCCAGTGTCGGCGGGGTACTCCGGTTCGCGCCCTTCGGGGTGCCGGTAGTGCCGCTGGTGAGGATGATGATTGACGCATGCTTGGTGGCCCTGGGTGCGGGCGATTTGCTGTTCCGGGCGACCAGGTCGGCCAGTGTCTCGTCGGTGCTGCCCGACGGCTCGTCGCTATCGGGGTTGGTGCCCAGCGCCCGCAGCTTCCCCAGCGGCGGATCGGCCTGGCTGACCGCCTGGGTGTACTCGTCGTCGTAGATGATCAGCTTGGCACCCTCGCGCTCGGCCACCTCCTTGATTTGTGGACCGGAGAACTCGCTGTTGAGCAAGATGATGCGGGCGCCCACCCGCGCACACCCATAATTCGCGATGACAAACCAGCGATGGTTGCGCGCCAGGATCGCCACCCCGTCGCCACCGCGCACGCCTTTGGCCAGCAGCCCGTGCGCCACCGCGTGGGCGGCCTCGTCGAGCTCCTTGTAGGTCAGCGCGCCCTCTTCGTCGACGAGCGCCGCCCGGTTCGGAGTGCGCCGGGCGTTGACCGACGGCAGCATGCCGAACTCGCCCCATTTCCCAATGTCGGCTGCCATTGCCGCGTAGTTCAGCGGCGGCTCCAACCGGAACGCACCCGACTCGATGATCTTGCGGAGGTAGTGCAGTTCGGCCGCCCCGCGCTCGGCATACTGCTGAAGCTTGGCTGCTGCCTGCCCAGAAATATCAAAGAGATTAGGCATAGCTTCACCCTATGTGACGGACGTCGCACCGCAGCTGGAAAATAGTCCGGAATTACTATCAGCCCATGGGGCCGGTGTCGCTGGACGTGGGCGGACGCCAGGTCGAGGTCACCCACCCGGACAAGGTGATCTTTCCCGGTCGCGGTGCTCACAGCGGGCACGGCGGCCTTACCAAACTTGACCTGGTCCGCTATTACCTGGCCGTCGCTGATGGCGCCCTGCGAGGGGTGGCCGGACGGCCGATGATCCTGAAACGCTTCGTCAAAGGCATCGAGCAGGAGGCGATCTTCCAGAAGCGTGCGCCCGCCAAACGGCCGGCCTGGGTGGACGTCGCCGAGTTGCGCTACGCATCCGGGACCTCGGCCAAGGAGGCCGTCATCCATGACGCCGCCGGGCTGGTCTGGGCGATCAATCTGGGCTGCATTGACCTCAATCCGCATCCGGTGCTCGCCGACGATCTCGAGCACCCGGACGAGCTACGCGTCGATTTGGATCCGATGCCCGGGGTCGGATGGCGGCAGATTCTCGACGTCGCACTGGTGGCCCGCGACGTGCTGGAGGATCACGGGCTGACTGCGTGGCCGAAGACGTCCGGGTCGCGTGGCTTCCATATATATGCGCGCATCGTGCCGGGCTGGTCGTTTCGACAGGTGCGGCTGGCCGCCCAGACGGTGGCGCGGGAAGTAGAGCGACGCGCCCCCGACCTGGCGACCAGCCGCTGGTGGAAGGAAGAACGCCAGGGCGTGTTCGTGGACTTCAACCAGAACGCCAAGGACCGCACGGTCGCATCGGCGTATTCGGTGCGGGCCACGCCGGATGCGCGGGTGTCGACGCCGCTGCACTGGGGTGAGGTCGCCGACTGCGACCCGGCAGCGTTCACCCTCACGACGGTGCCGGAGCGGTTCGCCGACATCGGCGACCCGTGGGAAGGAATGGACTCGGATGAGGGGGGAGCCGCCGCCGGCCTGGACGGACTGCTCGCGCTGGCCGAGGAACTCGGCCCCGCCGAGAAGGCGCCCAAAGGTGCACGCCGCAGTGAGGCCAGTGCGGGCACTGGCCGCCGCCAGTCCGTGATGCCGCTCATCGAGATCGCCCGCACCAAGACCAAGGATGAGGCGATGGCCGCCCTGGACACCTGGCGCGACCGCTATCCCGCGGCGGCGGATCGACTGCAGCCCTCCGACGTGCTGGTCGACGGGATGCGCGGACCGAGTTCGATCTGGTACCGGATTCGGATCAACCTGCAGCATGTGCCCGACGATCAGCGACCGCCGCAGGAGGAGCTGATCGCCGACTACAGTCCATGGCCAACGCGCTGAGAGCCGTCGGCAAATCTCACGCCGATTCTGAATGCCGCCGCGCGAACCAGGTGATCAGCCGTCCCAGGATGATCAGCAGCAGCAAGAACACGATCAGCAAAAAGGCCGCGTCATAGGACAGGTCCAGGGCGGTTTTCGACGGCAGGTTGTAGAACGTCCAGATCGGATACGTCAGGTAACCGAGCGGTGAGTCGGTAAGTTTGCCGGTCGGAAGGGAATCCGACCAGCCGGCCGTATAAAGCATCGGCGCCGTCTCACCGATCGTCAGCGCGAGCGCCACCAGCATGCCGGTGACGATTCCGGGTAGTGCCGTCTTCAGCACGATCCTGCGCAGCGTCCAAACGACCGGCAGCCCCAGCGCCGTTGCCCCTTCTCGGTATGCCGTCGGCACTTGACCGAGCGCCGATTCGGTGGCCTTAGCGATGTACGGGATACTCAATACCGACAGCGTCAAGACTCCAGCCGCCAGCGAGAACCCCCAGTCGAAGTAGACCACGAGCGCCAGATAGCCGACGTATCCGAGCACGATTGATGGGATGCCCGACAGTACCTCATAAGCGCCGCGCAGAATCGAACGCGTTCTGCCGGTGGCGAATTCGGACAGGTAGATCCCGGCCAACACACTGACGGTGCCACCCACCAGCACGACCCCCAGGCCCAGGACCAGGGTACCGACAATGGCGTTGCGAAGACCGCCACCGCCGCCATGCGAGTCTTCGACCAGCACGCTCCAGTGGAACACCGGCAACGCACGGCCGACGACCCCGATCAGCATCCACAACGTCGGTACGATCACCATCGCCAGACAACAGAAACATGCGGTCCACCACATCGCGTTGACAGTTTTGCGCCGAGAGGTTACCGACCACATTTCAGATACCCCGCCCGACTGGTAGCGCGGTACCCGACGCGCGGCGCACCAGCGCACGAGCCAACATATTCGTCAGCAACGTGATCACCATCAGCACAAGACTTGCCTCGGCAAGGGTCTTCACTGCGAAGTTGGTGGAGTCGGTTAACGCTGAATCCAACTGCGACACAACGGTTGCGGCGATGGTGGTCATGGTCGAGTAGATGTTGCCGGGCATGGCACCCAACTCCGCACCGGACACCATGGCAACGGCCATCGTCTCGCCCAGCGCACGTCCCAATCCCAGCACGATGGCGCCGACAATGCCGCTAGACACCCATGGCAGGGTGACCTTGCGCGCACACTCCCAGTCGGACATGCCGAGCGCGATCGCACCCTCGCGTGGTAGCGACGGCACCTGCCGGATCAGATCGCGGCAGGTGCTGGCAATGATCGGAATGATCATCACCGCCAGCACCAGGCCGGACACCAACATGCCTTCCCCGTTGCCGGTGTCCCCGCGGAAATAATTGAGCACCGGCACATTCGGCGCATTACGCGCGATCACGGGAGCGACGTGGTGGGCGATGAACGGCCCGAAAGTCATTGCCCCCCAGAGGCCGACGACGACACTGGGGATCCCGGCGAGCAATTCGAGCACCATGCCGACGGCCGAGGCAGCACGTTTTGGTAGCCGTTCCACGATCGCCAACGCCGCCCCGACAGACACCGGTACCGCGATCATCAGGGCGATCGCGGAACTCGCCAACGTGCCGACGATCATCGGCAATGCCCCGTAGTACGCACCGACCGGATGTGGAACACCGTTGCTGACTTCGGTGCTGCCGTAAAGGTTTCCCGGATTCCATTCGGTGGCGGTGAAGAAGTGCAGCCCGTTGAGCCTGATCGCCGGAAGCGCCTCGATGATCAGCGTGCCCAGCACGAACACGAGCGCGAGCAACGGGATCACCGCACCCGCCCCGCCAGCCCACCGGACGGCAATGCCCCCGCGGCTCACGCCACGCATGCGGCCCAGCAAGCGCGATACCACTAGCGGGTCGGCCAGCGCCCGCTGTCGCGTGGGAAGCGTCAACGCATCGAGCTAACTTGTGATGCTGGCGATTTGAGCGTCGGACTGCTTCTCCACCGAGGACGGCAGCGGTTGAAAGTGAACCTTATCCAGGAACGAGGGGCCGCTACCTTCGGTCACCACCCAGTGCAGAAATGCCTGCAGCGTCTGTGCGGTAGCGGCATCCTTCTGGCTGCCGTAGACAACGGCGTACTCATAGTTGACGATCGGGTACCCGTTGGCGGCTGGTCCGTTGATCAGTGAGATCACCTGGTTTGCCGGGGTCTGCGAGGCGAAACCGGCGGCCTCAGCCGGAATGCTTTGGGCATCCGGCAGCAGGTACTTGCCGGAGGCATTTTCCAGTTCGGCCTCGCCCAGTCCCTTCTGGCTGGCCTGGTCGAGGTAGCTGATGCCGATGTAGGCGACGCAACCGGGAGTCTGAACGCAGCCGGTCACCATGCCACCGGCGCCGTTCTCACCGAGCGCGCCCGGCACCGCGGGGAAGTCGACGGTGGTGCCAAAGCCGGGCGACTTACCCCAGCCGTCGGGGTCTTGTTTCGACAGGTACTGGGTGAACACGAAAGTATCGCCGGCCCCGTCGGAACGGTGTAGCGGAACCACCGGGATGGCCGGCAAATTCACTCCGGGGTTGAGCGCGGCGATCTGCGGGTCATTCCAAGCCTTGATGGTGCCTTCATACATGGCCGCCAGCACCTTGCCGTTCAGCTTGAGGTGCTCGCTGACACCGGGCACGTTGTAGTGGACCTCCTCGGCGGCAATGGCCAAGGCGATATTCATCAGCCCCTTGTGCGCGGAAATCTGACCCTGCGACAGGTAGGCGCCGGAGGCGCCGATATCGACCGCCCTGGCAATTGCCTGGGAGATCCCGGCGCCCGACCCGGTGGCCGCAGTCGTGATCGTGACGTTCGGGTATTTCGCCTGATAAGCCGGAACCCATGAATTCATCAGCGGGTACAGCTCTGTGGCCCCGGTCTCCGACAATGCGACCTTCGACGTCGCGGGCGTAGTCGCGACGCTACCGGTGCTAGCCCCGGGGTTGGACGACCCGCCTGTTGAGTTCGAACCGCAACCAGCGGCGACCAGGATCAATGGCACCGCAACCAGCAGCGTACGCAGCGAGATTTTCACGGCCCTCACTCACCTTTCTTTCCCTCGTTGGCGTCTGTGGCCCCGACGACCACACCCAGAAGGTGGCGGTCGCCAAACAGTCCAGAGACATAACGGACGGTCTCCGCATGCTTTGGCGAGAGGAACAGCTGTTCGGTGGGTCCGTCCTCCACCAACCTGCCGTCAAAGAACAAGGCGGTCCGGTCGCCTATGCGGGCGGCCTGGGCAAGGTCGTGCGTCACCATGATCACGGTGAGCCGGTTGGCCAGCGATCGAATGAGCTCTTCGATTTTCTCGGTCGTGGCCGGGTCCAGCGATGAGGTGGGCTCGTCGAGCAGCAGGACCTCCGGGTTCACTGCAAGCGCACGAGCCAGGCACAACAATTGTTGTTGACCTCCGGAGAGCCGGAATGGCGAATCACCGAGCCGATCCTTAACCGCATCCCAGAGGCCGACCTCGGCCAGGCGAGCCTGCGCAACACTCTTAAAGTGCTTGCGGGACACCAGCTTATGTGCGCCCAGACCCGCAACTACGTTGTCCAAGATCGACATCGGGAATGGATTGGGACGCTGGAACAGCATGCCGACCCTGCGGCGAAACTCCATCAGGTCTTGGCTTTTGAAGATGCTGCGTCCGCCCAACAGGACATCACCGCTATAGCGGTATCCAAAAACGTTGTCGTTCATACGATTCAGGGTGCGCAGGAAGGTCGTCTTACCGGAGCCGGTCGGCCCCAGCAAGGACGTGATCGACTGCGGGGGAAAGTCCAGGCTCACCTCGTGGAGGACGGTTGTGGCGCCGAAACCCAGGGTGAGGTTCACCGCACGCATGGCCGGAGCATCGACACCAGCTTCAGCACCGGTCTCGGCGTTGAGCTGGTCACGGGTCATCAACACTCCACAAAGTTACGTCGTCATGCCCCACTGATGATTCGGCGGCGCAATGCTCTATTTATTTTCAAAGGTGGCACTAACCTGCTACTCATCTGGCTCAGGTGCCGCTCATTCTGTGCTTAAATCGTGCTTACCTTCAGGCTCTTCCCGATTCTCTTGTCGTTTGCTAATCCTTTTTAAAGCGGTCGCTAATCCTGCACCCATGTTCCGAGGCTTCGATATTCACAGGTTCACGGGCTGGTCCGCCGGGGCACAACGTGATCCGAAGGGGGCTCCCCGGTGGCGGAGTGAGTGTGTCCGCCTCCCTGACGATTCGGAGGAGTTTCCGGTGAAGTTCAACCGATACGGCGCCGTGCTGAGTCTGTTGGCCGCCAGCGCACTGGTGTTGACGGGGTGTGGCAGCTCCACCCACGCATCGTCGGCTGGAGCCAGCTCGGCTCAGGTGCAATGCGGTGGAAAGAAGCAGCTCAAGGGCAGCGGCGCGACCGCGCAAGAGAATGCGATCGAACAATTCGTCTTCGCCTACGTCCATGCGTGCCCGGGCTACACGCTGGACTACAACGCCAACGGCTCCGGTGCCGGGGTGACGGACTTCGTCAACAACGTCAGCGATCTGGCGGGTTCCGGCGATCCGTTGGATCCGTCGAAAGGGCAGGTCGATCGGGCGGCGCAGCGATGCGGTTCGCCGGCGTGGGACTTGCCGGCGGTGTTCGAACCAATCGCGGTCACCTACAACGTCAACGGCGTGAACTCGCTGAAACTTGATGCAGCCACGCTCGCAAAGATCTTCAACGGAGCGATTACCAGCTGGGATGACCCGGTGATCGGCGCGCTCAATCCGGGCACCACCTTGCCGTCGGAGCCCATCCACGTCTTTTTCCGCAGCGACCAATCCGCTGACACGTCGAACTTTGAGCGATACCTGGTCGCCGCATCCAACGGCGCGTGGGGCAAAGGTGCCAGCCAGACATTCCTCGGGGGTGTCGGCGACGGCGGCGTCGGGGACAACGGCACCTCGGCGGAAGTGCAGAGCACCGAAGGGTCGATCACCTATAACGAATGGTCGTTCGGGGTGGGCCGGCAATTGAGCATGGCCCAGATCATTACCTCAGCCGGTCCGGATCCGGTGGAGATCACCACCGACTCGGTGAGCAAGACCATTGCCGGGGCCACGTTCAAGGGACAGGGCAATGACCTGGTGGTGGACACCTCGTCGTTTTACCGGCCAACGCAACCTGGTGCGTATCCGATCGTGGAGCCGACCTATGAAATCGTTTGCTCGAAATATCCAGATTCTGCTACTGGCGCGGCGGTAAAAGCGTTTATGCAGGCCGCAATTGGTCCGGGTCAAGACGGTTTGGATCAGTACGGATCGATTCCGCTGCCGAGCGCATTCCAATCGAAAATCGCAGCAGCTGTGAATGCAATTTCGTAGACAGCGGAATTTGACGAATTTTTGAAAGGAGCGTGGCCGGTGAACAGTACCGTTTCGCGGGTTGGCTTACGGTTTGGCCCGTATCAGTTGAGGCGGCTGTTAGGCCGCGGCGGCATGGGCGAGGTCTATGAGGCCGAGGACACCCGCAAGCACCGGGTGGTCGCGCTGAAGCTGATCTCGCCGCAATTCTCCACCGACGCAACGTTTTACATGCGGATGCGACGGGAAGCCGACACCGCGGGACGGCTGACCGAACCGCACATCGTTCCCATCCATGACTATGGCGATATCGACGGTCAGTTCTACGTAGAAATGCGCATGATCGACGGCGTCTCGCTGCGCGCGCTGTTGACGAACTACGGTCCGCTGAGCCCGGCGCGAAGCGTTGCCATCGTGCGCCAGATCGCCGCCGCGCTCGACGCGGCGCACGCTAACGGCGTCACACATCGAGATGTCAAACCGGAAAACATTCTGTTAACCAATGACGACTTCGCCTATTTGGTTGATTTCGGAATTGCCCGCGCCGCCACCGACCCTGGGCTGACCCAAAGCGGATTTGCGGTGGGGACCTACAACTACATGGCGCCGGAGCGCTTCACCGGCGACGAGGTCACCTACCGCTCCGACATCTATGCGCTGGCCTGCGTGTTGGGTGAGTGTTTGACCGGCGCACCGCCGTATCGGGCCACCAGCGTCGAACGGCTGATCGCCGCCCATCTGCTCGAACCCGCGCCGCGGCCCAGCGAGCTCCGTCCCGGGCGGGTTCCGCCGGCCCTCGATCCGGTTATCGGCAAAGGCATGGCCAAGAACCCGGCAGACCGCTACTGCTCCGCCGGAGATCTGGCCGTGGCCGCTCATGAGGCGCTTACCGCGCCCGAGCAATACCAAGAGGCGACGATTCTGCGGCACAGCCAGGATGCGACGCGGATGGCCGACGCCGTCGAGACCACGGCTCGGCCCACGCCCTGGGTAAGCACACCGCCGCCCAATCACCAGTCCCCCACGCCCCCACCGGACTTCACCCGCAATGCGCCCCCGCCCAGCCGAAACCGCAAGCGGTGGATCCTTATCGGCGCAGCCGCACTGCTGGCAGTCGCGGCTATCGCTACCACCGGCTATTTGGGGGCGCACCCGTCGGCGGCATCGAAGCATCCGACCTCCGCACAAACTGAGCTGCCGTTCACCGGTATCGACTTCCGCCTATCGCCCGGCGGGGTGGCGGTGGACAAAGCCGGCGATGTGTACGTCACCAGCGAGGGCATGTACGGACGCGTGGTTGAGTTGGCGCCCGGATCAAGCACCCCGACGGTGCTGCCGTTCAGCGGCCTTTACCAGCCCCAGGGGCTCGCGGTAGACAGCGCCGGGGCCGTGTACGTCGCCGATTTCAACAACAGGGTGGTCAAGTTGACGGCCGGGTCGACCGGCCAGACCGTGCTGCCGTTTACCGGCCTGAACTATCCCGAAGGTGTAGCGGTGGATGGCCAGGGCAGCGTCTATGTCGCCGACCGGGGCAACGACCGGGTGTTGAAGTTGGCGGCCGGCTCGACAACTCAGACCGTGCTGCCGTTCACCGGGCTCAAGAACCCCGATGGCGTGGCGGTCGACCCCGCCGGCAACGTCTACGTCACCGACACCGACAACAACCGGGTGTCGATGCTGGCGGCCGGCTCGACAACTCAGACCGCGCTCCCGTTCATCGGCGTCGCCGTCCCGTGGGGTATCGCGGTGGACAACGTCGGCGACGTTTTCGTCACTGAACACGACGGCAACCAAGTGTTGAAGTTGCCGGCCGGATCGAACACCCCGACCGCGCTGCCGCTGACCGGGCTCAACACCCCGTTGGGGGTGGCCGTGGACAACGCCGGGAATATCTACGTCGCCGACCGGGGCAACGACAGGGCGGTGAAGCTGTCGGCGTGATAAGCGCCAAATCATCTGAATTGCAGCATGTTTCCGGCAAACATACGGTTGGAAGAGCATGTTCACTGCACTACGCATCACCCCTCCGCGCGGCGTGCGGGAGAATTACCTCATGCAGGTGACTGACCAAACCCCCGGTCTGCGGGAACGCAAGAAGATCAGGACCCGCCAGACCATCAGGCGGGAGGCGTTTCGGCTGATCGAAGAAAACGGTTACGCCGCCACCACGGTCGAGCAGATCGCTGAGGCCGCCGAGGTATCGCCGAGCACGTTTTTCCGGTATTTCCCGACCAAGGAGTCGGTGTTGCTCGCCGACGACATGGACCCGGTGATCCTGAATGCCTTGGACGAACAGCCGCCCGACCTTTCGCCGAGTCAGGCGGTCCGGCGCGCCTACCAGGCCGCCATGGCCAATCTGTCGGAGGACCAACGGGAGTTCGAGAACACCCGGCAACGGCTGATGTTCTCGATACCCGAACTCAAGGCGGCCATGTACGACGAGTATTACCGCACCATCACCACGTTCGCCGAGGCAATCGGCCGCCGAATCGGCCGTGATGCAAACGATTTCGAGCTTCGGGCATTCGCCGGAGCCCTCACCGGCGCGATGATGGCAGTCTACGAGCCTGGTCCGCGCGCGGCCGACACCGTCTACCGTGCCCTGGACTTCGTCGACGCCGGCATGCCGTTGACCTGAGCGAACGCTGTAGGCTCACGCGATGCCAGAGCAATGGAGTCGGCGCGGATTTCTGCGCGTCGGCGCGGCCGCGGGGCTGCTCGCGGTGGCGGCTCCCGCCTGCTCGTCGCATAAGGCGGCGCCCGCCGGCCCCGGCGGCCGACCCGTGACCATCACGCATGTTTTCGGTGAGACGACCGTCCCCGAACCGCCCAAGCGAGTGGTCAGCGCCGGTTACACCGGGCAGGACGACCTGCTCGCGCTCGGCGTCGTGCCGATAGCGGTGACCAACTGGTTCGGCGACCAGCCGTTCGCGGTGTGGCCGTGGGCTCGGCCCAAACTCGGCAACGCCAAACCCGTTGTGTTGAATCTGGACAACGGAATTCAGGTTCAGCGGATCGCCAGTCTGAAACCCGACTTGATCGTCGCCACCGACGCAGGCGTCGACGAGGACACCTACCAGAAGCTCACCGCGATCGCCCCAACGATTCCACAGTCCGACGGCGACGCATTCTTCGAGCCGTGGAAGGACCAAGCGACGGCGATCGGCCGGGCGGTTTTTCAGCCCGACCAGATGAAATCACTGATCAACGGCATCGATCGAAGTTTCGCGGCCGTTGCGGATAAATATCCGCAGTTCAAAACCAAGAAAGTGCTCCTGCTGCAAGGCAAGCTCCACCAAGACGATGTGGTGGCAATAACCGGTTGGCACACCGAGTTTCTGACGCAGATGGGTCTGGCCATCGCCGACAACATCAGCCCCTTCGCAGTCGATCAGCAGCGCGCGTTCATTCCGCGCGACAAGATCAGGCCGGTCCTCGACGCCGCCGATCTACTGATCTGGACGACTGAAAGCGAGGACGATCACGCGGCGCTGTTGGCCAATCCCGACGTGGCGGCTCTGCAGACGCGCAGCGTGTTCACCACCAAGGACCAGGCCGGAGCGATCGCCTTCGCGTCGCCGCTGAGCTATCCGCTAGTGGCCGATCAGTTGCCGGCACTGATCGCCAATATCCTGCATTAGACCCGGGCGGCCACCGTAGTTTTCGTGGCCAACCGCCGGCCGTCTGAGCATTGGCCAAGGCGCCTCTGGCAGTGCTCGAAAAGCTCTCGACCGCCGCCCGATCGCGCGGTTACCGACGACAAGCGCCACGGATGACCACCTTGAGCGATGGTGACGCCCGCCAGGGCCTACCCGTTGACACGACCTGGTCAGTGCACCAGTCTTGGCGTGCAGGTTGTCAGAATAGGAGTTCCGTCGTGAGTGTTGTCCCTCAACCGGAACTGGACGCATGTACTAGCGGAGTCGGCGAGATGGTCCGACTCGCTGGAGTTGCATTGGAGCACGCGGCGGCTGCCCTGCTGCAGCAGGATCCGCCGCCGCAGGAGAGCATGGCGGCGTGCGGTCGCGCGCTGCACACGCTGGACCACGCATTAGAGGACCATGCGGCAACGGTTTTGGCGGCTCGCGGCCGCCTCGGGACTGACCAACTGCCGATGGTGCTCGTGGCGGTGCATGTCAACGCCGAAGCGCTGGGCACGCTCGCGGCAGCTGGGCGAAATCGCAGTCGACTGGTATTCGCGACCAGCGTTCCCGACTGAGGTGTCGGTTGCGAGTGCAAGCGAGGCCTCGCTGGCCGCGCGTTACTCCGAGCTCGGTGTCGCGCACGCCGCCGCGGTGATCGAACACGGCGCGTTGCTGACTGACTACCCAGCGCCCGGATGAGTCCGGCTCACGCGATCTGCCGCCAGGCGCCCGTGGTCTCCTAAGACACCGAGCATCGGGACAACCGACAGGCCACGCGTCCCATGCTGGTACACCCCGGCAGTAACAGCAGTCACCGTGACCGGCAACTCGTCCCTACTAAACGATGAGGAGCATCGGGTGGCCGGGAAGTGGCAGTTTTGGATCGACCGCGGTGGAACGTTCACCGATATCGTCGCCCGTCAGCCGAACGGGCGTCTGGTGACGCACAAGCTGCTTTCGGACAACCCCTCGCGCTACGCCGACGCCGCGGTGGCGGGGATCCGCGCACTGCTTGGACTCGCGGCGGATGATCCGATTCCGGCCGAGCGGATCGAGGCGGTGCGGATGGGCACCACGGTAGCGACCAATGCGCTGCTGGAGCGCAAGGGCGCGCGCACGGCGCTCGTCATCACCCGGGGTTTCGGGGACGCGCTGCGGATCGGCTACCAGAACCGGCCGCGCATCTTCACCCGCAACATTGTCCTGCCGGAACTGCTCCACGAACGGGTCATCGAGGTCGACGAACGGGTCACGGCCGACGGCACGGTGCTGCGGGCTCCGGATCTAGACCGGCTGGCGACCGACCTGCGGGCGGCCTACGGCGACGGAATCCACGCAGTGGCCATTGCGTCTCTGCACAGCCACCTGTACCCGGCCCATGAGCAGGCGATCGGCGAGGCCGCCAAACAAATCGGCTTCCCGCAGATCTCGCTGTCGGCGGAAGTCAGTCCGCTGATGAAGCTCGTCTCGCGCGGTGACACCACCGTCGTCGACGCATATCTGTCACCGATCTTGCATCGCTACATCCAGCAGGTGGCCGCCGAGCTGCCGGGCGTGCGACTGATGTTCATGCAGTCCAACGGGGGCCTGGCCGAGGCCGGACACTTCCGCGGCAAAGACGCGATCCTGTCCGGCCCGGCCGGCGGCATCGTCGGGATGGTTCGCATGTCGGAGCTGGCTGGATTCGACAAGGTCATTGGTTTTGATATGGGCGGCACGTCCACGGATGTGTCGCACTACGCCGGGGAATACGAGCGCGTCTTCAACACCCTGGTCGCGGGAGTCCGGCTGCGCGCGCCGATGCTGGACATCCAGACCATTGCCGCCGGCGGCGGGTCGGTCCTGCACTTCGACGGCACCCGGTACCGAGTGGGCCCGGACTCGGCGGGCGCCGATCCCGGTCCGGCCTGCTACCGAGGCGGCGGCCCGCTGACTGTCACCGACGCCAACGTTATGCTCGGCCGCGTCCAGCCGAACCATTTCCCCGCCGTCTTCGGCCCCGACGGCGACCAGCCGCTGGACGCCGAGATCGTCGGGCGGCGGTTCGGTGAGCTGGCACGCGAGATCGCCGCACAGACCGGCGACGACCGCACCCCCGAGCAGGTCGCCGAGGGCTACCTGCGGATCGCGGTGGCCAACATGGCCAACGCGGTCAAGCGAATCACGGTGCAAAAAGGGCGCGACGTCACCGAGTACGTGCTGACCACGTTCGGGGGCGCCGGCGGCCAGCACGCCTGCGCGGTGGCCGATTCTTTGGGCATCGGCACCGTCTTGATTCCGCCCATGGCGGGTGTGCTGTCCGCGTTGGGCATCGGGCTCGCGGACGCGACCGCCATGCGCGAACAGTCGGTGGAGTGCCAGCTTGAGCCGGAAGCGATGGAGCGGGTGGGCGAGGTCGCCGATGCACTGGAATCAGCCACGCGCGCGCGCCTGCAAGACGAGGACGTGCCCGACGAGCGGCTCCGCGTGACCCGCCGGGCACACCTCCGCTACGACGGCACCGACATCGCGGTCCAGGTGGGCCTGGCCGACCCGGAGACGATGGCCGCCGAGTTCGAGGCAAGCTACAAACGCAACTACTCGTTCCTAATGGACCGTCCCCTGGTAGTCGAAGCCGTCTCCGTGGAGGCCGTTGGACTCACCGAGCAGCCTGACCTGCGCGCCTTGGCGGAGGCGTCCCATCCGGACGGCCCGCCTGCGGGGCCCGTGGACACCGTTCCCATGTACAACCAGGGGGGCTGGCGCGAGGTGTCGCTGTTCCGGCGGGACCGGCTCGTCCTCGGCGAGACGGTCACCGGCCCGGCCATCATTGCCGAGACCAACGCGACCACGGTGGTCGAGGATGGCTGGCGCGCCGAGTTAGTAGAGCTCGGGCATCTTGTGCTGACGCGGGTGCGCGCCCACACCGGCGCCGGCGAGGTGAGCACCGACGCCGACCCGGTACTGCTTGAGATCTTCAACAACCTGTTCATGTCGATCGCCGAGCAGATGGGGGTGCGGCTGGAGTCCACGGCCCAGTCGGTGAACATCAAAGAGCGGCTCGACTTCTCCTGCGCGTTGTTCGACCCCGAGGGCAACCTCGTCGCCAACGCACCGCATATCCCGGTCCACCTGGGTTCGATGGGAGCGGCCGTCAAGGAGATCATCGCCCGTAACGCCGGGGCGATGAAAATCGGTGATGCGTATGCGATCAACGACCCTTACCACGGCGGCACCCACCTGCCCGATGTCACCGTCGTCACACCGGTTTTCGGAGACGGCGAGCGGCTGTTGTTCTTCGTCGCCGCCCGGGGCCACCATGCTGAGATCGGCGGAGTGAGTCCCGGCTCGATGCCGGCGGGCAGCCGCGACGTGCACGAGGAGGGTGTGCTGTTCGACAATTGGCTGCTGGTGGAGCATGGCGCCCTCCGGGAGACCGAGACACGCGACCTGCTCACCAGGGCGTCGTACCCCTCACGCAACCCGGAGACCAACCTGGCGGACCTACGCGCCCAGATCGCCGCTACCGAAAAAGGCGTGGAGGAAGTCCGCAAAATGATCGACGACTTCGGCCTGGAGGTGGTGCAGGCCTACATGCGTCACGTCCAGGACAACGCCGAGGAGGCGGTGCGGCGCGTGATCGCCGCTTTGGGCGACGGCGAGTACACCTATGAGATGGACGGCGGGGCGGTCATCAAGGTCCGAGTCTCAGTCGACGCGGAAAATCGGACGGCCACAATCGATTTCACCGGGACCTCCCCACAGCTGAACACCAACTTCAACGCACCGACTTCGGTGGTGATGGCCGCGGTGCTGTACGCGTTCCGGACCCTGGTCGACGACGACATCCCGCTCAACGACGGTTGCCTCAAGCCGCTGCAGGTGGTTATCCCGCCGGGCTGCATGCTCGCACCGGTTTATCCGGCCGCAGTCGTCGCCGGCAACGTGGAGACCTCGCAGTCCATCACCGGTGCCCTCTACGCGGCGCTCGGGGTACAGGCCGAGGGCTCGGGGACGATGAACAACGTGACGTTCGGCAATGCCAGGCACCAGTACTACGAGACCGTCGCCTCCGGATCCGGTGCGGGGCCGGGTTATAACGGGGCTTCGGTGGTCCAGACCCACATGACCAACTCCCGGTTGACCGACCCCGAGGTGTTGGAGTGGCGGTTCCCGGTGTTGGTCGACAGCTTCGCGATCCGCCGCGGCAGCGGCGGGGACGGGCGGTGGCGCGGCGGGGACGGCGCGGTGCGGCGGCTCCGATTTCGGGAACTCATGACGGTCAGCATGCTGTCGCAGCACCGACGCGTCCCCCCGTACGGGATGGCCGGGGGAGCGCCAGGTGCGCTCGGTCGCAACCTGGTCCGCCGCGTGGACGGCAGCGTCGTCGAACTCGCTGGCTGCGACTCGGTCGAGCTGAACGCCGGCGACATCCTGGAGATCCACACTCCCGGCGGCGGCGGATACGGGCGCCCCTGAACTCACCGCGAATTCCTTCAGGTCCGTCGGGCTTACGCCCGACAGCGCATGCGACAGAACAGAATCGCTTCATGCAGGCGGCTGACCAGGCCGAGGCGATCGCGTCCGCCTCGCCGCTCAGCTACCCGATGGTGGCCGATCAGTTGCCCCCGCTGATCGCCGATATCCTGCGCTAGAACCCACCGGTCACCGCAGTCGTGGTGATCGTTTGAACATTTGCTAAGGCACCTCTGGCAGTGCTCGAAAATTCCTCGCCGCCGGCCCCGCTGCGGGGTTACTGTCGAGTAATGAGCGTGGCAATGGATCTCGGTGTGGCCTACACCGTTCTCGACTACGGCGATCAGGCGCTGCTACTGCAGTTCGACAGCACCGCTGAGGTATTGGCGTGGACGGCCGCGCTGCGCGAGGCCGCGCTGCCCGGTGTGCTCGACATCGTCCCGGCCTCCCGCACCGTGCTGGTGAAACTCGACGGCCCCCGCTACCAGAGCGTCATCCGCCATCGACTGCGCACGTTGCAGGTTGCCCCCGACGCAGTGCAGGCCACTTCGCCAGACGGTCGCGTCGATGTGGTGATCGACGTCGTCTACGACGGCGCCGACCTCGCCGAGGTCGCCGACCGAACCGGGCTGACCACCGCGCAGGTCATCAACGCCCACACCGCTGCCCCCTGGCGAGTCGGATTCAGCGGCTTCACACCCGGTTTCGCGTATCTGGTCGGCGATCCGCGGCTGGCCGTACCACGGCGACCGGAGTCGCGGCCGTCCGTGCCGGCCGGTGCCGTAGGGTTGGCCGGCGAATTCAGCGTGATCAACCCGCGTCGATTTCCGGGTGGGTGGCAGCTGATCGGCCACACCGACGCGGTCTTGTGGGATATCGACCGGCCGAATCCGGCGCTGCTGATGCCGGGCATGTGGGTCCAGTTCCGAGCCGCATAGCGGGAGGCGCGCGAGGAGCCCGAAAGGAGAGGTCCATGACAACCCTGGAGATCTTGCGCACCGGACCGCTGGCCCTCGTCCAGGACTTGGGCCGGGTGGGGCTGGCCCATCTCGGCGTCACCCGATCAGGAGCAGCCGACCGGCGATCGCACAGGCTGGCCAACCGGCTGGTGGCCAACCCCGACGACCGCGCGACGATCGAGGTGACTTTCGGCGGGTTCTGGGCACGAGTCCGCGGCGGCGAGGTAGACATCGCAGTGACCGGCGCTGACACGGACCCGCGCGTCGACGGGATCATGTTCGGCACCAACAGCATTCAGCACGTCCGCGACGGCGAGGTGATCTCGTTGGGCGTCCCATACTTCGGGTTGCGAAGCTATCTAGCGGTGCGTGGCGGTATCGACGTGACACCGGTGCTGGGTTCCCGCAGCTACGACGTCATGTCGGCGATCGGGCCGTTGCCGCTACAGCCCGGTGATGTGCTGCCGGTCGGCGAACACACCGACGAGTATCCCGAACTCGACCAGGCTCCGGTAGCGCCGATCTCCGAGCATCTGGTGGAGTTACTGGTGGTGCCCGGCCCGCGCGACGATTGGCTCGTCGATCCGGACGCTCTCGTGCACACCATCTGGATGGCCTCCGACCGCAGCGACCGGGTGGGTATGCGGCTGGAGGGACGCCCACTGCAGTACCGCTCGCCCGATCGGGTCTTGCCCAGTGAGGGAGCCACCCGCGGTGCGATCCAGGTGCCGCCCAACGGCTTACCGGTGATCCTTGGTCCGGATCACCCCGTCACCGGCGGCTACCCGGTGGTCGGCGTGATCGCCGACCAAGACATCGACAAGGTCGCCCAGGTGCGGCCCGGGCAGTATGTGCGGCTGCACTGGTCGCGATCCAGGGCTGCGCCGGCTTCTGCTTCAAGTTCGATGGCGGCGAGTTAATCCACCTGGTAAACCAGCAGTGTGCACACCCAGGTACACACCGCCCGCCTGGTTCACACCGCCGACCTCGAGAGCGAGGCCCGGCAGCGCGCCTATGAGATGGTCAACGACGCGTTCGCCGGTGAGTTCACCGACACCGACTGGGACCACGCGCTGGGCGGGATGCATGCTCTCATCTGGCATCGCGGTGCGATCATCGCGCACGGGGCGGTCGTGCAACGACGCCTGCTCTACCGCGGTGCCGCGTTGCGGTGCGGCTACGTCGAAGCCGTGGCCGTGCGCGAAGATTGGCGCGGTCAAGGGCTGGCAATCGCGATACTGGATGCGTGCGAGCAAGTGATTCGCGGCGGCTATCAGCTCGGTGCGCTCAGCTCCTCGGACCGGGGACGACGCCTCTACACCTTGCGCGGTTGGCTGCCATGGCGCGGGCCGACGTCGGTATTGGCGCCCGCTGGGACAACACGGACTCCCGACGACGACGGCTCGGTGTTCGTCCTGCCGGTCGGGATCAGCCTGGACGCCACCGCGGCCCTGGCGTGTGATTGGCGCGATGGCGACGTCTGGTAACAGTTCCGGCTAGCATCCGCGCGGGCGGTACAGGGGCAACGCGTCAGCAATTGCTCGGTAATGCAGCCGAAATCTGTCGGGCATACATAATTCATATGGGTCACCCAGCCGCGCCGTCGCTCGCCGGCTACCGGGTGGCGGTCACCTCTGCACGGCGCTCCGACGAGCTCTGCGCGCTGCTGCGCCGCCACGGCGCCACCGTTGGCAGTGCGGCGGCGATCACCATGGTCGCATTGCCTGATGACGACAAATTGCGCTGCAACACAGAAGCTTTGATAACCAGGCCGCCGGATATTCTGATCGCGACGACCGGCATCGGATTTCGCGGCTGGATCGCCGCCGCCCAGGGATGGCGGCTGCGCAGTCAGCTCACCGCGGCGTTGTCCTGCGCCCGGATAGTGGCGCGTGGGGCGAAGGCCACCGGCGCATTACGCGCTGCGGGCCTGTCGGAGGAGTGGTCCCCGAAAACCGAATCGTCGCGCGAGCTCGTGCAATATCTGCGGCAATCCGGCATCACCGGCTGTCGCATCGCAGTGCAGCTGCACGGTGCTACCGAGCAGTGGGATCCGTTTCCGGAGTTTCTCGACGAGCTGCGCAGCGCGGGCGCCGAGGTGGTCCCGATCCGGGTATACCGGTGGAAACCGGTACCGGCGGGCGGCGAGTTCGACCAGCTGATCACACAGGTCGCCCACCGACAATTCGACGCGGTGAGCTTCACCTCGGCACCGGCGGTGGCAGCGACGCTGATGCGGGCCGGCGATCTCGGCATCCACGACCAGCTGCTCGACGCGCTGCGCGCCGATGTGCGAGCAATGTGTGTGGGCCCGGTGACCGCACACCCGCTGGCACGCTTGGGCGTTCCGACGTCGTTACCACATCGCATGCGCTTGGCCGAGCTGGCCAGACATATCGCCAAGGAGCTGCCCACGCTCCGCTCGCGTACGGTGCAGGCGGCCGGCCATCGAATCGATATCCGCGGTTCCGCAGTGCTGGTTGACGGCACCGTCCAGTCGGTGTCACCGGCGGCGATGGCGATCCTGCGTGCATTGGCGCATCGTCCGGGCGTCGTGGTCGCCCGCAGGGAACTGCTGCGGACTTTGCCGGGCAGCGCCAACGATCCGCACGCCGTGGACACCGCCGTGCTGCGGCTGCGAAGAGCACTGGGCGACAGGAAGATTGTTGCGACTGTCGTCAAACGCGGTTATCGGTTGGCGATCGATGAAACCCTCGACGCGGCACTGATCTGATCCTGGTAGCGGACGCGACAAGCGTTCGCTCAGGGCGAACGCCCAGGTGGAACTTAAGCGTGGTCGACTCATGTTTGTACCTGTAGGCCGGCAAGCGTCGGCAACCACCAAGCACGAGGAGATACGAATGAGCAACCTGACCTTGTGGTCACGACCCACGTGGGATGTCGACCGCTGGATGCGCGATTTCTTTGGACCGGCCCCCGCGACCGACTGGTTGAAGCCAGTAGCCGACGGGTTCAGCCCCGCCGCCGAGATCGTCAAGGACGGCGAGGACGCGGTCGTCCGCCTGGAACTGCCGGGCGTGGACGTCGAGAAGGACGTCAACGTCGAGGTTGAGCATGGCCGCCTGGTCATCCACGGTGAGCGCCGCGACCAGCACGCTGAGGAAAAGGACGGGCGCACGCTCCGCGAGGTCCGGTACGGCTCGTTCCGTCGGTCGTTCCGGCTGCCGGCGCACATCACCGGCGACGCCATCTCGGCGTCCTACGACGCCGGTGTGCTGACCGTGCGGGTCACCGGTGCCTACGCCGGGACTCAGGCCCAGCGCATCGAGATCACCAAGTAACCCGCGGAGCTTCCGCAACCAGCTCGAATCCGGTGGGGCCCAACGGCTCCACCGGATTCGCGGCGTATCAAGCGAACGCCTGCTCGGCGTCTACCCCGATGACTCGGAGCAGGTTCGCCACCTTGCGGTCAAGGCCCTCACCGACTTCGGTCACTTCGGCGATGCCGAAACTGCCGAAGGCGGCGCTGGGACGGTCCATCGTGAAGATCGCGTTGCCGTCGGAATCGCTGTAGACCAACATCCGGAGCGGCGCATACAACAGCGCCTTCGGGTCATGGCGAAACATGGTCTCGGCAATGACATGGTTGCCGACCAGGTACTCGATCGCCTGAGTGCGATGTCCGGCCACACCCAGCAGCTCGCTCGCGTCGATCTTGCTGTACATCATCAACTCGTTAGGCGCGTTTTTCGCCACCGCGGCGCGAACGTCATCCCAGGTGCCGCCGGCAGCGACGATCCGCTGCGCCGTCGCCCGGTCAAACGGCGGTGCGGCCTTTTCGAACGCGGCAGTGAACTCGTCATACGCGACGCCGGTGACGATGTCGACGCGGGTCATGGCGTGCTGCTCATGGTGAAAGCCGGTCATGGCTCAACGCAACGGCTGCGGAAGCCAATTCATTCCGGCCGGCTAGCCCCAGCGGGCCAGGATCTCTTTGGCCCGGATCCCCAAGGCCGCCTGCAGGAACGGCCCGAAGCTGATCCGCCCGACACCCAGTAGACCGAATGAAGCGGGATCGTCCTGATCGGGTAAGGCGATCGCGTTGACCGGCAGCGGTAACTCAGTTGTCAAGCGCCGCAACGTCTCCGGATCATGGCGGCCGACAGGATAGAGGACGTCGGCACCCGCGGCCGCGGCCTTCTTCAACCGAGCCACCGCCCGCTCGACGCGGTCCGAATCGTCACCGTCCTGGCGCAGGAAAAGGTCGGTGCGGGCGTTGATCACGAGATGGACTCCCGCCTGGTCGGCAGCGGCGCGCAACGCACCGACCAGTTCGGCATGTTCATCGGCTGAACGCAGTCGCTTGCCCTCGCTGTGCACGGTGTCTTCGATATTCAGCCCCACCGCGCCTGCCTCGAGCAGCCCGTCGATCAGCCGCGATGCCGGCAGTCCGTAACCGGATTCGACGTCGACCGAGACCGGGACGTCCACCGCGGCGGTGATCTGCGCGACCCGGTTCAGCAGGTCGTCGAATGACATGCCCTCGTTGTCGGGTTTGCCGATCGAGTCGGCGACGGGATGACTGCCGACGGTCAGTGCGGCGAAACCGGCGTCAGTGGCCAGCCGCGCCGACCAGGCGTCCCACACCGTCGGCAGGATCACCGGATTGCCCGGCTGATGCAGCGTCAGCAGTGTCGTTGCCCGGTCGGGCAATCCGCTGGGTGCCGGCATGGCTGCCTCCCGCTTGGCGGGCGTGACCTGACTCACGCCATCGCTGTGTGCTGGATAGTATCGGGTGCCGTAATGTGATCCATGACACCATTATCGGTAGGGAGATCCGTTGTCCAGCACTACTGAACTCGCCGAACTTCACGAGCTCATCGGCGGCCTGCGGCGGTGCGTGACGTCGTTGAGGTCGCGATACCGCGACACTCCGGCGATGCGTCGGGTGGTCAACGACGTCCAGCGGATCCTCAATGACGTCGAGTTGCTCGACATCGACGCCGGCGAGCTGGATCTGGCCCGCCATGCGCTGGAGCAGCCGGCTGAAAAAATCGCCATTCCCGACACTCAATATGACAGCGAGTTCTGGCGCGATGTCGACGACGAAGGTGTCGGCGGCCACAGTCGTTATTGATGCACCCCCCGCCAGACCGGGCGCTCTTCGCTGTGGGTACTCTCCGACGAGGCCACGCGAAGAGGATCACAATAGATGAGCGCACCCACAGCGGACCGTCCTGCGTCCGGTGTCTTTTCACCCACCCGCGCCCACATCCAGCAACCGACGCTACGCACCGACCGGTGGTGGGTATCGCCGCTGTGGATCGACCTGGGCTTCGCCGCATTTGTCATCTACGCGACGGCGCGCGCGTTCCAGCGGGACTACTTCTTCGTCCCGAAGTATCACTACCTGACGCCGTTCTATTCGCCGTGCCTCAGCAAGGCTTGCGGTGAGGCCGGCGACTTCTGGCCGCAGATCCTGCCGAACGTGTGGTGGCTGCCGTTTGCAGCGCTGTCGCTGCCGTTCCTGCTGCTGTTCCGGCTGACCTGCTACTACTACCGCGGCGCCTACTACCGCACGGTGTGGCAGTCGCCCACCGCCTGCGCGGTGGCCGAGCCCCGCGTGCACTACACCGGCGAGACCAAATTCCCGTTGATCGTCCAGAACACCCACCGGTACTTCTTCTATGTCGCCGGCATCATCTCGGTGATCAACAGCTACGACGCGATCGTCGCGTTCCATTCCGAGGACGGACCGGGTGGATTCGGCTTCGGCCTGGGCAACGTGATCATGGTCGGCAACGTCATCATGCTGTGGGTGTACACGCTGTCCTGCCATTCATGCCGGCACATCACCGGTGGACGGCTCAAGCACTTCTCCAAACACCCTGTGCGGTACTGGATCTGGACCCAGGTCAGCAAACTCAACACTCGGCACAAGTTGTACGCGTGGATCACACTCGGCACGCTGATGCTCACCGACTTCTACCTCGCGCTGGTGGCCGGCGGCGCCATTCCGGACCTGAGATTTGTTGGCTGAGAAGCCGTTTACGGATATCAGAAAGTTGAGTGAGGTTCCATGACTGAGGTCGAACGGCACTCCTACGACGTGGTCGTGATCGGTGCCGGCGGCGCAGGTTTGCGCGCAGTCATCGAGGCGCGGGAACGCGGCCTCAAGGTTGCGGTGGTGTGTAAGTCGCTGTTCGGCAAGGCCCACACGGTGATGGCCGAGGGCGGCGCCGCGGCCGCGATGGGGAACGCCAACCCGAAGGACAACTGGCGGGTCCACTTCGGCGACACCATGCGCGGCGGGAAGTTCCTGAACAACTGGCGGATGGCCGAGCTGCACGCCCAGGAGGCACCCGACCGGGTTTGGGAACTGGAGACTTACGGCGCGCTGTTCGACCGCACCAAAGACGGAAAAATCAGTCAGCGCAACTTCGGCGGGCACACCTACCCGCGACTGGCGCACGTCGGTGACCGCACCGGCCTGGAGTTGATCCGCACGTTGCAGCAGAAGATCGTCTCGCTTCAGCAGGAGGATTTTGCCGAAGTCGGTGACTACGAGGCCCGGATCAAGGTCTTCGCCGAGTGCACGATCACCGAACTCGTCAAAGACGGGGGGCGGATCTCCGGTGCATTCGGCTATTGGCGCGAAAGCGGCCGCTTCGTCTTGTTCGAGGCCCCGGCGGTGGTCATGGCCACCGGCGGAATCGGCAAGTCGTTCAAGGTCACCTCGAACTCCTGGGAGTACACCGGTGACGGCCACGCTCTGGCGCTGCGCGCCGGCGCGACATTGATCAACATGGAGTTCGTCCAGTTCCACCCGACCGGCATGGTGTGGCCGCCCAGCGTGAAGGGCATCCTGGTCACCGAGGGCGTGCGCGGCGACGGCGGGGTGCTCAAGAACTCCGACCAAACCCGGTTCATGTTCGACTACATCCCGCCGGTGTTCAAAGGTCAATACGCCGAGACCGAGCAAGAGGCCGACCAGTGGCTCAAAGACAATGACTCGGCCCGTCGCACTCCGGACCTGCTACCCCGCGACGAGGTCGCACGCGCGATCAACTCCGAAGTCAAGGCCGGTCGCGGCACCCCGCACGGCGGCGTCTACCTCGACATCGCGTCGCGGCTGACACCCGAGGAGATCAAGCGGCGACTGCCGTCGATGTATCACCAGTTCAAGGAGCTGGCCGGGGTCGACATCACCGAAGAGGCCATGGAAGTCGGGCCGACCTGCCATTACGTGATGGGCGGTATCGAGGTGGACGCCGACACCGGTGCCGCCACGGTCCCCGGGTTGTTCGCCGCCGGCGAGTGCTCCGGCGGCATGCACGGGTCCAACCGGCTAGGCGGCAACTCGCTGTCCGACCTGCTGGTCTTCGGCCGTCGGGCCGGCCTGGGCGCCGCCGACTATGTGCGGGCGCTCAGCAGCCGTCCGAAAGTCTCCGACGACGACATCGACGCGGCGGCCAAACGGGCGCTGGCCCCCTTCGAGACCCCGACCAACGGCGCCACCGCGGAGAACCCCTACACGTTGCAGTTGGAGCTGCAGCAGTCGATGAACGATCTGGTGGGCATCATCCGCAAGGCGGACGAGATCACCGAGGCCCTCAGCCGGCTCGACCAGCTTCGCGAACGGTTCAAGAACATCCACGTCGAGGGCCACCGGCAATACAACCCCGGCTGGAACCTGGCCATCGACCTGCGAAACCTGCTGCTGGTCAGCGAATGCGTCGCCAAGGCTGCGTTGGAGCGCACCGAAAGCCGCGGCGGCCACACCCGCGACGACCATCCGTCGATGGACTCGTCGTGGCGCAAGGTATTGCTGGTCTGCAGGGCGGCAGGCGGCGACGACGTCATCCCGGACATCTCGGTCACTCACAAAGACCAGGTGCCGATGCGACCCGATCTGCTGGAGGTGTTCGAGATCTCCGAATTGGAGAAGTACTACACCGCCGAAGAGCTGGCCGACCACCCAGGACGGAGAGGCTGATGAGCTACAACGCAACCATGCGGGTATGGCGCGGCGACGAGTCCGGTGGTGGATTGCAGGACTTCACCGTGGAGGTCAACGAGGGCGAGGTGGTGCTCGACATCATCCACCGCCTGCAGCAGACCCAGACGCCGGACCTGGCGGTGCGGTGGAATTGCAAGGCCGGCAAGTGTGGGTCGTGCTCAGCGGAGGTCAACGGCAAGCCCCGATTGATGTGTATGACGCGGATGTCGACCTTCGCCGAAGACGAAGTCGTTACCGTGACGCCGATCCGGACGTTCCCGGTGATCCGCGATCTGGTCACCGACGTCTCGTTCAACTACGAAAAGGCCAGGGAAATCCCGTCATTCGCGCCACCGAAGGATCTTCAGCCTGGCGAGTACCGGATGGCGCAGGAGGATGTGCAGCGTTCTCAGGAGTTCCGCAAGTGCATCGAATGCTTCCTGTGCAACAACGTCTGCCACGTGATCCGCGACCACGACGAGAACAAGAAGGCGTTTGCCGGCCCGCGCTTTTTGATGCGGATCGCGGAGTTGGAGATGCATCCGCTGGACACACTGGACCGGCGAAACCAGGCGCAGGAGGAGCACGGCCTCGGATACTGCAACATCACCAAGTGCTGCACGGAGGTCTGCCCCGAGAGCATCAAGATCACCGACAACGCCCTGATTCCGATGAAGGAACGAGTCGCTGACCGCAGATACGATCCGGTTGTGTGGCTGGGTAACAAGCTGTTCCGCCGCTGACGAGCAGTAGGTGTTAGGCCACCGCTGATCCGGGTATTCGACGCGAGCGGGGCGGCTGCCCCGCTGCAACCGGAAAGGCGGTCGGCATGGCTATCCGACAACCCGCCAGCATCAACGACATTCGAACGGCGATCCGCGAACTTTCGGTGCGCGCCGCACTGGCGCACAAGGAGAGACGTGAGCAGGACGTGGCGGAACTCGAGCGTCGCATCCAGGGCTACCGAGACGAACTCGGCAAGCGCCCCTGACCGAAGAGCTAGGCGCCCAGGCGGCGGAAAATGCTGCGGTGAAAGACAATGGGCGCAACGTCGGCGTCGACTTGAACGTCGCTGACCCGCAGCACCACGATCGTGTGGTCCCCGGCGGGAATGAGTTGCTCGATCGCGCTCTCCAACCAGACGCTGGTGCCCTTGATGAAGACCGCGCCACTGGTGTTGGACACCGTTTCCAAGCCGGCGAACCGATCGCCCGTCTTGGCGGCTAGTGTGCGCACGGCTTCGTCGTGCGCCTCGCCCAGAACGCTGATGCCCAGCGCGCGCACGTGCTTTAGTTTCGGCCAGGTGGTCGAGGTGTTCTGTACGCAGAACGACACCAACGGCGGATCCAGCGACACCGGGACAAACGTGCTGGCCGCCAGCCCTTCTCGGATCCCGTCGACTTCGGCCGCGATGGCGATCACGCCGGATGGGAAATGGCCGAAGGCCTCGCGCAGTGACGACGGCGTCAGCTTGTCAGGTGGGTTCACCGGGACTTCATTCGCATCGAGGAGGATTTTGGTATTTCCTGACCCTACTCGCCCGACGAGTAGCCATGCGCGGCAGCGACGTCGGGGTGGGCCCGCAACCGGCTTTTCCACGCGTTGCGGCCGTACACCGAGAAGATGGGGTCGGACGGGTCCGCCCGCAGGCTTGCCCGCGCTGCCAGTTCCGGAGGCAGCGACAGCGTCGGGATCTGCGCGTCCAATCGCGGGTTGAAGAAGTAGGGCACCGAGATCCGATCAGCCGCGTGACGCAGTTTCACCCGGTGTTCGGTCGCCCGCAGGTAGCCGCCGGTGGCCAGCTCCAGCAGCTCACCGATGTTGACGATGAATGCCCCGTCGCGGGCTGGGACGTCGATCCAGCCGCCGCCGTTCCGCCCCGGCCGCACCTGCAATCCCTGGCTGCCCGGCTCCGCGAGCAGCAGCGTGAGCACTCCCGAGTCGCGATGCGCACCCACGCCCTGCGATCCGGCCGCCGTCGCCGGATAACGCACGACCTTGATCAGGGTGGCCGGTGTCTCAGCGAAGGCGGCGTCGAACACGTCCGACGGACTGCCCAGCGATGCCGCCCAATGCCGCAACAAGCTGCGGGCCACCGCGCCAAGCGCTGCGTCCCACTCGGCGACGATTCCTGGCAGCTCCGGCAGCGCCGCCGGCCACTGGTTGGGGCCCTGCAGCCACAGGTAGTCAGGCTTGCCCGGGCCGCCCACCGGGTTGCGCTCCGGTCCGATGTCGATCTGCTCGCGCCAGTCCACCTCGCCGCCGGTCAGCTCGCCACCCAGCCGGGTATAGCCGCGAAAATGCGGACTGCGCACCATCGCAACAGCGTCCTTTTCGGCCTGCGGGAGCGCGAACAATCGCCGCGCCGCCGCCAGCACCCGGCGAGTCAGTGCCGCGGGCACATCATGGCCGATCAGGTAAAAGAAGCCCACCTCGTGGGCCACTTCGCGCAGACGTTCCCTCAGTTGGCCAGGAGGGCGGCGCAGGTCCACCTCGGGCAGCGCCGTGACGGTCGACACAGTTGCCACCTATCCATCATCGCCGCAGGTGAAGCGGTATGCCACGATCTCGATCAGCGCGAACCCAACTGGTTGGTTAATTAGACAATGAAATTTAGCTCACAGTCGGTTGCATCCGGTTACTGATGGGTATACTTTAACGGTGTTACTGGTGGGTAACTTAGCTTTGGGTACTCAACCAAGAGTGGCGTTCTCATCGAGGAGGAACCAGTGAGCCACTACAAGAGCAACGTCCGCGACCAGGTATTCAACCTCTTTGAGGTCCTCGGCGTTGACAAGTCATTCGGCGACGGTGCGTTCAGCGATCTGGACGCCAACACTGCCCGCGAAATGCTGATGGAAATCAGCCGGCTGGCCGAAGGTCCGGTCGCCGAGTCCTTTGTCGAGGGTGACCGCAATCCCCCGGTCTTTGACCCAGAAACTCATTCCGTGACGCTGCCCGAGAGCTTCAAGGAGTCGGTGCGCGCAGTCATCGAGGCCGGTTGGGACAAGGTCGGCCTCGACGAGGCGCTGGGCGGCATGCCGATGCCCAAGGCGCTGTTGTGGGCGCTGCACGAACACCTGCTCGGCGCCAACCCGGCAGTTTGGATGTACGCCGGCGGCGCCGGATTCGCCCAGATCTTGCACCACCTGGGCACCGAAGAGCAGAAGAAATGGGCCGTGCTGGCCGCCGAGCGCGGTTGGGGTTCGACCATGGTGCTCACCGAGCCGGACGCTGGTTCGGACGTCGGCGCCGGCCGGACCAAGGCGATCCCGCAGGCCGACGGCTCGTGGCACATCGACGGCGTGAAGCGCTTCATCACGTCCGCCGACTCCGATGACCTGTTCGAGAACATCTTCCACCTGGTGCTCGCTCGCCCCGAGGGCGCCGGGCCCGGTACCAAGGGCCTGTCCCTGTTCTTCGTGCCCAAGGTGCTGTTCGACTTCGAGACCGGCGAGCTGGGCGAGCGCAACGGCGTCTTCGTGACCAACGTCGAGCACAAGATGGGCCTGAAGGTCTCCGCGACCTGTGAACTGACCTTCGGTCAGCACGGCGTCCCGGCCAAGGGCTGGCTGGTCGGCGAGGTGCACAACGGCATCGCGCAGATGTTCGAGGTCATCGAGCAGGCCCGCATGATGGTCGGCACCAAGGCCATCGCGACGCTGTCCACCGGCTACCTCAACGCCCTGGCGTATGCCAAGGAGCGTGTGCAGGGCGCCGACCTGACCCAGATGACCGACAAGAGCGCTCCGCGGGTGACCATCACCCACCACCCGGACGTGCGTCGCAGCCTGATGACCCAGAAGGCCTACGCCGAGGGTCTGCGTGCGCTGTACACCTACACCGCGACCTACCAGGACGCGGCGGTGGCCAAGGCAGTGCACGGTGTGGACGCCGATTTGGCGGTCAAGGTCAACGACTTGATGCTGCCGGTCGTCAAGGGTGTCGGCTCCGAGCAGGCCTACGCCAAGCTCACCGAGAGCCTGCAGACCTTCGGTGGGTCCGGCTTCCTGCAGGATTACCCCATCGAGCAGTACATCCGCGACGCCAAGATCGACTCGCTCTACGAGGGCACCACGGCCATCCAGGCGCAGGACTTCTTCTTCCGGAAGATCGTCCGCGACAAGGGTGTGGCGCTGGCCCACGTGTCGGGGCAGATCGAGGAGTTCGTCAAGAACGAGTCCGGCAACGGCCGGCTGAAGGCCGAGCGTGCGCTGCTGGCCACCGCCCTGGCCGACGTGCAGGCGATGGCTGCGACGCTGACCGGCTACCTGATGGCCGCGCAGGACGACATTTCCAGCATCTACAAGGTGGGGCTGGGTTCGGTGCGCTTCCTGATGAGCGTCGGCGACCTGGTCATCGGCTGGCTGCTGCAGCGTCAGGCCGTGGTGGCCCTGGAGGCGCTCGACGCCGGTGTCAGCGACGCTGACCGGGCCTTCTACGAGGGCAAGATCGCGGTCGCGTCGTTCTTCGCGAAGAACTTCCTGCCGCTGTTGACCAGCACCCGCCAGGTGTTGGACACGATCGACAATGACGTCATGGAGCTCGACGAAGCCGCCTTCTAGGCGAAGACGATGCAGCCGCAACAGCGGCTGAGGGGGGCACGTCCCGCTAGCGAGGGGTGAGTCGGCTAATCGGCCTTCTGACGCCAAACTGAATAGCAAAATCCCCCGTTCTCGTCGAAGACGGGGGATTTTGCCTTGAGGCTAGGGAAGGGGCCGCCGCGGGATCCCCTCATTCCGTCGGCGGCCCCCCTCGGCCGACGCCTGTGAACAGGCCTACGGCCGATTCAAGGACGCCCCGCGCTGCCATCGGGTCGGGGGTCTGACGACAACACGGAGCTATCCGATGGTGGGGTACCCGGAAGGCGCCGACGCTAAACAGCGCGATGACGCCGGTCAGGCCTCCAGGATGGCGGCGACGCCTTGGCCACCGGCGGCGCAAATGGAGATCAGCCCGCGCACCGGCTTGCCTACCGCCCCCGTCTGCTTGGCCCTGGCTTTTGCGGCCTCGGTAAGTTGCTTCGCCAGCTGCGCCAGGATGCGCCCGCCGGTGGCGGCAAACGGGTGACCGGCGGCCAGCGAGGACCCGTTGACGTTGAGCTTGGACCGGTCGATGGGCCCCAGCGCGGCGTCTAAGCCCAGCCGCTCCTTGCAGTACTCCTCGGACTCCCAGGCCTGCAAGTGCGCCAGCACCACCGAGGCGAACGCCTCGTGGATTTCATAGAAGTCGAAGTCCTGCAGGCTGAGTCCGTTGCGCGCCAGCAGTCGTGGCACCGCGTACGTCGGCGCCATCAACAGGCCATCGGCGCCGGTGACGTAATCCACCGATGCCGTCTCGGCGTCGACGAAGTAGGCCAGCGGCGTCAGCGAGTGCTCGGCGGCCCAGTCTTCGCTTGCCAGTAACGCCACCGAAGCGCCGTCAGTCAGCGGTGTCGAGTTGCCGGCCGTCATGGTGGCGTCGCCGGACTTCACCCCGAATACCGGCTTGAGATTGGCCAACTTGTCCAGAGACGCGTCAGGCCGCAGGTTGTCGTCGCGGTACAAGCCCAAGAACGGAGTGACCAGGTCGTCGAAGAAGCCGCGGTCGTAAGCGGCCGCCATGTTGCGGTGGCTGGCGACGGCCAACTCATCCTGGTCGACCCGCTTGATGCCCATCTGCTTGGCGGTGATGGCCTGGTGCTCGCCCATCGACAGTCCGGTGCGTGGCTCGCTGTTCACCGGAATCTCCACCCCGAGACTGGCCGGAAGCTTGCCGACCAGCTTCAGCCGCTCGACGTTCGACTTTGACCGGCGTAGTCCCAGCAGGGTGCGACGCAGGTTGTCGCCCAAGCCAATCGGCGCATCCGAGGTGGTGTCCACCCCGCCGGCGACGGCGACCTCGTAGCGGCCGGAGGCGATGCCGTCGGCCGCGGCGATCGCCGCCTGCAACCCGGTGCCACAGGCCTGCTGCAGGTCGAACGCCGGCGTGTAGGACGACAGCGCTGAGCCGAGCACGCATTCGCGCATGAGGTTGAAGTCACGGCTGTGCTTGAGCACCGCGCCACCGATCACCGCGCCCAAACGCTCGCCGGCAAGACCGAACCGGTCGACCAGCCCACCCAGGGTGGCAGTGAACATGTCCTGGTTGGACGCCTCGGCGTAGGCGCGGTCCGAGCGCGCGAACGGGATTCGATTGCCACCGAGCACCGCGACGCGGCGCATGGAACTTTCAGAAGTCACGGTTATCTCCGTCGGTTGGGGTTATCCACGGCTGGGGGTCATACTACCTACTGTTCTTACTCTGGAGTAAGTTCGCTCTTCGATACGGTAGTCGACAGATAACACGCGCGATATGGAAGGCAACTCAGTGGCCCCGAAGGTTTCACCCGATCTATTGTCCCAAGTCGTCAACTCCGGGCCCGGCTCGTTCCTTGCCAAGCAACTCGGCGTTCCGCGGCCCGAGAAACTGCGGCGTTATCGGGCCGGTGATCCGCCGCTGGCCGGATCCCTGCTGATCGGCGGTGAGGGCCGGGTTGTCGAGCCGCTGCGAGCAGCGCTGGACAAGGATTACGACGTGGTGGGCGCCAATCTCGGCGGTCGGTGGGCCGATTCGTTCGGTGGGCTGGTTTTCGACGCCACCGGTATCACTACGCCGGCCCGGTTGAAGGGGCTGCATGAGTTCTTCACTCCGCTGCTGCGCAACGTCGGGCCCTCCGGCCGCATCGTCGTCGTCGGAACCACCCCGGACCAAGCCGGGAGCACCGACGAGCGGATCGCGCAGCGGGCGCTGGAGGGCTTCACCCGCTCGCTGGGCAAGGAACTGCTCCGGGGCGCCACCGTCGCGCTGGTCTACCTGTCGCCCGACGCCAAACCAGCCGCTACCGGCGCAGAATCGACCCTGCGCTTCATCCTGTCGGCCAAATCGGCCTACGTGGACGGGCAGGTGTTCTACGTCGGCGCGGCCGACTCCACTCCGCCGGCCGACTGGGACCGGCCGCTGGACGGCAAGGTGGGCATCGTGACCGGTGCCGCACGGGGTATCGGCGCAACGATCGCAGACGTATTCGCCCGTGACGGGGCCCGAGTCATCGCGGTCGACGTGGAGGCGGCCGCCGAGGCCCTCGCCGACACCGCCGCCCGCATCGGCGGGACGGCGCTGACTCTCGACGTCACCGCAGGCGATGCCGTCGACCGGATCACCGAACATCTGCGTGAGCATTACAACGGCCGGGCCGACATTCTGGTGAACAACGCCGGCATCACTCGCGACAAGCTGTTGGCTAACATGGACGATGCCCGCTGGAACGCCGTTCTTGCAGTCAACCTGCTTGCGCCGCAACGACTTACCGAAGGATTGGTCGGCAACGGCACCATCGGGGACGGTGGTCGGGTAATCGGGCTGTCGTCAATGGCCGGCATCGCGGGCAACCGCGGGCAGACCAACTACGCCACCACCAAGGCGGGCATGATCGGGTTGACCCAGGCGCTGGCACCGGAGCTCGCCGACAAGGGCATCACGATCAACGCCGTCGCGCCGGGCTTCATCGAAACTCAGATGACCGCGGCTATCCCGCTGGCCACCCGCGAGGTGGGCCGCCGGATGAACTCGCTGTTTCAAGGCGGGCAACCGGTGGACGTCGCCGAGACCATTGCCTACTTCGCCAGCCCTGCATCAAACGCTGTGACGGGCAACGTTATTCGGGTCTGCGGCCAGGCTATGCTGGGCGCCTAGCTGAGAGGGATCGCAGTGACGCAACCAAGCGGCTTGAAAAACCTGCTGCGCGCGGCGGCTGGCGCGTTGCCGTTTGTGCCACGCAGTGACCACCTGCCCAGCAGGACGCTGACAGTCAACGACGTGCCCATCGACCGGGGTAACGTGGCCGACTACGCTGCGGTCACCGGACTCCGCTACGGCGACACCGTGCCCTTGACCTATCCGTTCGCGTTGACCTTCCCGACCATGATGTCGCTGGTAACCGGATTCGACTTCCCCTTCCCCGCAATGGGATCCGTCCATACCGAAAACCACATCACCCGATACCGGCCGATCAAGGTGACCGATGCTGTCAATATCGCCGTACACGCCGAAAACTTGCGTGAACACCGCAAGGGCCTGCTGGTCGACCTGGTGACCGATGTCAGCGTCGGCAACGACGTGGCGTGGCACCAGGTGACGACCTTCCTGCATCAGCAACGCACCAGCTTGTCCGACGAACCCAAGCCACCGCCGCAGAAGCAGCCCAAGCTGCCCGCGCCAAAAGCAATCCTACGGATAACGCCGGGCCAGATTCGCCGCTACGCCGCGATCGGCGGTGATCACAACCCGATCCACACCAATCCCATCGGGGCCAAGTTGTTCGGCTTTCCCACCGTCATCGCGCACGGAATGTTCAGCGCCGCAGCAGTATTGGCGAATCTGGAGGCTGGACTCCCCGACGCTGTGACATATTCGGTGCGGTTCGGCAAACCGATGGTGCTGCCCGCCAGGGTGGGACTCTACGTCGATCAGGTCCAGGACGGCTGGGATATCAGCTTGCGCAACATCGCCAAGGGATACCCGCATCTGACCGGGACGCTACGGGCGCACTAGCCGCGACCCGCGCTCAGAGAGCGACTGGAGTCCGTACGCGCCGCTGGCGGCAATTAGGAAAACCAGGAACAACCAAAGCGGCGGCCGGGCGAGTTCCCAGACGAAGATCGCGGCCCACACCGGTGTGCGTTGAGTGACTGCGAGCACGCCGGCGGCACCAGCCAAAGAGATTGCCTGAACATGAAAGTGGGTTCCTGCCGCCGCGTTGATGATCAGCACGAACAGCGTCCCGGCCGCCGCGCCGGTGGCCAGCGCCGGGGTCAGCATCCCGCCCGTCGCGCCGGCGCGCAGAAACACCGCCGTCAGAAGGGGTTTCAGAACAAGAACTGCCGTCGCCGTCGTCAGGGTCATCCCGCCGGCGATGGTCGCGGTCAGGATCGATTTGCCGTTGCCGGGCAGTTCGGGCCACCAGTGCGAGCAGACACCGATCAGCAATCCCGCGCCGGCGATCGCCGGGATCAGCAACCAGGATCGCGTCAGCGCGGCCCGATCTGCCGCTGCCACGAGGCGATTGAACGCAAGTCCCACCACGAGGGTCAGCGGGGCCAATAGCAGTGCATAGACGATCAGCAGGTAAGACAGGTGCGGGTGGGGCCAGTTCAGGATCGGCTGATTGTGTGTGACCAACGAAGCGACGGCGACGGCCAGGCTCGAGGTGATCAACGCGGCACCCACCGCTCGGGGATGCCAGGTTTTCAACATGATGCGCAGCGCGAACAACGCACCACCGAGGGGCACGGCGTACACCGCGCCGAGGCCGGCGCCGGCCGCACAGCCCAGCAGGATCTCACGGTCCTGTGGCGACAGCCGTTTCAGCCACCGCATACCGAAATCGCCTAAGGCCGCAGCGAACTGGCGGGGGGCACCTTCCCGACCCAACGATGCACCTGAACCGACCAGTAGTACCTGCAGCGCCGCGTCAACACCGAAGGGCAGCAGGCGTATTCGCTCACGCCGGGCGATGGCGTCCGATAGTGGCGGGATCTCGGTTCTGGATCGCAGCAGCCACCAGCCCACCCCCGCCAGCGCCCCGCCAACCATCGGCCCCAGAGCCCGACGGACCGGACTGCTTCCGGTGACCCCCTGCAGCAGCGATCCGAAAGTGTAGTGATAGGTGAGATGCTCAACGAAACGCAACACCAATGTTGTCGACAATCCGGCAACCCCGGCGAGCAGCCCGACGATCACAACCCCGCACAGGAAGTCGACGTTGCGGCGGCTCACGGCGTGGGTCGGCGTATCCGCGGCTAACCGGACCCGGCGGCGGCTTCGGCCGCGTCTCGATCGGACGGCACGCCTTTGAGGCCGCGCCAGAACAAGTTGATCATCAGTTCCGCCGCCTCGTCGACGTCGGTGTCACCGGTACTGAGCCGGGTGGCGATGGCCTCGCCGGCGCCCACCAACGCCACCGCCACCATCTCGAAGTCGGTATCGGGTTCGGGATTGCGGGTACCGGTTTCCAGCAGCCGGGCGACCAGCGCGATGATGCGCTCGCGGCCCTCGCGCACGGTGTGGGCGAATGCCTGCGAGCTAGTGGCCTGGGTATACATGACGATCCACGACGCGCGGTTGGCGTCGATGTAACGCATGAACGACAGGATGGCGTTGCGCAACAGGTCCTTTGGGCTCTGCTCGAGATCGATGTCGTCACGCACACCGTCGATGAATCGCGCCAACTCGCGGTCCAGGCAAGCGCCGAACAGTTCTTCCTTAGAGCCGTAATACAGGTACAGCATCGGCTTGGAGATCTCGGCCTTGGCCGCGATCGCGTCCATCGACGTCTCGTGGTAGCCGTTGACGGAGAACATCTGCACAGCGGCATCCAGCATCTGCTGTTCGCGCACAGCACGGGGTAGCCGCTTGGTACCACCTGCCATGCTTTCCCCTTCTAGCCACGGCACCATCGAGATTGCCTGACTTCAGGGTAAGCAATGCATATGCGGGCCGCCGCGTTTACGGCCCGCAGTCCGGCTTCGGGCCCTTGACCTTCGCCACCCGCAGTACCGAGGCATCGACCGCAGACATCGTCAACTCCCCTGCGGCCAACGCCTTCTCCATGCGATCCAGCACAGCGGGCACCTCGTCGGTGGTAACCCACAGCGCGATGTCGGTGCCGGCCTGCAGGGTACGCAAGACCGCTTCAGGCACGCTGTAGTGCTGGTTGATCGCGGCCATACTGGATAGGTCGTCGCTGAACACCGGGCCGTCGAAGGCCGGGCCTTTGTACCCGGTGCCGGTGCGTAACAACTGCACAGCGGCCTTGCTGAGGCTGGCCGGTTGGTCACCCGTCAGGCCGGGTACCTGCAGGTGGCCCACCATGACGCCGACCGGCGCGGCGGACACCAGCGACCGGTATGGCACCAAATCGTCGTTCTGCAACTGGTCCAGCGGCGGCGTGGTGACCCCACCGGTGTGCGAGTCGCCGGACCCGTGCCCGTGGCCGGGAAAATGCTTGAGCACCGGCAGCAGCCCCGCGTCACGCAGACCTCGCGCATATGCGCCGGCGTACGCGGTGACCACGGCGGGATCCGAGCTGAACGACCGGTCGCCGATCACGGTGTTGTCGGGAGCGTTGGTGACATCGACCACCGGAGCGAAATCGATGGTGATGCCCAGGCCACGCATCCGGTGGCCCCGATCCAGCGCGATGCCGTAAACCTCGTCGGCGGTGTGAGTCTGGGCCAGCACGCGGGGCGACGGCGCCGGCCCGATCAGCGACGACAGCCGCGCTACCCGGCCGCCCTCCTCGTCGACGCTGATCGCCACCGGCAGCGCTGTGCTTGCGGCGAGGTTCTTCACCGAGCCGTTTGTCAGCATCGACAGGTCGGTCCAGCTGCCGATAAAGATGCCGCCGACGTGGTGGTCCGCCACGACGGCTTTGGCGTCGTCGCCGTCGCGCACTCCGACCATCAGCAGCTGGGCCAGCTTGTCGCGGGTGGACATTGCCGCCACCATCGCTGCCGGATCCCCGCACGCAGGTCGGGCTGGGGGGATCGGCTGGGCCGCGGACGTGGCCGGTGCCGACTTAGGTCGTTCGGAGCTGTGGCCGCACCCCACCACCAGAGCCATAACCGCGGCAAGCACAGCGAAAACACGCGGGAAAGCCATGCGCCCATGCTGTCACGGGGTCGATTCGCCGCGCCCGCACCCCACCTTGTCCGCGCCGACCGGCTGCGACCTTGTCTTCTGCGTCTTCTGCTAGGTTTGGCCCCTAAGCACGCCCGCACTTCCTAGGAGCTGCCCGATGAACCGCTTCGTTGCGCCCGCCGCCGCCAGCGTCGTGGTCGGTCTGTTGCTGGGCGCAGCCGCGATCTTCGGGATCACGTTGATGATCCAGCAGGACACCAAGCCACCGCTTCCCGGCGGCGACCCGCAGTCGTCGGTGCTCAACCGGGTCGAGTACGGCAACCGCAGTTAGCCGCGCGGCGACTACGGTCGCCGGCGCGAAGGCCATGTCTGCCGTAGCGCCACTGTCGCGACGCTGGTTGTGGTTGGTCGCGACGGTCGCGCTGATGTTGAGCTTCGCTGCGTCGCCCGGGCAGATCTCCCCCGACACCAAGCTCGACCTCACCGCCAACCCGCTGCGTTTCCTGGCCCGGGCGACCAATTTGTGGAACAGCGAACTGCCCTTCGGGCAAGCCCAGAACCAGGCCTACGGCTACTTGTTTCCGCACGGGGCGTTCTTCCTGGCCGGTCACCTGTTGGGACTACCCGGCTGGGTGACCCAGCGGCTGTGGTGGGCACTGCTGCTGACCGTCGGCTTCTGGGGGTTGCTGCGGGTCGCTGAGGCGCTGCGTATCGGCAGCCCGACATCGCGGGTGGTCGCGGCGGCGGCGTTCGCGCTTTCGCCTCGGGTATTGACCACCTTGGGGTCGATCTCGTCGGAAACCTTGCCGATCATGCTCGCGCCGTGGGTGCTGCTGCCCACCATTGTGGCGCTGCGCGGCGACGCCGAGCGGTCGCTGCGCCGGCTCGCCGGGCAGGCCGGGGTGGCCGTGGCGCTGATGGGAGCGGTCAACGCGATCGCGACGTTGGCCGGCTGCCTGCCCGCCGTGATCTGGTGGGCCTGCCACCGACCCAACCGCCGGTGGTGGCGTTACACCGGGTGGTGGTTGCTGGCCCTGGCATTGGCGATGACGTGGTGGCTGGCGGCGCTGATCTTGATGGCCCGGATCAGCCCGCCGTTTCTGGACTTCATCGAGTCGTCCGGCGTGACCACGCAATGGTCGTCGCTGGTCGAAGTGCTGCGCGGCACCGACAGCTGGACCCCGTTCGTGGCGCCCGACGCGACCGCGGGTGCCCCTTTGGTCACCGGATCGGTCGCTATCCTGGCCACCTGCCTGGTGGCGGCGGCCGGGTTGGCCGGTTTGAGCATGCGGGATTCGCCGGCGCGCGGTCGGCTGGTGACGATGCTGCTCGTCGGGGTGGTACTGCTGGCCGCCGGCTACAGCGGCGGGCTCGGCTCGCCGCTGGCGCATCACGCGCAGGCTTTCCTGGACGCCGGCGGAGCGCCGCTGCGCAACGTGCACAAGCTGGAGTCGGTGATCCGGATCCCGATAGTCCTGGGCCTGGCTCAGGTGCTGGGCCGGATCCCGCTACCGGGGACCGCGCCGAAAGCGGACTGGATCCACGCGTTTGCTCATCCTGAGCGCGACAAGCGGGTCGCGGCCGCGATCGTGATCTTGACCGCCCTGTTGGCCGCCACTTCGCTGGCGTGGACCGGTCGGATCGCCCCGCCCGGCACGTTCAGCGCGATACCCCGGTATTGGCATGAGACCGCGGACTGGCTCTCCGAACACAACACCGGTTCACCGACTGGCGGCCGAGTGCTGGTGGTTCCCGGCGCGCCGTTTGCCACCCAGCAGTGGGGGACCAGCCACGACGAACCGCTACAGGTTCTCGGCGACAGCCCGTGGGGTGTGCGCGACTCGATCCCCTTGACCCCGCCGCAAACCATCCGAGCGCTGGATTCGGTGCAACGCCTCTTCGCCGCCGGCAGACCTTCCGGGGGCTTGGCTGATACGCTTGCCCGCCAAGGTATTTCGTATCTCGTCGTGCGCAATGACCTGGACCCCGACACGTCGCGTTCGGCGCGCCCGATTCTCGTGCACCGGGCGATCGCGGGGTCGCCGCGCCTGGCGAAAATCGCCCAGTTTGGCGCGCCGGTCGGGCCCGGCCCGGTGTCGGGGTTCGTCACCGACAGCGGATTGCGACCCCGATACCCCGCCGTGGAGATCTACCGCGTCGCCACAGACGCCACCGCCAACGGCGAACACGGCGCCCCCTACCTGACCGACACCGACCGACTGGCCCGCGTCGACGGCGGGCCGGAAGTGCTGTTGCGCCTCGACGAACGCCGTCGCCTGGCGGGTCAGCCTCCGCTGGGTCCGGTGCTGATGACCGCCGACGCCCGACGCGCCGGTCTGCCGGTGCCCGCTGGGGCAGGGGTCACCGTCACCGATACCCCGCTGGCCCGGGAAACCGATTACGGCCGGGTTGATGACCACTCGTCGGCGATCCGGGCGGTCGGCGACGCCCGACGCACCTTCAACCGGGTGCCCGACTACCCGACCCCGGGGGCCGACACCGTGTACGGCGCCTGGACCGGCGGCCGGCTCGCGGTGTCCAGTTCGTCGTCGGACGCCACTGCGCTGCCCGACGTCGCCCCGGCGACCTCGCCCGCCGCCGCGATTGACGGCGACTCGGCGACCGCGTGGGTGTCCAACGCGCTGCAGTCCGCCGTCGGTCAATGGCTTCAGGTGGACTTCGACCGTCCGGTGACCAACAGCGTCATCACGATCACACCGAGCGCGACCGCCGTCGGCGCCCAGGTCCGCAGGATCGAGGTGGCCACCGCCACCGGCACCACGACGCTGAGGTTCGACGAGGCGGGCAAACCGGTTACCGCGGCACTGCCGTACGGCGAAACCCCGTGGGTGCGGATCACCGCGGTCGGCACCGACGACGGTTCGGCCGGGGTGCAGTTTGCGATCACCGACTTGGCGATCACCCAGTACGACGCGTCCGGGTTTGCGCACCCGGTCGAACTGCGGCACACCGTGCTGGTTCCCGGTCCCCCGCCGACTGAGGCCGTCGCGCGGTGGGACCTCGGCTCGGAATTGCTCGGCAGGCCGGGCTGCGCTGAGGGGCCAGGGGGCCCGGCGACCATGCAGTGTGCGGCCTCGATGGCGCTGACACCGGAAACACCGGCGACGTTCAGCCGGACACTGACTGTGCCCCAACCGGTTTCGGTGCTACCAACGGTGTGGGTGCGTGCGCGGCCGGGACCCAAACTGGCCGATCTGATTGCCGAACCGGACACCACCCGGGCCCGCGGTGACTCCGATCTGGTTGACGTCCTCGCCTCCGCTTATGCCGCCACCGATGGTGACCCGGCCACCGCGTGGACAGCACCACAACGGGTGGTGCAGCACAAGACGCCCCCGACGCTGACCCTCACCCTGCCTCAGCCGACCGAGGTGACCGGGCTACGGCTGGTTCCCGCCCGGTCGTCAGTGCCCGCACACCCGACCATGGCCGCCATCGACCTCGGGGACGGTCCGCAGGTCCGCCGATTGAACGGCCCACAAAGCCTGCAGCTGCAACCCCGAGTCACCGATACTGTCACGGTCAGCCTGCTGGACTGGGATGACGTTATCGACCGCACCGCGCTGGGCTTCGATCAGCTGAAACCGCCGGGACTGGCCGAGATCGCGGTGCTCGGCGCCGACGGCAAACCGGTTGCCCCCGCCGATGCCGCGCGCAACCGGGCTCGCGAGGTCAGCGTCGACTGCGCTCACGGGCCGGTAATCGCCATCGCCGGCCGGTTTGTGCACACCGCGATCCAGACCACGGTCGGTGCGCTGCTGGACGGCGCGCCGGTGACCGCCCGAGCATGCGACCGTCAGCCGATCGAGTTGCCGACCGGTCAGCAGGAGCTATTGATAAGTCCCGGGCCACAATTCATCGTCGACGGCGCGCAGTTGTCCGGGCCGCTGGCAGCTGAATCGCCCACTGCCACAGCCACATCCGCGATGTCCGCTCCCACTGGGGCATGGGGTCCGGCCCGCCGCGAGGTCCGCATACCGCAGGCGGCGGTGTCGCGGGTGTTGGTCGTTCCGGAGAGCATCAACCCTGGTTGGGTCGCACACACCAGAGCCGGGACTCGGCTCACACCGGTTGCCGTCAACGGCTGGCAGCAGGGCTGGGTGGTGCCGGCGGGAACCTCGGGCACCGTCACGCTCACCTTTGCGCCCAACTCGCTTTATCGCGCCGGCCTGGCCGGCGGGCTGGCGCTGCTGCCGCTGTTGGCACTGATGGCGTGGTGGCCGCAGCGACGTCCGCCCCGCGATGGCCCGGCGGCGCGCCCGTGGGCACCTGGACCGTGGGCGGCTGTCGCTGTGCTGACGGCCGGGGCGGTGATCGCCGGAGTGGTAGGCGTTCTGGTGTTCGGCGCCGCGCTCGGCCTGCAATGGGCTTTGCCTAACCGTCTCCGACGGCGGGACGTGATCACCGTGGGGTGCAGCGCCGGCGGACTGATTCTGGCCGGCGCGGCACTGTCCCGGCATCCGTGGCGATCGGTCGACGGCTACGCCGGGCATTCCGCCGGCCTGCAACTGTTGGCGCTGATTTCACTTGCGGCGCTGGTGGCCTCGGCGACGTCGTGGCACAAATCCGTCCGATAAGCAACTCGGACAACCGGTGACTTGTGGCCAATCTTCAATGCTGTTACGGCATAACTTGTGACGCTGCCGGTGGTCGATATTGATCGATGGAGCGCCGAGGCGGTGCGCGAGGTGTTCCACGCGGCCGGGGCGCGCGGGCAGGCCACCTTGGAAGCGTCGCGTCAGCTGAGCTCGTTGGCGGTGTTCGACACCTGGGAGGGCGCAACTGCCGAGGCCAGATGGCACACCAATGCCGCGATCCGCGAAGACCTCGACGCGCACGGTAACGAGTCACTGGCGGTCGCCCGCGCGGCCGGCAAAGCCGCCGACGGCATCGAGCACGTGCAGTCCGAATTGCGCTCGCTGCGGCACGATGCCGCCGAGCTGCACATGACGATCGATCCGCTGACCGACAAGGTGGTGCCGAGTGCGACGTTCAACGGTCCGCCGTCAGCAGCCCTCATCGCCGAAATGCAGCTGCAGCCATGGCTAGACGCGATTCTGGCCGAGGCCAACGCCGTCGACGCGGAGCTGGCGACAGCGATCGATATGGCCGACGGAGACGTGCCCATTCCGACGGAACCGCATGACAATCGGCCACACATCCAGGACGCGCTGTCCGAGCCGCTGCCCGATGACCCGAAGAAGTTCAACGAGTTGTGGAATCAGCTCACCCCGGAGGAAAAGGACTGGCTATACGGTCAAAACCACAACGTCGGCAACCACGCCGGAATGCCGTGGGACCCAACGGATCACCTGGGGAAGGACCACTACAACCGGCTGCACCTACACGAGCTCGAGGGGCAGACCGAAGCCGCCGTCGACCGGATGCAGCACAGCATTGACGAGATGGCGGCCGGCCACAACGTCGACGACGGCGCGCTGTATGCGTTGCAATCACAGCTGGCGGCGGCCCGACGCAAATTGGCGGGCTATCAGGCGGTACGAGCCGACTTGAACCGCGCGGATGGGGTGGATCGCTACTTGGGCTACCTCGATGACACGGGCCATGGCGCCGTGGCTATCGGGAACCCGGACTTCGCCAAACGCAATGGCATTTTCGTTCCCGGCACCGGTCAGGACCTGGCCCGTCTGTCGTTCAGCGACGCAAGAGCAGTGGCGATGTACAACACGGCGCGTGCCGCAGACAAGACTCTTGGCCCCAAGGATGTGTCGATTACGACGTGGATGGGTTATGACCGTCCAATGAACTTGAGCCGCGCGGCCTTCCCTGATCCCGCTCGCGCGGGCGCCGACGGGTTGGACGCATTCGAGAGCGGGCTGCGCGCCTCACATGTCGGGCCACCGTCGATCGACACCGTAATCGGCCACAGCTACGGCTCGACACTGGTCGGCGCGGCCGCTTCAGGTGGGCATCACCTCGATGCTGACAACGTCATCGCGGTTGGCAGCCCCGGAATGTTGGTGGACCGCGTCGACGGGCTCAGCCTGGAGCCGGGCGCCGATGTGTATGCGATGCGGGCGGCTGACGACATCATCGGCATCAGCGGCGTGGTCGCCGAATGGACACTGGGACCCGATCCGACAGCACCGAAGTTCGGCGCCCGTGGCTTGGCGGCCGGCCCGATACCCACCGGCCCGGTGGGACTGCCGAGCGTCGACGCCCACAGCAGCTACTGGGATCAACACAACATCGCGCTGGCCAACATGGGCGCCGTCATCGCCGGGGTTGCGCCTCCGCAGATCGTCGGGCCGAGCTGAGCGAGGACCAGATGAATGCCACCACCTCCCAAGCCCTAGCGCGAACTGTTTTGACCGGCACCATCCTGGTCATCGCGCTCGTCGCTTGCGGCCAACGCAACCCGCCGGGACCTCCGACACCGTCGGGAGCAACGACCATTGGAGAACTTCCCATGGCATCTGGCCCGCCACCGCCGCCGGGTTGGAAGGTGCAACCCGTCGTCCCAACCAGCCAGCAACAAGCCCAAGACACCGTGATCGGGTATCTGAAGAAGACCCTCCAAGCCTTACCGACGGGAACGGTCTTCGATCGCTCCCGCTACGCGGGCTCGGGAAATACACCGTGCAATGACGAGCCGACCGGTGTCCCGCCGAACGAATTCTCCGACATCCGTGACGCGGTCTTTCCTCCCGAAACCGATCTGGACGCGATGATCGCCAAGGCCGGTGATATCTGGCAGGGCTGGGGCTGGTACGTGCGTGAACGCGACGGGTTCCGGAAACCGAACCGATTCGGTTATGCGCCGGATGGGTACAGTCTCCAAATCGTCGCGGCTAACCACAACGGATATCCACCGACGATTACCGGCGTGTCCCCGTGCTTTCCAGGTGAGCTTGTCCGAAACGACATCGAAGTTCCGGTGATCCTCAAAGCCGACTCCTGAAGCGCGGTTTTCACCCGGGCCGGCTGTGCACGCGGGAGGATGAGTACCGACGTCCACCGTCCGAGGAGTTACGGACATGGGATGGTTTAGCGCACCCGAGTATTGGTTGGGCCGGCTGATACTGGAGCGTGGCATCGCGGTCGTTTATGTCTTCGCGTTCGTTGCGGCCGCGCGACAGTTTCGGGCGCTGATCGGGGAACACGGGCTGCTGCCGGTGCCGCGCTATCTGGCCCGACAATCCTTCCGCCAAACGCCGAGCATCTTCCACGTCCACTATTCCGATCGGTTCTTTGCGGCTGTCGCCTGGTTGGGTGCGCTGCTATCGGCAGCTATGGCGTTGGGCTTGGCCGGCGCATTGCCGCTGTGGGCTGCGGTATTGGTGTGGCTGCTGCTTTGGTTGCTTTACCTGTCGATCGTCAATGTCGGCCAGACGTGGTACTCGTTCGGCTGGGAGTCGCTACTGCTCGAGACCGGTTTCCTGGCGATCTTCCTCGGCAATGACCGGGTCGCGCCGCCGCTGCTGGCCATGTGGCTGGCGCGCTTGCTGCTATTCCGGCTCGAGTTCGGTGCGGGACTGATCAAGCTCCGCGGTGACTCGTGCTGGCGCGATCTGACCTGCCTTTACTACCACCACGAAACTCAACCGATGCCAGGGCCGCTGAGCTGGTTCTTCCATCACCTACCCAAGCCCCTGCATCGGGTAGAAGTCGTTGGGAACCATTTCGCGCAGCTGATTGTCCCGTTTGGATTGTTCGCCCCGCAGCCGGTGGCCAGCATCGCCGGAGCGATCGTCGTCATCACCCAGCTGTGGCTGGTGATCTCGGGTAACTTCGCCTGGTTGAACTGGTTGACGATTCTCCTGGGCTGCAGCGTGATCGACGCGTCATCGGCGGCGGCAGTGCTGCCCATTCCCAAACAGCCGGCGCTGGTCGCAGCTCCACCGTGGTTCGCCGGCCTGGTGATCGGGTTCACGGTGCTGACCGTGATGCTGACCTGGTATCCGGTGCGCAACATGATCTCCCGGCGGCAGCGGATGAACATGTCGTTCAACGCGTACCACCTGATCAACACGTATGGCGCGTTCGGCACCATAGGCCGAACCCGCCGGGAGGTAGTGATCGAAGGCACCGACGAGCCGGAGGTCACCAATCAGACGGTGTGGAAGGAATACGAGTTCAAAGGCAAGCCCGGGGCGGTGCGCCGCGTGCCGGCGCAATGGGCGCCGTATCACCTGCGACTGGACTGGCTGATGTGGTTTGCCGCCATCTCGCCGCACTACGCCTACCCCTGGCTTCGACCATTTGTGTTGCGGCTCTTGCAGAATGATGTGGCGACGCTGCGCTTGCTCCGCCACAATCCCTTCCCGGGGTCCCCGCCACGATACGTACGCGCTCAGCTCTACCGATACCGCTTCACCACTGCGGCCGAATTGCGACATGATCACGCGTGGTGGCATCGCACGCTGGAAGGCAACTACCTGCGGCCCACTTCACTGGCGAAAGCGGCGACCGATTAATGTCGGCCGACTAAAGCGTCTCGTCGAGCTCACCGAGCCGGTCGGTCAACCGCAGATTTTCGGAGTAATCGACGGGACAGCAGATCAGCGAAACGCCATCATCGTGGAGCGCAGCCTTCAACGTGGGCAACAGTTCCTCGGCGCTGTTTATTCGATAACCCTTGGCGCCGAAGCTCTCTGCATAGGCAACGATGTCGGGGTTGCCGAACTTAACATAGTAGTGGTCACCCAGTTCGAGGTCCATTTTCCACTCGATGAGTCCGTAACCGCCATCCTCCCAAATCAATACAACGAGTGGTATCCGCTCCCGGACGGCGGTTTCGATCTCCTGGGAGTTCATCAAGAACGCGCCGTCCCCGACCACGGCCAGCACCTTCGACTTTGGCATCGCCAACTTGACACCAAGGGCTCCGGGCAGCGCAAAACTCATGGTGGACAAGCCATTTGATATCAAGCAGGTGTTGTGTTCGTAGGTAGGGTAGAGCCGGGCCATCCACATCTTGGTGGCACCCGTGTCGACCAGGACGATGTCGCGGCGGTCCAGTGCGGCGCGGGTGTCGGCGACTACCCGGGCAGGAGCCAGCGGGTATCGCGAATCCTGTTGCCCCCGAGCAATTTCCTCGTCGAGCAGACCGGAGCCGGGTATCTCTGGATCGGCGTCGAAGGTATGCCCGGCGAGCGCCTCGGTGACCGCGTCGAGTGAGGCACTGATATCGCCGATGATCCCGACGTCGACGGAATAGTGCATGTCGACCTCGGCCGGAAAGCGATGGATGTGGATGATCTTCTTGTCGGCCTTGGGGTTGATTCGGACCGGATCGAATTCCTGCAACTCGTAGCCAACGGCGACGACGACGTCGGCGTTGTCGAACCCGAAGTTGACGTAGTCGTGGCGCATGAACCCGATGGTCCCGATGCTGTTCGGGTGGTCGTCGGGCATGACGCCCTTACCGTGGAAGGTGTTAGCCACCGGGAGGCCGAATTCCTCGGAGAACCGCACTAGGGCCGCGGTCGCGTCGGCACGGGCCGCGCCGTGCCCGGCCAGCACCACCGGCCGCTTGGCCTCGCGCAGAATGTCGACCGCGCGTGCCACTTGGCGGGCGGCCGGCGCTTCGGCGCGGACGACGTTGCGCGGCAACGGCGTCAAGTCGTAATCGGCGGCATCTGCATCTATGTGTTCCGGGACGGCGAGGTAGACCGCGGCGGGGCGTTCGGCCTCAGCGAGCTTGAACGCTTTGCGGAACATCTCCGGTATGGCGTGCGCGGTCGGGACCCCGGCGGCCCAACGGGTGATCGGGGCGAACATCGAAACAAGGTCGACGTACTGGTGCGACTCTTTGAACTGGCGATCCTGACCCACCTGCGCGGAGATGGCAACCATCGGTGTGCTGTTGGTGGTGGCGTCGGCGACGCCGAGCTGCATGTTGATCGCGCCGGGGCCCAAGGTGGCCGATACCACCGCCGCGCGGCCGGTGACGCGTCCATACATCTCCGCCATAAACGAAGCCGCTTGCTCATGGCGGGTGAGCACATAACGGATGTTCGAGAAGGCCAACGCCTGCACGAAGCGGATGTTCTCCTCGCCGGGTAGCCCGAAGACCACGGAAACACCCTCGTTCTCCAGGCACTTGACCATCAGCTGAGCAGCTTTACTCATCCGGCACCTCCCTTTGGCCACGATAGTGGCAGGCTGGATACCGGACGCTTCACAAACCATCGCAACCGAAGGATGTCAACGTGCCCATCGCCACGATCAACCCGGCCACCGGCGAGACAGTCCAGACCTTCACCCCGGCAACCGACGACGAAGTCGAGGCGGTAATAGCCCGCGCCCACGAGCGGTTCGTCGACTACCGCCACACCAGCTTCGCCCAGCGCGCCAAGTGGGCGAATGCCACGGCTGACCTCCTGGAAAAGGAGGCCGACGAAACCGCAGCGATGATGACCCTGGAGATGGGCAAGACGCTGAAATCGGCCAAGGGTGAAGCGCTGAAGTGCGCCAAGGGTTTTCGCTACTACGCCGACAACGCCGAGAAGCTGTTGGCCGACGAACCGGCGGAAGCGTCGAAGGTCGGAGCGAAAAGGGCCTACACCCGGTGGCAGCCGCTCGGGGTCGTGCTGGCCGTGATGCCGTGGAACTTTCCGCTCTGGCAGGCCGTTCGGTTCGCCGCACCTGCGCTGATGGCGGGCAACGTCGGTCTGCTCAAGCACGCCTCCAATGTCCCGCAGTCGGCGATGTATCTCTCCGACGTCATCACCCGCGGTGGATTTCCGGAAGGCTGTTTCCAGACGCTGCTCGTTTCGTCCAGCGCTGTCGAGGCCATCCTGCGCGATCCCCGGGTTGCGGCGGCCACCCTCACCGGTAGCGAACCGGCCGGCCAATCAGTCGCCGCCATCTGCGGTGACGAGATCAAACCCACCGTGATGGAGCTCGGCGGCAGCGACCCGTTCATCGTGATGCCGTCGGTGGACCTCGACGAAGCCGTCAAGACCGCGGTCACCGCCCGTGTCCAGAACAACGGCCAATCCTGTATCGCCGCCAAGCGGTTCATCGTGCACACCGACATTTACGACGCGTTCGTCGACAAGTTCGTCGAGCGGATGGAGGCGCTCAAGGTCGGCGACCCGACTGACCCGGACACCGACGTGGGTCCGCTGGCCACCGAGTCGGGCCGCGACGAGATCGCCAAGCAGGTCGACGACGCCGTCACCGCGGGTGCGAAGGTCCGCCTCGGCGGCAAGACGCCCGACCAACCAGGATGGTTCTACCCGCCGACGGTGGTCACCGACATCACCAGGGACATGGCGCTTTACACCGAGGAGGTCTTCGGACCGGTCGCCTCGATGTACCGCGCCTCGGGCATCGACGAAGCCATCGAGATCGCCAACGCGACCACGTTCGGTCTGGGATCCAACGCCTGGACCAACGACGAAGCCGAGCAGGAGCGGTTCATCGATGACATCGAGGCCGGGCAGGTGTTCATCAACGGAATGACGGTGTCGTACCCCGAATTAGGGTTCGGCGGCGTCAAACGATCCGGCTATGGCCGTGAACTCGCGGGCCTCGGCATCCGCGCGTTCTGCAACGCCAAGACCGTCTGGGTCGGATAGGTTCCCCTCGCGAGCAGACGCAAAAGCGCCCGACACGCCCGGGGGATTTGGGGCTTTTGTGTCTGCTCGCCCGTTAGGCCGAAGCGGCCAGCGCTTTCTCGTCCTCGTCGGCGAACGTGTCTTCGAGCTGCACCGGCGAGTAGTCGAGGTCGATCTCACCCACCGGCCGCCCGCGGGCGCTGCTGATCGTGCCGAACCGCCGCATCCCTTTGTCGGCGCTGTACTGCATGAACTCGTCCAGTTGCATGCCGAACGGCATCGGGTCGTACAAGGCAAAGCCCTGCTCGGTGGCTTCCAATGCCAACGGGAGGAGCTCGTTCATACGCGTTTCGAACACCGTCCAGTTGGCGTCTTCGGCGGCGACGTGGCGACGACAGGTGAAGGTGCCCCACGCCATGTGGCGTCGCTCGTCGTCACCGATGCGCCGAATCAGCTCCTGCATGCCGGGAAGAATGCCATGCTCCACGCACATCTTGTGCCAGGCGTAGTAACCCGTCAGCGCCAACATGCCCTCGACGATGTGGTTGTATGTCACGGACGCCCGGATCTGGGCAGCCGGCGACGGATCGATCGATAAAGCGTTGAGGCAATCCGGGAGCTCCTCGTAGAACATCTGCCGGTATGCCGTCAGAGGTTCCAGGTAGCTGTGCAGGTCGTCGGTGATCCCAACAGCGTCCAGCCACAAGCGGAACACCTGGACGTGTTTGGCTTCCTCGAACGCGAACTGCGTCAAATACATTTCGTCGCCGAGCCGCCCTTCGGCCCGCATCGCGGCCATGAAGGGCTGAATATCCTCGGTGACCGCTTCCTCGCCGGCAATGAACTCTGCGCACAGCCGGGTGGCGAAGTCGCGTTCGACATCCGACAGCTTCTCCCAGTCCGCCCGGTCGCGAGAGAAATCGATGTCGGCCGGATCCCAGAACTTCGCATTGCCCCCGGCAAATAGCTTCAACGGCAGGCTGTTCCAATTGAGTCCGCCCGCAACGAGCGAGCCTGAACGTGTCCGTGTCATCTGGTGACCTCCTGTATCTCATTCCGGTGGGCTTGCGGCAGCGCGGCAAATGCCGCCGCCAGTACAGCGACGAGCCGGCGCACCGCCAGCGCCGGCTGCTCCGGTGTGGGCTCGTCGAGTCCGAGGATCGGATCCAGCCCGCGCAGGTATGGAGCCAGCGCAAGGTGCGGAAAGATCATCAGCAGCAGGGACAGCAACGCGTCGGTATCGGAATCCGCGCGCAGGTCACCGCGGGCGCGCGCGTCGCGGACGAGCGGCCGCAGCACTTCCAGGTAGTGACGGTGAATGACGTTCTGTACGCTGACGCGGGCTTCGGTGTCGACTTCAAGAGTCGCCGCGGCGTGCAGCGCGCGTTCATGCGGATGGTCTGCGAAGTAGGCCACCCACGCGTCGAGCCAGTCGGTCAGAAACTCGAAGAACGGCCGGCTGGGGTCGAGCTCGCGGATGCGGTCCTCCATGTAGACACGCACCCGCTGGCTGGCGATGTCGGCGATGAACGCATACAGGTCGCGCTTGTCCGCGAAGTACTGGAACAGGCTGCCCTTGGCGACTCCGGCACGCCGCGCGATCACGTTCAGGCTGCCCCTCGAGAAGCCGTGCGCTCCGAACTCCGCCTCTGCGGCGTCGACGATGGCCGCACGGCGCGCCGGGTCGACGCGAGCCCAAGTCACCGTCGGCATTCGGTCCTCCTAGCGTTGATGACCACTGGTCACTCTACTGTGAGCCAGCTCACTCCTCAAGGTTTGGCAGGCGGCCCGCACACCGGGCACTCGCGGATGAATATCCAACTGTGTAGCATTTTCCTCCATGGCTGCAGGAACTGTGCAGAGCAGATCCCGCGCCGCACATCTGGGACCCGAACGACGCCGCCCACAGGTGCTTGACGCCGCGCTGGCGATAGCCATCGAGCGCGGCGTGGCGGCGGTGACCATCGGCGCCGTTGCCGAGCGGCTGGACGTCACCCGCCCGGTCGTCTACTCGTGCTTCGCCGACCGGGTCGAGCTGCTCCATGCGCTGCTCGACCGCGAAAACGACATCCTGCTCGGGGAGGCGACGTCGGCCTTGCCGCACGACCGCCCCGAAGGCGACGAGGCGTTGTTCGTCGCAGGCTTCCAGGCGCTGCTGGCGGCAGTCGATCGAAGGCCGGACTCATGGCGGTTGATGATGAGCGCCGACCCCGATCCCGCCACCGCTGAGCAATTCCAGAACGGCCGGGCGGCAATCGCCAACCAATTCGCCAAGCTATTGCGCCCGAGATTAAAACACTGGGGCACAACCGATTTCGAGAGGAAGCTGCCCGTCCTGGCGGAACAGTTCATGTCCGCTTGCGAGGGAGCGGTGCGGACGCTGCTACGCGACAGTGGCCACGACTGGTCACCCGGCACGCTGGGCGAGTTCATCGGATCCGCCGTCTACCGCGCTTTCCGGGCCGCCTGAGGCACAGTTCTTAGGCCTCGCGCCCGACGTGATCGGGTCACCCACCTGAACCCGTGCGTTTCGCGATGTTCGGAACCTTGGAAATTCCTCCCGGGAAACGGCACGACACTACATACTGCCCCGAGGAGGGATGCATGGACTTGCGTGACATCGAGTTCAACCTTTTCGAAGCGCTGGAGCTTGGGCCCAGACGACGACGCGTTCTGACGCCGACACCCGATGGCGCAGATTGAACCCGAGGGTGCCGTCGTCACCCGCACCTCACGAGTGCTGATAGCGGCACGAAAAAAGAAACGTCCGTAGTGTTCGGAGGTCGGGAGTGAGCGCCGCTCCGGTTCGGCTGGCCCTGATCGGGCTGGGAAACATGGGGCTGCATCACCTGAGGATCTTTCAAAGCCTGGCTCCGTGGGCGCAGATCGCCGCCGTGGCGGATAGCCACCCGCCGTTTGCCGAACGCGCCGCCGCACTTGTCCCGGCTGCCAAGGTCTTTCACGACCCGCTGGACTGCCTGAGCAACGTCGATATCGACGCTGCCGTCGTGGCCACCACTGACGACACCCGCCACCGGATCGTCGACGCGTGCATCGCGCGGCGCCTCTACGTGCTGTGCGAAAAGCCGCTGACCCGCTCGGCTGAAGAATCCTTGCAACTGGTGCAAGCCGAACGAGCCAGCGGCCACCCGCTCGTCCAAGTCGGCTACATGCGCCGATACGACGCCGACTATCGGCATATCCATGACACAGCGCGGTCCGGTCGAGTCGGCCAGCCCATCCTGATCACTCAACGGCATCACAACCCGTTGGCTATCATCAACTTTGATGCCCAGATGCTCATTGTCAGTTCGGCTGCACACGATATCGACCTGTTCCGCTGGCTCACCGGTGAGGAGATCAGCGAGGTCACCTGTGCCGCCAAAAGCAGCGACGACGGATCGACGGTGACTGTTCTTGTCACGCTGACGTCGGAATCCGGCATCCTCGGAGTTGTCGAACTCGGTCGCGGACCGGGAATGCGATACGACATCGGGCTCGACCTCGTTGGCAGCCGCGGCAGCGTGACCCTTGGATCGCCGGCGGTGACGACGCATGCCGTCAGCGACGGCATGGCAGCCCAGCGGCTGCCGCACAGCTGGCTCGAACGGTTCGAGGACGCCTATCGCGCCCAGAACATCTCCTGGCTGACAGCGGTGGCCAACCACTCGATCGACGGGCCGTCGACCTACGACGGGTACGCCACCAACGCCGTCGCGGACGCCGCACTGGCCGCCTTGAGTGCCCGCAGCGGTCAGGTCGTGCACCAGATTGCGGCTAGTGACCTCGGGCCCGAGCAGGCGGGATGATGATCGAGCCCACCGGTCCGCCGAAGCCCAACATGCGCGCGCAGTAGAGGACTTAACATCGGCCCCATGTCGCTACTGAATACCGCTCGGGGACCAATCAATACTGCTGATCTCGGCGTCACGCTCATGCACGAGCACGTATTCATCATGACAACCGAGGTCGCGCAGAACTATCCGGAAGCCTGGGGCGATGAAGACGCGCGGGTGGCTGACGCCATCACCCGGCTTAACGAGCTCAAGTCGCGCGGTGTGGACACCATCGTCGACCTCACCGTGATCGGGCTGGGCCGCTACATTCCGCGAATCGCCCGCGTCGCCGCGGAGACCGAATTGAACATCGTCGTCGCGACCGGCCTGTACACCTACAACGATGTTCCATTCTGTTTCCACTACCTGGGTCCCGGCGCTCAACTCGGCGGGCCCGAGATCATGACCGAAATGTTCGTCCGCGACATCGAGCAGGGCATCGCCGACACCGGCATCAAGGCGGGCATCCTCAAATGCGCCACCGACGAGCCCGGCATTACCCCCGGCGTCGAGCGGGTGCTTCGCGCCGTCGCCCAAGCGCACAAGCGCACCGGGGTGCCGATCTCCACGCACACCCACGCCGGGCTGCGGCGCGGGCTCGAGCAACAGCGCATCTTCGAAGAAGAGGGTGTCGACCTGAGCCGGGTGATCATCGGCCACTCCGGCGACTCCACCGACATCGGCTACCTCGAAGAGCTCATCGCGCCCGGCTCCTACCTCGGGATGGACCGGTTCGGCATCGACGTGATCCTGCCGTTCGAGGAGCGGGTGAACATCGTGGCGCGGATGTGCGAACGCGGCCACGCCGACAAGATGGTGCTCTCCCACGACGCCAACTGTTATTTCGACGCACTGCCCGAGGACCTGCTGCCGGTGGCCGCCCCCAATTGGAATTACCTGCACATCCACAACGACGTGATCCCCGCATTGAAGGAGCGCGGGGTCACTGACGAGCAGCTGAACACCATGCTCGTCGACAACCCGCGGTGCATCTTCGAGCGACAGGGCAGCTATCAATGACGCAGAGTGCGCCGGTCCCACCGATCGGTACTCAGATTTCCGCGCTGGCCGCGCTCGCTCCCGACGAGCCGGCAGTTACCTGTGACGGGCGTACGCTGACCCGCGGCGAACTGGAGCGCTCGACCAACCGGCTGGCCCGCGCCTACGCGGAGCGCGGCGTCGGCGTCGGCGACTACGTGACCATCGTGCTGCCCAACTCCGTCGAGTGTGTACAGGCCATGGTGGCGTGCTGGAAGCTGGGCGCGGTGCCGCAGCCGCTGTCCGCTCGGCTGCCGGACGCGGAGTTCGAAGGCCTGCTGGAACTGCGGCCACGCGCGCTGCTCGTGGGGCGAACGCACCCCGGAATACCAAGTGTTCCTAAAGGTTTCGTTCCCGACCAGGCGTTGTCGGATGGACCGTTGCCGGAAGCGGTGTCACCGTGCTGGAGGTCGATCGCCTCCGGCGGCAGCACCGGCCGGCCGAAGCTCATCGAGGCGGGCGGCGACAGCCGGCTCGGGCCGGCACTGGGGTACGCCGTGGGTAACCAGCAGGGCGATACCGCGCTGGTGCCGGTGCCGCTGACGCACACCACCGGCTTCACCGCCGCGGCGATCGCGTTGATCATGCGCAACCACCTCGTGCTGATGGGCCGGTTCGACCCGCACGGGTTCCTGCGGGTGATCACCGAGCATCGCCCGCAGCTCGTCACCGCGGTGCCGACGATGATGCAGCGGGCGCTGCCGGTCTACCGCACCGATCCGGATTCCTATGACCTGTCGTCGATCCAGCGGTTTTGGCACCTCGCGGCGCCGTGTCCGCCGGCTATCAAGCAGGCGTGGATCGATCTGCTGGGTCCCGAAAGGGTCTGGGAGCTTTACGGCGGCACCGAATTTCAGGCGATGACCTTCATCTCCGGCGACCAATGGCTGACCCATCCCGGATCGGTCGGTGTGGTGGTCATGGGCGAGATGAAGGTGCTCGACGACGACGGTAACCCGTGTCCGCCCGGTGTGGTCGGCGAGATCTACATGCGGCCCAGCCCGGGCAGTGTGCCGTCGTACCGGTACATCGGCACGACGGCGAAATCCCGCGACGGCTGGGACTCGTTGGGCGACCTGGGCCATTTCGACGAGGACGGGTTCTTGTACCTGTCCGATCGCCGGGTCGACATGTTCACCGTCGGCGGCCGCAACGTCTACCCGGCTGAAATCGAGAACGCACTGTCGGCGCACCCGGATGTGCTGTCCTGCCTGGTTGTTGGTGTGCCTCACGACGATCTCGGCCAAGTGCCCTATGCCCTGGTTGAGGCAGGATCGGTGCTGGACGAGCAGGCGGTGCAGGCGTTTCTGCGCGACCGGATCGCCGGCTACAAGGTGCCGGCCAGTATCGAGTTCGTCGACAGGCCGTTGCGCGACGACGCCGGGAAGGCGCGGCGCTCGGCGGTCCGCGCCGAGGTCATGGCGCGATTGCGTCCTCTTGGCGCGGGCTGACGGCGCTGTCGGACACCGGCGCTGGCCGCTGTCTTCTGCGAGATTCCCAGCGCCGCAATGCTTCTCGGCACGGTGACTCGACAAGCGCATAGCTCACCGCGGCGATGGCAATCGCGAAGATCAGCGTCAGCACCAGCACCTCGGGCATGCGCCCCCTAAACGAAAATTCACCGATCACCGGGAACACCATGGTCAGCGCCGCAAGATGCCAGATGAAGATTCCGTACGACCAGCGCCCCAGCGTCACCATCGGCCTGGTACCCAAGAGCCGATGGCCGGTGTCGGGCCGGTCCAGCACCAGCGGCGCCACCAGACCCGCCGCCACCAACGCACCCATCGCGGTCTTCACCGTGAACTGCGCGGCGGTGCTCGGGACCAGCCCCGCGGGCCCGGCCAGCGGTGAGGCGGCCACCAGATAAGCCACCGCCGCGACGACGGCCATAAGCACCCGACGTCGGGCCAGCCGATGCGGCCACCCGAGCGGACTGTGCACCCACTCCGCGAGCAGCATCCCCGCGACGAACCAGGAGAAGAATGCCGGCGGCCAGTTCAACGGATTGAGCCCGGCCGGAGCGGCGAAGGGAATCCAGCCCCAAAACCAGCTGACGACACCGAGACCGGCGATCGCCGGCACCCGGGCACGGACCGGCAGCCGGGCCGCCAACAACGCAAGGATCGGCAACGCCAGATAGAAGGTGACCTCTACCGACAGGCTCCACATCTGGGTCAGCCCGTGTGTCAATGTCAACGGCACGTAGACCTGGGTAAGCGAGAGGTTCGCCAGCCAGACCGTCAGGTTCGGGTGATCAGCCTCCGGCAGCAGGGTCAGGATCACGACGACGGCGACCAGGTACGCCGGCATGATGCGGACCACCCGCGATCGCAGGTAGTGACCGGTCGACGGTCGCGAGCCCAGGCCGCGCGCCGCCGCAGCATGTCCGCGCCACAACAAGAACCCCGACAACGCGAAGAACACCGCGACCGCCAGATCGAAGCGACCGAACAACCGGCCGTCGACCCCAGCCGAGTGCCCGGTCTGGAATGCAACGTGGGTGATGACGACGCCGATAGCCGCGCAGGCCCGCATTCCTTCTACGGCGGGCAGGAAGCTGCGAGTTCCCCCAACCTGCCGGGCGACGGTCATGACGACAGTCTGCCTGTGATGCTTGTCCGGCAATTCGGGTACACCCCGTTTGCCCACCTTAGGGACCTAAATCGCAACCTTAAATTTTGCTGTTAGGGTCGAACGAGTTTTGCTTCGCTGGCCCCCGGGTCGGGGCGGTCGCGACGGACGGGTTTAGTGGTCCCGAACCGAATGAGACCAGAAGGAGGTCACGGCGACGTGAACCGAGCAGTCATGCTGCGGGTGGCCGCGTGCGGGATCATGGGACTCGGAGCCGCTTTGCTCATCGCCGCGTTGCTGCTGTGGACGTACACCAGCAGCAGGATCACCAAGATCCCGCTCGATCTGAATGCCACGTTGATCAGTGACGGCACTGGCACCGCGATCGACCCGGCGTCGATGAACAGTCAGAACCTGGCGGTCAACAAGAACGTGCCGCTGGTATCCCAGCAGCAGATCGACGTCGAATCCCCGGCCAACGCCGATGTCGTCACGCTCCAAGTCGGTAACTCGGTTCGGCGCAGCGACAAACAAAAGGACACCGGCCTGCTGCTCGCACTCGTCGACACCGTCACCCTCGACCGCAAAACTGCGATGGCGGTTTCCGATGACACCCATCCCGGCGGCGCCGTCCAGAAGCCGCGCGGCTTCAACGACGAAAATCCGCCCACCAACATCGCGTTGCCGCACGACGGACTGTCCTACCGATTCCCGTTCCATACCGAGAAGAGGACGTATCCGTATTTCGACCCGATCGCGCAGAAGGCGTTCGATGCCAACTACAGCGGAGAAGACGACGTCAACGGCCTGACCACCTACAAGTTCACCCAAGACGTCGGCTACGACGCCGACGGCAAGTTGGCCGAGCCGATCAAGTACCCGTCGCTGTACCCCAACGACGAGGACAGCAAGGTGACCGCGACCGCGGCGATGTGGGGCGTGCCCGGCGATCCGGACGAGAGGATCACCATGACCCGCTACTACGCGGCGCAGCGGACCTTCTGGGTAGACCCGGAGTCAGGGACCATCGTCAAAGAAGATGACCACGCCAATCACTACTTTGCCCGCGATCCGTTGAAGCCCGAGATGACGATGGTCGAATACAAGGTCACCTCCAACGAAGAGACCGTCGAGTCTCAGGTGAATACGGCCCGTAACGAGCGTGACCGGTTGGCGTTGTGGTCCCGGGTGCTGCCGATCAGCTTCACCGCGTCCGGCGTGATCGCGCTGATCGGCGGGCTGGTGCTCGGCTCGTTTAGCTTGCGGACCGAGTCGGCGTTGCTCGACCCCGGACTGGACACTGCCGACCACGGCTTCTTCGGCCGCGGCGAGCCGCCGGCCGCACGAGTGCCCGGCGCCGAGGCCGAAACCGAGAAGCTGCCAACACCGCCCAAGGACCTACATCGAGACTCCGGGCCACCCGGCGCGGGCCCGGCGAGCTCGGGAAGCCCACCGACTTCCGGTCCGCCTGACAGGTCCTAACCCGGCGTGAGGCCGGTACCCCACTGGGTTCTGCAGTGGTCTCGTCCGGGGTATGCGCTGGCGTTGGCGCTGCTGGTGGTTGCGCCGCTGATCAGCCCCGGGTATTTGCTGTTGCGCGATGCAGTGTCCACGCCGCGGTCGTATCTATCCGACAGCGCGCTCGGGCTGGTCGCGGCCCCGCGGGCCACGCCGCAGGATTTCGCCGTCGCGTTGGCGTCGCACTGCGTCGATGGCGGCATCGTGGTCAAGACGTTGCTCGTCGCGGGACTGTGGCTGGCGGGCTGGGGCGCCGCCCGGTTGGCCATACAGGTGTTGCCAGAAGCCGGTGCCGGCGGCCAGTTTGTCGCGATCACGCTGGCGATCTGGAATCCATATGTCGGTGAACGGCTGCTCCAGGGGCACTGGAGCCTGCTGCTCGGCTACGGTTGCCTGCCCTGGGTGGCGACGAATGTGTTGGCACTACGATCGCGGGACCGGCCCGTCTGGCCGCGGCTTTTCGGGTTGGCGTTCTGGATCGCGCTGGCCGGGCTGACCCCGACCGGGTTGATCCTTGCGGCTGTAGTCGGACTGGTTTGCGTCGCTGCGCCTGTCGGGGGCCCGGGGGGGCCCAGGCCGCGCTGGATGTGTGCCGCCGTCGTGTCGGGCGCGGCCCTGGTGGCGGCACTGCCGTGGTTGACGGCCGCGGCACTGGGCTTGTCATCGGGGGACGGCGTCTGGACGCAGACCCCGGACGTTGCCGCGTTCGCCGCCCGTGCCGAGCCCGGTCTGGGCACGCTGGGCAGCTTGGCCAGCCTAGGCGGGATCTGGAACGACGACGCCGTACCGGCCTCGCGGGCAACACTTTTCGCTGTCGTGTCGGCAACGGTGCTGCTTGTTGTGGTGGCCACCGGGCTGCCGACGGTGGTGCGCCGCCGGGCGGCGATGCCGTTGGTGGTGTTGGCAGCGGTGTCCGTGCTGATACCCGCCGCACTGGCCACCGGGCCGGGGCTGGCCACGCTGCACACGATGGTCGAAGCCGCGCCCGGCCTGGGCGTCTTTCGCGACGGGCAGAAGTGGGTGGCACTGGCGTTGCCCGGATACGCACTCGCGGGAGCAGGCACAGTCCTGACGGTGCGGCGCTGGCTAAGTTGTTTGGGGCCGGTGGTTCCCGCGCTCGTGTGCTGCGCCGCGCTGCTGCTCTCCCTTCCGGATTTAGTGTGGGGCGTCGGGGGAAAGGTTAAGCCGGTGCATTACCCGACCGACTGGGCAACCGTCGCGGCTTTGATCAACCGTGATCCCGACGCGGTCGCGGTGTTGCCGGCCGATACCATGCGGCGCTTCGCCTGGTCCGGGCCGGCGCCGGTGCTGGATCCGCTGCCGCGCTGGGTGCGCGCCGACGTGCTGATGACCGGCGACTTGATCATTTCGGGTGTGACGGTTCCCGGTGAGGGAAACCGGGCGCGCGGGGTGCAGCGGCTGCTGTTGGCGGGCGCCGATCCGGTCGCACTTCGTCGGGCGGGCGTGGGATGGCTGGTGATCGAGACGGGCACCCCCGGCGATATGGGCTTGGCTGCAAGGACTTTCGAGCGACTACCGGTGACCTATCGCGGGCGTGATCTAATGCTGTATCGAGTCGGCGGCAAGGCAGCAGGCGTGCCCGCCGACCGTCGACTGCTCGCGGCGATCGCGCACTTGGCGTGGTTGGAGATGCTCATCGGCGGGGCCATCGGGACGGCGGTAGCCGGCTGGCGGCAGCATGTTCGTCGGGGCCCGCGACCCTACAGAGATACCTGATGCCGCCGAAGCCGTAATCCGAGCGAACAGATTGGATCCACGCCGGAATGAGCACAAAGCGCAACCCGGCTACGAGGCATCTGCCCGAGGGGCTATGCCCAACACACCGCTTCCAGAATCGGCGCACTGGGATGACGAGGGCGGCGATGAGCAGCACGACAACGGGGCGCACTGAGACAAGGTCGAAGTTAGACTACTCCGCTGACACGGTCGCCGGCCATCACCGACTCCAACACCGTACGCATCGCGTCAGCGCTTTGCCGCCAAGAGAATTCGGCGCTGCGCGCCTGCGCCTTGACGCCGAGTTGATCACGCAGCACCGGATCAGTCAGCAATTGCTGCAGCCGATTCACCAACTCGGCGCAGCTGTCGACCAGCACCCCGGTCACCCCGTCGATGATCGAGTCGGCCAACCCGCCGGAGGATCGGTAGCCGATTGTGGGCACCGCGTGTTGGGCCGCCTCGATGACCGCCAGACCCCAGCCTTCTTTGCGCGACGGCAACACGTGCACCCAAGACCGTTGCATGACATGGTGTTTGGTGACGTCATCGACATGGCCGTGAAACGTCACCGCGTCGCTGATCCCCAAGCGTGCGGCGTGGTCGACCAAGCGCCGCCACCACCACCCGCCGCCGACGATGTCGAGATGCAGCCCCGGTATCGATGGCCGCAGCAGCGCCACCGCAGCCAACGCGTCCTCGATCTGCTTGTGCGGCACTAACCGAGACAACACCAACGCGCGCGGGTTACCCGCCCGTGGTCCACGCAGAGACGCCTCGGGTGCCTCGTCGAGACCGTTGCGCACCAACGCGATTCGCTCACTGGCAACACCCAGGCCGACCAAGTCGCGGGCCGACGGCAACGACACCGTCACGTACTGGTTGCGGCGGTGCGCCCTCGGCGACAACCGCGACTCCACAAACCAGCCGAGCCGACCGAAAAACCAGCCGGCCACCGGCCACTGCTCGCGATGGCAGTGGTGCACCAGCACCGCGACCCGCCGGCCATAGATCAGCCGCGCCAGAAACGGCAAGCCGTTCTGGGTGTCGATTACCACATCGGGTCGGACCCGCCCCAGCGGCCCCAGCCCGAGCCTGGACGCCGCCATCGCCAACAGCGCCCAGACGTATACCGAGTACCGCCCGCCCGCACGGTTGATCCGCACACCGTCGATGACTTCCCGACGTGCCGCGCCGGGGTAACGGGCGGTGCGCAACGTGACCGCGACGCCGGACGCGGCCAGCTGGGCGCCGATGCGCTGCAGATAGGTTTCGCTGCCACCGCCCTGCGGGTGGCCGATATCGCGCCAGCACAGCAGCAATACCGAGCGCAGACGAGACATCACGGGTCAGCCTAGCCGGGCGACGATGCGCGCCGCGAAAGCGGCGGGCTGAGGAGTCCGGCAATCAGCCCGGCGGGCGCAAACGTGAAGTCAGCTCGGCCGTAGGGTTGGCCGGTGGCCGTGACCGACGTGTTTGCCCAGCGAGCGACCCTGCGCCGGTCGGTGCGACTGCTGTCAGAGTTCCGCTACGAGCAGCCTGATCCGGCCCGGTTCTACCACGCGCTGGCGGTCGACACCGCTGTTATGGTGTGCGACTTCTGGCGGTCCGCCCACGGCGAGTCTCCGGCTGGTCGCACGCTGCTCGACGTCGGTGGCGGGCCGGGATACTTCGCGACGGCCTTTACCGACGCCGGGCTTCGGTACATCGGCGTGGAACCCGATCCAAACGAAATGCACACGGCCGGGCCGTCTTTGGCAGCCGCAACTGGCACATTCGTCCGCGCCTCGGGCATGGCGGTGCCGTTCGCCGATGACTCGGTGGACATCTGCCTGTCGTCCAATGTCGCCGAGCACGTAGCGCGGCCCTGGCGGCTCGGCGCCGAGATGCTGCGGGTCACCAAGCCAGGCGGTCTCGCGGTGCTGTCCTACACGGTCTGGCTCGGCCCGTTCGGCGGCCACGAGATGGGCCTGACGCACTATCTCGGCGGGGCGCGCGCCGCGGCGCGCTACACCCGCAAACACGGTCATCGTCCGAAAAACGATTACGGATCGTCGTTGTTCGCGATATCGGCGGCCGACGGCCTGAATTGGGCGGCCAGCACTGGCGCCTTGGTCGCCGCTTTCCCCCGCTACCACCCTCGATGGGCATGGTGGCTGACGTCGGTGCCGGTGCTACGGGAGTTCCTGGTGAGCAATCTCGTGCTGGTCCTTCAGCCACAATACTGAAACATGTTCTCGTTTTGCTTCGGCTTGGGTAGGGTGGCCGATATGAGCGACAGCGCTAAAACGGAGTACGACAAGCTTTTCATTGGCGGCAAGTGGACGGAGCCGTCGACCTCCGAAGTCATCGAGGTGCACTGCCCGGCCACCGGCGAGTACGTCGGCAAGGTACCGCTGGCGGCCGCGGCCGACGTCGACGCGGCAGTCGCTGCGGCCCGCGCGGCATTCGACAGCGGCCCCTGGCCCACGACGCCGCCGAAAGACCGCGCGGCCGTCCTCGCCAACGCGCTCAAGCTGATGGAGGAGCGCAAGGATGGCTTCACCAAGCTGCTCGGCCTCGAGACCGGCCAGCCACCGACCTCTGTCGAGACGATGCAGTGGATGAGCGGGATCGGGGCGATGAACTTTTTCGCCGGCCCCGCCGTCGACCAGGTCAAGTGGCAGGAGATCCGCAACGGCGGCTACGGGCAGACCATCGTCCGTCGCGAGCCGCTCGGCGTGGTCAGCGCGATCGTGGCGTGGAACGTGCCGCTATTCCTCGCGATCAACAAGCTGGGTCCGGCGCTACTGGCCGGCTGCACGGTGGTGCTCAAGCCAGCCGCCGAAACCCCGTTGAGCACAAATGCTTTGGCGGAGGTGTTCGCTGAGGCCGGCCTGCCAGAGGGTGTGCTGTCGGTAGTACCCGGCGGGGTCGAGACCGGCCAGGCGCTGACGTCCAATCGAGACATCGACGTCTTCTCCTTCACCGGCAGCTCGGGCGTCGGCAAGGAGATCGGCCGCCGCGCGGCGGAGATACTCAAGCCGTGCACCCTGGAACTCGGCGGCAAATCGGCGGCCATCCTCCTCGACGACGTCGACCTGGCCGGCTCGATCCCCATGCTGGTGTTCTCCGGAATCATGAACACCGGACAGGCCTGCGTGGCCCAGACCCGAATACTGGCACCCCGCTCGCGCTACGACGAAATCGTGGACGCGGTAAGCGCTTTCGTGCAGGCGCTGCCAGTCGGGACGCCGTCAGACCCGGCCGCCCAGATCGGGTCGCTGATTTCGGAGAAACAGCGCGCCCGCGTCGAGGGCTACATCGCCAAGGGCGTCGAGGAGGGCGCGCGGCTGGTGTGCGGCGGCGGCCGTCCCGAAGGGCTGGACAACGGCTTCTTCGTGCAGCCCACCGTGTTCGCTGATGTCGACAACAAGATGACAATCGCCCAGGAGGAGATCTTCGGGCCGGTGCTCAGCATCATCCCCTACGACACCGAGGAAGATGCGATCAAGATCGCCAACGATTCGGTGTACGGCCTGGCCGGCAGCGTGTGGACCACCAATGTGCCACGAGGTATCGAGATCTCGGAGAAGATCCGCACCGGGACATACGCGATCAACTGGTACGCCTTCGATCCGTGTTGTCCGTTTGGCGGCTACAAGAACTCCGGCATCGGCCGGGAGAACGGGCCGGAGGGCGTCGAGCACTTCACCCAACAGAAGAGCGTGTTGATGCCGATGGGCTACACCATCGAGAGCTGAGGACCGGCGACCGTCACGCTAGCGTGACGCTGGGCGCCGTTCGGCCAATAGCGCCAGACGTTGGTCCAGGTTGGCGTGGAAGTGTCCGATCGCGCTTTCGTGTCGTCCGAACTCCACAAACGCATTCGCCCCGGAGCGCAAGCCGCGCTGCACACCCATCGACATTTCGTTGTCCTCCAACACACCCCGCTCGAGCAGGGTGGGGACAGTGCCGGCGCCGTCTTGTTCCGCTGCCGCGATCAGAGCCACTTCGGCAAACTCGGGCGTGACGACGGTATAGGTGGTCATCATCGAGTGGTCGATATCGATCGGGTCGACCACGACCACCGTCACCTGATCCGGAAACGTCGCGATCATCGCGTTCGGGAACAGCTGATAGACGAACGTCATGCGCTGCTTGGTGGTCCACGTCGACTCTGGGCGGTGACGGAGTCTTTCAATGTTGCGGTATGGGAATGTGATTCGACTATTCGGGCCGAATGTTTCCACCACGTTGAGATCGTCGTACTGTAGCGGGAAGAACGTCTCACGGTGCGTTGAGCGAATGTGATAGCCCTCCCCGAATTGCTCGATGAGCACCTTCCAATTTATGTTTCGCACCGCGGACTCCGTGACGACGAGGCGCTGGGCCGGCACGAGTTTGTCGCGCCACGGACTGCCTTCGGTCAGCGCCGCCATCGCGTCGTCAGCAAATGCCCGCAACGAGGGCTGCGCCGCATCGGAGTCCAGCGCACCGATGACGATGAGACCATCGACCTCACTGCTGGTGACTTCGACCAGGCCGCGCATCGAGATGTTCAAATCCGGGAAGGCGTCCGCGTGCGGAACATGGGCGAGCGTGCCATCGAGACGATAAGTCCAGCCGTGGTACCGGCACACTAGCGCGTGAGAGCATCCGGTGCCCTCGACCAGAGCCATCCCGCGATGACGGCAGGCGTTACGGAATACCCGTGCCCGCCCATCGCTGCCACGGACCGCGAACAGCGGCGTACCGAAGCAGACGCGTTCGACATGGTCCCCTGGGTTCGGGATGGCTGCCGACGGAATGAACACGCTGGGAAACGAGCGCAGCACCCGCAGTTCATCCGCGAATCGTCCTGGGTCGAGGTAGTTTTCCACCGGTTCGCGCCACGCCTCGCCTTCATCGGTCGTCCCCGCATCGATATGAGCGAGTAGGCGGCGCACAATCTCCAAGTCGTCGGCAACCAGCGGCCTTGTCAAGGGACTCACGGCGGGCCTCCCCGAGTGCGCTCGTTCAACCGCAGTCATAATCAAGCCTCCTGACGGGGTTCGATGTCTGCACTTTAGCAGGAAGAGTATGGCAAAACTGAAGTGACGTCAATTTGTTTTTTGATAAGCTTTCCGCGTGATCACGACCGCTGAACCGAGGACTCAAAAGGGACGTGCGACACGCGAACGACTACTCGCTTGTGCCCGCGACATCGCAATCGCCAACGACGGTCACATCGAGATCGCTTGGGTCGCAGAGGCGGCAGGCGTCGTGCCGAGCCTGGTCAACCGCTACTTCGGGTCACGAGCAGGACTCGTTAGCGCACTGCTGGACGATTTCTTCGACCGTCTGCGCGTCGAGGTTCTTGACCTCAATCTCGACGATCTGGGCACCTGGGTGCAGCACGAGCGCATCCGCCTCGAGAAGGGCGTGCACTTCCACTACACCGATCCGGTCGCTGTCATCGTCTACACCCATCTATCTCGCGAGCCCGAGGTCGCGTTGACCGAGAACCGGCACATCGACAGCGTCGTTAAACACGCTGCCGCCAACATTCGTCGCGGCCAGAAGCGTGGCGAACTACCGTCATCCATTGATCCCGAACTGGCCGGCGCGGCGATGTTCGGCGCGATGCAGCGGGTTATGGTTACCGCGCTGGGCCGCACACCGCGCCCGCGGCCCGACCGCATCGTCGAGGTCCTCTGGCGGCAAATCGCCGCCGCAGTCGAAATCGACCCGGACGCCGGGATGCCAACGTCGAAAAGGTAGCGCCTCAGCTACCAACCGATCAGAACGCTTCTTCGCGCAAATCCATGACCGCTAGATCCACATTTGCTGCGATACCGCGATCAGCAGTCAGCCGCGGTAGCACGTTCTTAACGAAAAACTTTGCCGCAGCGGCCTTTCCGCTGTAGAACGCCCGATCGGCGACTGTCGGGTCGCGGTCGAGTGCTGCCAACGCGATCTCGGCCTGCCGAAGCAGCAGCCATCCGATCAGCAGATCGCCGACCGCGAGCAGGAAGGGCACCGACTCCAAGCCCACTCGGTAGAGCTCGCGCGCGCTCTCCTGCGAATCGACCAGATACCCGGTCATGGTGTTGACCCAGGCTTGCAGATCGTCGAATGCGGTGGTAAGACGCGAGCGGGCGTCGGTGAGTTCGGGCCGGGCATCGTCGCTTTCGATGAATGCTTCGATTTGCGTGACCAGATGTTGCAGCGCCACCCCGTGGTCGCGGACGATCTTGCGGAAGAAGAAGTCCTGCGCCTGGATCGCGGTGGTGCCCTCGTAGAGGCTGTCGATCTTGGCGTCGCGGATGTACTGCTCGATGGGGTAATCCTGCAGGAAACCGGACCCACCGAACGTTTGGAGCGATTCGGTCAAGGTTTGATAGGCCCGTTCAGAGCCCACACCCTTCACGATCGGCAGCAGCAGATCGTTGACCCGCTCCGCCAACTCAGCGTCGGCGCCGGACACGACGGCGGCCGCCGCCGCGTCCTGGTGGGCGGCGGTGTAGAGATACAGCGCGCGTAGGCCTTCGGCGTAGGATTTCTGCGTCATCAACGCCCGCCGTACGTCGGGGTGGTGAATGATGGTGACCCGCGGCGCGGTCTTGTCCGTCATCTGGGTCAGGTCGGCTCCCTGGACCCGAGTCTTGGCGTACTCCAACGCATTCAGGTAACCGGTCGACAACGTCCCAATAGCCTTGGTACCCACCATCATTCGCGCATATTCGATGATTTTGAACATTTGCGCGATCCCGTTATGGGTGTCCCCGACCAGCCAGCCTTTCGCCGGAACGCCGTGCTGGCCGAACGTCAGTTCGCAGGTGGCCGAAACCTTCAGGCCCATCTTGTGTTCCAGCCCGGTGACGAAGACCCCGTTGCGCTCGCCCGGTTCGCCGGTTTTCGGGTCGAGCAGGAATTTGGGCACCAGAAATAGGCTGAGTCCCTTGGTACCCGGCGCGGCGCCCTCGGGTCGGGCCAGCACCATGTGCAGGATGTTCTCGAACAGGTCGTCGGTGTCGCCGTTGGTGATGAACCGCTTGACGCCGTCGATGTGCCACGTGCCATCGCCCTGGTCGATCGCTTTGGTGCGCCCGGCGCCGACGTCAGAACCGGCGTCGGGTTCGGTGAGTACCATGGTGGCCCCCCAGTTGCGGTCGATCGCCAGCGATGCCCAATGCCGTTGCTGCTCATTGCCGATGCCGTAGAGGATGTTCGCCATAAACGGGCCGGCCATGAACATGAACACCGGCGGGTTGGCACCGAGCACCAACTCGTTGATTGCCCATTGCACCATCGACGGCGCTGGCACACCGCCGACGTCTTCGTTGAGCCCGACCCGGAACCACTCGCCGTCGCGCCACGCACCCAGCGACTTCTTGAACGGTTCCGGCAGGCTCACAACATGGGTGTCGGGGTCGAACGTCGGCGGGTGGCGGTCGCCGTCGGCGAACGACTCGGCCACCGGGCCCTCAGCCAACCGGGCGGCCTCGGAAAGCATCTCGCGCACCGATTCACCGTCCAGGTCGCCGAACGCGTCGTCGGCCAGCACCTGTTCCAAGCCGAGCGTCTCAAAGAGGTTGAACTCCAGGTCGCGCACGTTGCTCTTGTAGTGGCCCATGGCTGACGCCTTCCCGATCCGCTGGGCCGAGCCTAACGCGGTTAGCGGCCCTGGAATCGGGCTTGGCGACGCTCAATGAACGATTGCACGCCCTCGGCGGCATCGGCGCTGGCGAACAGGGCGGCCACGTCGGGTCGTAGCCGCTCGATGGCGGCCGCGTCGCCCTGATCGCGGGCCAGGTGCGCGGACGCCAGCGTCGCGCGCACGCCCAGCGGCGCCGCGCGCTCGGCGATGGTGTGGGCGATCTCGCGGGCTATCGTCAATGCGGCCGCGGCGTCATCGGCCACCTGTTGAACCAGACCGATCCGGTACGCCTCGGCAGCGTCGAACTCGTCGCCGGTGAGCAGCCACCGCATGGCATTGCCCCATCCGGCCTCGCGCGGCAGTCGAAGGGTCGCGCCCCCGAATGGATAGATGCCGCGCTGCACCTCGAGTTGGGCGAACCGGGTGCCCGTCGCCGCGATGCGGACGTCGGCCGCCAGCAGCAGCTCGATACCCAGCGTCATACACCAGCCGTGCGCCACCGCGATAAGCGGCGTGGTCCAGGAACCGTCCAGACGCCACGGGTCGCGTCCGTCGTCCGGCAGCGGCAGATCGCCGGACGCGATATTGGGGCCGACGTCGACAAGGTCCAGTCCGCCGGTGAAGTGATCGCCGTGCGCGAACAGCACACCCACCCGCACTGATGGGTCCGACTCGAGCAACCCGTAGGCGCGGGCCAGGTCGGTGAGCATCGCCTGAGTGAAGGCGTTCCGCTTATGCGGTCGGTTCAGGCCGATCAGCAAGACGTGTGCGTCCCGCTCCAGAGTCACGGTTTCCAGGGCCGGTAGTGCGGTAGTCATCCGCCGAGTCAACCGCAGACCACCAGGATATGCAATAGGACATATAGCCGATCGGATCTCTGATTGGCATGGTGCCGGTCTAGCTGGACTTTTAGTCGTCAGCGGCCGACGCTTGCTAGCTGTCGGACGCCTGTTATATGATCCTTTGCATAATTGTGAGCTGGTTGATCCGGCGCATGAGGGCATCAGATAGCCCAGGAGAGAACTATGTTGAATGTCGAGCTCAACATCGCCGGCTTCCGCTTTAGCCGGGAAATTCCTGACCTACGCCACAAGTCGTTTAGATCCGCAGGGCTGGGCCAACGGGTCATCCACTGGCGAATTCCGCACCTGCGCCAGTCGCACGCTGCGTGACGGCCGAACGAAACAAGGGAAGCACGACCATGTCGCTGGCAACGCGACCGAGGCGCGCGCGCAGCAAGCGCGGCGACACCCGCACCAACATGCTGATCAGCGCCGCCGAGGTGATGCGTGAACGCGGCGCCGCGGGCGTGACCATCGACGAGGTGCTCACCCGCAGCGGTGCGCCCCGCGGCTCGGTGTACTACCACTTTCCCGACGGGCGCAATCAGATCCTCGCCGAGGCGCTTCGGTATGCCGGGGATGCGATCACCGCCGACATCGACGAGGCCGCCGGGCGGGGGGCGAAGGTGCTGCTGCGGCAGTTCGTCGAGTTCTGGGAACGCGTGCTGGCCGACAGCGACTTTAACGCCGGCTGCCCCGTGGTGGCCGCGGCGATCGGCTCGGCCGAAGACGAAGTCCGGTTGGCCGCCGAGGCCGGACGGATCTTCGCGCACTGGCGCACGGCGCTGACGCGGGCGTTCGTCGCCGACGGCTTCCTCGAGTCGGATGCCGATTCGCTCGCGGTGATGTCGATCGCCGCGCTGGAAGGTGCCGTCTTACTTTGCCGCTCGCTACGCAGCAGCGATCCGCTGCGAAAAGTTTACGAACAGCTCGAATTCCTGGTCAAAGCAAGGGAATTCGTCCGTCGCAATGGATTGCCGGAGCGCCGCGAGAGCTAGCGGGCTAGTCGCTGGCGGGCAGCGGTTTGGCTTCCTTGAGGCTCAGCGCGGTCTCGCCGACCGCCAGGGTTCCAGCACCCGCCTTGGTGACCAGTACCTCTGCGCCGGTCTCGTCCACGTAGCGCTTGCCCATCACGTTACCGTCGGCGAACGCCGGATCCAGTTTACCGGAACGCTCGGCATCCAAGCCCACCATCGGTGCGCCGCCGCAGCGCAGATCGTCGAGGCTTTCTGCGCTCCGGACGACGATGACCTGGGTGTCACACACCTGACTGGCCAGACGGGTTCCGTTCTTAATCATGATCTTTCGTTCCTTACTGCTCGGCCGGAGCGGAGCGGAGCTCTTCGGCAATTTCGCGGCGGAGCACTTTGCCGGTCGCGTTCGTGGGCAGCTCGTCGCGGAAGACTACCCGGTCGGGGGTACGCGAACCCCGCAAGCTCTTGCGGACATGCTCGCGCAGCTCCTCAGGGTCGGGGTCGATGCCGGCGGCCGGCACCACCACCGCCACGATCGCCTGGCCCCACTGCGGATCCTCGACACCGACCACGGCCACGTCACGCACATGGCCGTGTTCGATCAGCACGTCCTCCAGCTCGGCGGGCGCGATGTTCTCACCACCCCGGATGATCGTGTCGTCGCTGCGCCCGCCGATGAACAGGTAGCCATCCTCGTCGAAGGTCGCGAGGTCCCTGGTCGGAAACCACCCTTCGGCGTCGAGCACCGAGCCGATCCCGGTGTAGCGGCCGGAGACCTGGTCGCCGCGAACGAACAACTCACCGGTCTCCCCCGGCCCGAGCACCGTGCCGTTCTCGTCACGGATCTGGACCTCGATGCCGGGTACCGGTTGACCGACCGAACCCAACCGCTTGACTACCGCGGTATCCGACCCGGCCTGTGCCTGCCGGTGATCGTCCGGGGTCAGCACAGCGATCGTCGAACTGGTCTCGGTCAATCCGTAGGCATTGACGAACCCCACCTCCGGCAGCAGCTCAAGGGCCCGGCGCACCAGCGGCAACCCGACTTTCGAGCCGCCATAGGCGAGGTTGCGCAGCGACGGCAATTCATGATCGCCGCCCTCCAGCACGGTCACGATGCGGTCGAGCATGGTGGGCACCACGGTCGCGGTGGTGACGTGCTCGGCGTTGATCAGCCGCACCCATTCCTGCGCGTCGAAAATGGGGAGATAGACCATCTTGCGGCCGGCGTACAGGTTCGACAGCGCCGCACTGACTCCCGCGATGTGATACGGCGGCACGCAGATCAGCGCTGCGTCGGTCGGCTCGGCGGAATCGAACTCGACTGATCCGGTGATGTAACTGGTCAGGTTGTTGTGCGTGAGTTCGACGGCCTTGGGCTGCGACGTGGTGCCGGACGTGAACAGCACAATCGCCACCGCGTCCGGGTCGGCGAACTCCGCTGCCGGTTCCGCGTCACGGGCGGCCGCCAAGAATTCATCCGAATCGATGACCTGCTGACCGGCCCCAGTATTTTCCGAGCCCAGCATGTCGCGGTACCGGCTGTCGACGACCACCAGCGGTTCGGGCAGCCGACGGACAAGGGCCTGGATGCCCTCCGCGGAGAGGCGGTAGTTGACCGGCGTGAACGCACGCCCCGCCCGCGCCGACGCGAAGATCAGCAGCGGAAGCATCGCGCCGCCGGTGCCGATGTAGACGACATGGTTGGCGTTCGATCGCGCGATGAGGCCGGCGCCACCGTCGGCGAGATCGCTGAGTTGCTGAGTCGTCAACCGGGTGTCCCCCGAGACGACGGCCGTGCGATCGGGATTGCTCGACACAGCCATCTCGAGAAGTAACGAAATGCTCATCCTCGAACTCTCTGTGGTTTCACCCGTTACAAAAGCCGCCGGAAATGTTAATGCCAGCTCGGCTCGAGTTTAGATCATGCAGCTATTGCCCGTGATCGCGGTCAGGTCCCGGTCCAGCGGGCGGGACGCTTTTCGGCGAACGCGATCGCGCCTTCCTTGGCGTCGTTGGACGAGAACACCGGCGCCAGGATCTTGTTCTGTTCGGCGAACATGGTCTCGGGGCTCCAGCCGCGGGACTCGACGATGATCTGTTTGGTGGCGGCCACCGCGAGCGGCCCGTTGGCGGTGATCTTCTCGGCCAACGCGATCGCCGCCTCCAACGCGCCCCCGGGCTCAGCCAGCACATTGACCATCCCCAGCGCATGCGCCCGCTCAGCGCTCAAGTTCTCCCCGGTCAGCGCCAGCTCCATGGCGATGGCAGCCGGGATGCGTGCGGGCAGCCGCAGCAATCCCCCACCGCCGGCCACCAACCCACGTTTGACCTCGGGAATGCCGAACGCCGAGTCGTTGGCTGCCACGATCAGATCGGTGGCCAGCGCCAGTTCGGTGCCACCGGCCAACGCATAGCCTTCGACCGCGGCGATCAGCGGCTTGGTCGGCGGACGCTCGGTGAAACCCATACCGCGGCCCTCGACGATGGGAGCCTCGCCGCGGGCGAACGCTTTGAGATCCATGCCCGCGCAGAACGAGCCGCCCGCGCCGGTCAGGATTCCCACCGAAAGGCCCGGGTCGTCATCAAGCCGATCCACCGCATCGGCCAGCCCTCTGGCCACCGCGGCGTTGATCGCGTTCTTGGCCTTCGGCCTGTTGATGGTGATGATCAGGATCCGGTCGCGCTGCTCGACGAGGACTTCGGGTTCGCCGTTGCCGGCTTCTTCAGTTGCAGTGCCCACGGTGTTCACAGCGCTGTCGCGCTCCTCCCTAAAATTCTTGGCAGATGTCGAAGTGATGGTATCGAGCCGCCCTAAGCAGTCGGCAAGGAGAGGAGGGTCGGAGACCCTCAGCTAACATCACAGCCAAATCCGCGCTGAGATCCCAGGGGAGTGCGCTGATGGCAATCGATACCGAACCTACCGAGACTTCACCTACCGAGACTTCCAAGTGGGATCCCGGGCTGACCGAGCGCGTGATCGGGTGGCTCCGTCCGCTGGTCAAGGGTTACCACCGCGCGGAGGTGCGTGGGCTGGATTTCTTCCCGCAGGGCGGCGCGTTGGTGGTGTCCAACCACTCCGGCGGGTTGTTCCCGATGGACGTTCCGGTGTTCGCCACCGGCTTCTACGAGAAGTTCGGCTATGACCGGCCGGTCTACACGCTGAGCCACGACATGCTGTTCAACGGCCCGCAGGGCGAGTTCCTCATTCGCACCGGGTTCATTCGCGCCAATCATGAAAACGCCGACGAGGCACTGCGATCCGGCGGTGTGGTGGTGGTTTTCCCGGGTGGCGACTACGACGTGTACCGTCCCACGCTGTCGGAGAACAAGATCGACTTCGACGGCCGGACCGGCTATGTGCGGGCGGCCTTGAACGCGGGGGTGCCGATCGTGCCGGCCGTCGCGATAGGTGGTCAGGAGACCCAGCTCTACCTCTCCCGCGGCATGGGATTGGCCCGGGCGCTGCGCCTGGACAAGCTGATGCGGGCGAAGATCCTGCCGATCTCGGTGGGCTTCCCGTTCGGGCTTTCCGCGGTGCTGCCGGTTAACGTGCCGCTGCCGGCCAAGATTGTGATGCAGGTGCTGGAACCGATCGACGTGACGGCCGAGTTCGGCCACGAGCCCAACATCGACGCGGTCGACGCCCACGTCCGCCGCGTCATGCAGAAGGCACTCGACAAGTTGGCCAAAGGCCGTCGCCTCCCGATAATCGGCTAGTAGCGTAGCGGCGATGGCACCGCTCGGCCTGCTGGCCACCATGGTTCGCGCGGGAATCATCGCACCCCTGAGACCAGACAAGTATCTTCGCATCGCCGCGGTTGTACGTCGCGAAGGTCTCTCCGTCACAAGCGGTTTCGCGATGTCGGCGCAACCGTGCCCGAGCTAGGTCAAGTCGACGTCGCAGTTTTCCCGCCACATCGAGTGGTGCAGCTTGAGCGGGATGTCAATGAGCTGCAAGCAGAACGGTTCCAGCCTGTACAACCGGCTGTGAATGACCCGGCGAAACGCGTCGATACCGAAGTCGCGATGCTCGAGATCCAACTCGATCACGGCGACCTTGAGCGGATGCATATGCACATTCGGTGTCTCGCTGTAGAGCAGCACCACATCCCAGCCGTTACCTCACGGGTGGACGATACAGTCGGCTGGCGGTTAAATAACTTCTTTGGCCGCGATCATCCGGTTGCGATGGACCTGGTTGAGGAACAGCCCGACTGCAGTCGCCATCGGACCGGTGCGCGCGCCATCGGTCATATCAAAGCCGTGCCCGGCGCCGGGCAGCTCCATATAGCTGACCACCGAACGCGAAACCGACCTCAGCCGCTCAACGAAGCTGCGCGCCTGCGCCACCGGTATCACCGTGTCGTTGCTGCCGTGAATCACCAAGAATGGCGGGGCTTCTGGATGTACGCGGGCGATCGG
>NZ_DASPSP010000007.1:0-3575 GCF_035623875.1 Mycobacterium sp. | reverse complement strand
ACCGATCCGGTGCGCGACGCGCCGGGTGCGGCCGAGGTGACAGCGGCGCTCAGCCTCGTCGGCGCGCGCGAGCTGGCGGCTCTCAAAGGGGTCGCCGGTCAGGTAGGCGTCTGGCGGTATCAGTAGGTCGGTACTGCCCGGAACCCCGGCCCGACGGTTGCGTTCGTTGTATCTGCAACGCCAGCGGCGACACGATCCGGTTCACCAGCCCTGTTAGCAATACCCCGCTTCCGGCGCAACAGTTCACAACCCCAGACCACTCGTGACGCAATCCTTCTCACCCACCAGTCCGTCGACGCCCTGGTTACTTGACCGCCCGGACTGACCGATCGGGGATCCCACGCCCTGAAGGGCACGTCAGCCGCCGTGCAGTCTTTGGCATGGACCCAGGGACCCTTCCTCAAGTTGATCTCTCGCGCGGGCGGTTCATGTCAACGGCTCTGCGATATGTGTTCGGGCTGTTGACGCTGTCAACACCTTTCGCGTATCCGCAGGTCGTTTCGCGTACTTTCGCGTTGTTTCGCGTCGTCAATCTCAGCGTTTCCGCAGGTCACAGCGATTTTTGCACCGGGTTCGATTCCCGACAGCTCCACCAAGGCTAGTTGGGCACCGGCACCCTTCAGCGACCGGTGAACGTCGGAGCGCGGCGCTGGGCCGCTGCTGCCACGCCCTCGCGGAAGTCGGCGGTCGCCTGTAGTCGGGTTTGTTCTTCGAGCTCGCGGGCTGTGGCGGCGGCGACAGCCTCGGCGAGTCCGGCGCGCACAGTGGCACGGATGCTTGTCAGCGCCAAGGGAGCCGAGGCGGCGATACGCTCGGCGAACCGAATCGCCGCCGGGCGCACACCACCGTCGGCGGCCAATTCATCGACCAACCCTGCTGCGTGGGCGATTTCACCACCGAAACGCTCACCGGTGAGCATCCACTCAAGGGCTTTCTGCTGGCCAACGACACGTGGCAACGTGGCGGTTATCCCGAAGCCGGGATGAAACCCGAGCCGGCTGAAGTTGGCCGCAAATTTCGAGGAGGGTGCGGCCACCCGGAAGTCTGCGCTAAGGGCAAGCCCGAGTCCGCCGCCGATCGCGGCGCCCTGCACCGCGGCGACAACCGGCTTGCTGGTGCGGAACAACCGGATGGCCTGAGCATAAAGCTCATTGGGCGATACACGATCCTCGGCGGGCTTGGAGAAGTCGGCGCCGGCGCAGAAGTGTTTTCCTTCCGCACACAACACGATCGCCCGACATTCGACGTCGTCGTCCAACCGCTCGTAGGCGTCGGCGATGCCCTTGATCAAGGCGGTGTCAAAGAAGTTGTTCGGGGGCCGATGGATCTCTACCACGGCCACGTGGCCGGCGGATTCGACGGTGACATCCGGAGCGGTCACAGCTGTTCCAGTAATTCGCGCACTGCCGCATTGAACGCCTCGGGCTGGTCCATATTCGCCGCATGTCCAGCGTTGTCGATGACAACCTTGCGGGAATTGGGGATGTGACGGTGCATGTAGTCGGCCCCGGCCAGGAAGTCGGTGTCCTCGGCGCCGACGATCACCAACGCGGGCACCATGATGCTGTCGAGCGATGTGATCACGCGAGCGTCCTTTTGGGCCATGACACCGCGGGCGGCGCGGGGCAGCCCGTCGGGATGCGCATGCACCGCCTGCGCGAGTTCCGCCGAGATGTCGGCCGGCGCTTCGCCCCGCTCAAGTTGTTGGGCGCGTCGCTCTACCCACGCATTCCACTTGTCACGGGCTTCGTCATTGCGGTAACCCGGTCCCGTGTCGACCAGCACCAGCCCGGCCACCCGCTGCGGATGGACGAGGTGGAAGGCCAGGGATAGGTAGCCGCCCAAGGACATTCCGCCGAGCACAGCCCGATAGGCACCCGCGGCGTCGAGAATGGCCGCCATGTCGGCGACGCTGATCTGCTCGGTGTAGCGGTTCATGTCGTCGGGTGCGTCGCTGCTGCCGTGGCCCCGCTGGTCCCACACGATGACCGGCCGGTCGAGGCTCAAGGCATCGACATTCGGGTCCCACATGCCCGCGGTGGCGCCGAAACCGTGCGTGAGCAAAAGCGGCACACCCGGCGCCTGCGGATTGTGCACCTGGAAGGCCAACGTGACCCCGTCTGGGCGCTGCAGTCGGTTCACTGCATCACCTCGGACCCGGACTGGATGGCGGGGTACAGGGTGTCGGGACCGCAGGCGACCAGGGCCGCGCCGAGCCGGTCCGCCCAGCGATGATGCCCTCCGGCTTCGTCTCGCCAGGCCCAAAGTCGACGGGTCAGATATTGCAACGGGTACTCCTTCGTCATACCGATTGCGCCGTGCGTCTGATGGGCGGCCGCCGTGACCAGCTGCGCGGCCCGATCGGCAAGCATTTTAGCGCAACCGATTTCGAAGCTACCGCGACCGAGTTCGACCGCTTCGACCGCACCGTCGACAGCCGATGCGACCACGGCGGCCTGCTGGTGGATGGTGACCAAATGGGCTTGCACGGCCTGGAAACGACCGATCGGGCGCCCGAACTGCTCACGTTCGCCGCTGTAGCGCAATGTCATTGCCGCGACTGCACTTATCGCGCCGGCCATCAACGCGGCACGCCCCAGCGCGGTGCGTTCCCACAGCGTTTGTTCGGTGACCCCGTCCGGCGCGTCGGCGCGTGCGGTTACCGGCACACCATCGAAAATGACTGTGTCACGGGGCTCATCGGCGAGGTTGGCTGCGCGGCTGACGGCCGGGCCGCCTGATGGTGCGGCCGGTCCGGGCGCGAGCACGACGACGCCGTCGACGAGTCCGATGACATGCTCGGCGCGGTGACCCCACGCCACGGCAGGCGCCGTACCGAACAGCCGGTCACCGTCGAGACGGAGCGTGTCAGCGGGCGGCAGTACCGTACGAACACCCTTGGGCAGCGCGAGATCTGCACACGCCAGTAGCCACCCGCCGACGAGTCCGGCCTCGGCCAGGGGGACCGGTGCCGCGTGTGCTCCCGCGGCGCGGAGCAGCTGGACCGCATCGGCAACGGTGCCCCCGGCTCCGCCCAGTTCCTCCGGGACTGGGACATCACTGAATCCGCTCTGCTGCAACGCTTTCCATAGTTCCGGCGCCCAACCGGTAGCTTCGGCTTCGCCGATATCCTGCCAGCGGCTGTGCGCGGCAAACAGTTTCGCTGCAGCGCTATGCAGTTCGTTGTCACTCACGACAAACCTTTGACGGCGACAGAGCGCAGCACCTCATTGGTACCACCTCGGATGGTGAATGACGGCGAGTCCAGCACAGCGCGGCGTAACAACCGTTCGAACAACGACGGTGTCTGCGCCGACTGCCGGCTGCAGACGAGCTCGCGATCCAACAAGTCCCGCAGCGCGCTGACGACATCCTGTTCGAATCGGGTGCCCAGTTCCTTGATGAGCGCGGCCTCGGCCGCGGGCGTGCCGCCGGCGTCGATCGCCCTGGCCACGGCCAGCGAAAGCCGGCGCAGCACCCAGTACTGGGCCGCGAGCTCGCCGATCAGCCGGCTTCCGACCGGACTGGCGGCCAGGTCTGGCCACTCGCGGATGAACTCCTGAACGAGCAGGAAG
>NZ_DASPSP010000002.1:0-30703 GCF_035623875.1 Mycobacterium sp. | reverse complement strand
GTCGCCGCAGATCGGCAGGGCGCCGACACCGAGATCGCGCATGTGCTCGGCTGCGGCGGTCAGTGTTTCGTGCTCGCCGACACAGGTGGCTCGGGCGTGCATGATTTCCCGCGCAGTGGTCATAGCTTTCTCCCTAACTTCTGGATCTATTGGCCGATAGTCGGAACCTAGGGTGATAGGCCGGGAACCTGTAGGGCCATTGGGCCCTTCGTGAGAACAACTTGGGGCCCAGCCAGTGGTCCGGCGGGCAGCGCGACGTCGTCGAATGGCATCGCAGTGGAGGCGTTTTTGGCCGCCCACTCCCGTGCCATTTGCAGCAGCGTCTGGGGCTCGTCGCGTTCTAGGCGCTTGAGCTGTGCGATCTGCGCAGCGATGAGTTGGTCGGCCACGTCGCGCCAGGTTTGGGCGGTGTCGTCGTGTGTCGCCATGACGTGCAGTGTGTGACTAGGGCCGTTGTCAGCGAGGGTCGAAAGTCATGTCTTGGGCGTATTTGTCGGTGCGGGCCGGTTGGGCGCGGTCAAGCGCGGTCCGCATCCTCATGCTTAGCTCGCCGACGAGCCTTGGTTACGTTGCCGTTCAATGGTTTTGGCAGTTCTCCACAGCGGCGCCGGTCGACCGGGGTAGATCCTGACTGATTTCCTAAATAGCGGCTCACCGACCGTGGACGACGCGGAGAATGATGGCCGTGATAGTGAGGCCAGCGAAGGGAGAAGCCATGGCCGCCGACCCACAGTGCGCCCGCTGCAAGCAGCCGATCGGACCGGGATGGCTCTACCTGGTTGCGCATCGCCGCGGCCAGGCTGAGACGGCCGACGACGACGCGGTATTTATTCATGTGCCCGATGAATGCCCACGGCCCGGGGAACACGCTCCCCGGAGCTAGGCGAGTGCACCGCCCTGATATCGCCTACGCCCCACGGCTTTTCGCGGTTTATGCGAGGGGTTTGCGGTCGCAGCCATGAGCGAACACCACCACGCCGACCGGATGCTCCGGAATTGTCAGATGTCCGGCCACCGACACCGGTCCGGCGCTCACCCACACCTCCCCGTCACGTATTGGCGGGTCGCCTGGCGTGGCGGCGGCCGCGGGCTCGCGAAAACCTTCCCGGGCGCGATCGATCCTTCGCGCCCCGACCTCAGCGCTAAAGTCCGCCGCGGATATGAAGACAATTCGAGATTGCGTATCGAGCCGCGCTTCGGTAACTGGCCTATCGCACGGATCGACCACGAGTCGATTCAGCTGTGGGTAAATGAGATGTTGGCATCCGGGCTTAGTCCACGGACTGTCCGGTGGAGTCACATTGTGCTCAAGATGACGCTCGACTATTCAGTCGATGACGGCCGGCTCATCGCGAAAAATCCGGCAACACGAACGAAGTTCCCGCCGATGCGGCGAACTACGCATATCTATCTCACCGCAAGAGAAGTCGCAGTGCTATCGGATGTATGTGGAGCTCAAGGCGACGTGGTCGCAATCCTGGCCTACACCGGCCTAAGGTTTGGCGAGCTCACCGGATTGAATGTCGAAGATGTCGATCTCGCCGCCAGGCGCATTCGGATTCGCCGCTCTATCACCCAAGTCGGAGGCAGACTGGTCGAGGGCAACCCCGAAGTCTGAAGCAGGTCGACGCTCGGTGCCAATTCCGCAACGTTTAGTGCCCGCGCTGAAGACTCGACTCGATGGGCGCCCGCCGGGCGCTCCGGCAATTGCCTCACCGCGAGGCTCGCGCGCCACACATATGCGTCGCCATCGCGTCGGGCGGGTGCCGATCTCCGCCTGTTGCAAAAAGCCATGGGGCACGCGTCCATTACCGTCACTGCCCACACGTACGCAGACCTCTTCGACGACGAGCTCGACAACATCGCGGCCGCACTTGACTCGCTGTCTGACGATTTAAGTCATCGCAAGTGAGCAGACTGGCTACGACGGCAGCTCGTTTGGCCACATATTGGCCCCATCTTCAAGTCCGAATCACCGATGCCGGCCTCGTAGACAGAACGAAAAATAACCTCTGAGCTGCGCAAATAATGTGGTGGCCAGGGCCGGGATCGAACCGGCGACCTTCCGCTTTTCAGGCGGACGCTCATACCGACTGAGCTACCTGGCCGGAAGGCATCGTGTGCCTCGACGGCGACCCTGACGGGACTCGAACCCGCGACCTCCGCCGTGACAGGGCGGCGCGCTAACCAACTGCGCCACAGGGCCTCGCTGTACTTCTGCTCCGCGTCACCACGTCGCGTACCCCCTACGGGATTCGAACCCGCGCTACCGCCTTGAAAGGGCGGCGTCCTAGGCCGCTAGACGAAGGGGGCCAGAACCGAATCTCTCCGGGGTACTCGCAACATGGTTACGTTGTGAGCCAAGCCAGCTTAGGTCACCATGGACCTAATCCTCAAACGAGCACGGTTGGGCAACCAGTTATCCTGTGCCTCGCGCCCCTATAGCTCAGTTGGTAGAGCTACGGACTTTTAATCCGCAGGTCCTAGGTTCGAGTCCTAGTGGGGGCACCGAGAGAGTGTATGACCTCGCCTGATGCTTGACGTTTTGTCTTCGGGTGATGCCTGACGGTGTTTCGGCTGATGGTTGACAGTTGCTTCGGCTGATCCTTGACACTCCTTCGGATGAGGGAGTTAAGCGTGGCCGAGCAGAGGTATCAGGCCGCACGGCCGTAACCGAGTGTCAAAGATCAACCGACTTCGAACAGGGGCACCGAGAGTATGTGTGACCAGAGCCTTTCGGTTGCCAGATGTCTCCGCGCAAGCCGCACCATCCCTACTTCTCGGCCGGTAGATGCAGTTGGATGACTTCGATCAGGTGATGTCCGACATCGTCGAGCGCATCTGTTGATCCGCTGGCGAGCGCCACAACGACGGCGCCCTCAATTGCGGCGATTACCAACGTCGCCAGCGAGCGGGCTTTGTCCGGATCGGCACCGGAGCCGACCAATCGATCAGCGAGAATACTGCGCCAGTCGTCAACCACCTCGGCAGCAGCCTGCGCGGCCGCCGGTGCTTCCGAACGGCCGAGGATCGCAGCGACGATTGGGCAGCCGGCTTCCATCTCCGATGCGCGCAGCTGCACCTTCCACTGGTCGATGAAGGTCCGGACGGCCTGTGCCGGGTCGCCTCCGTCATCGGCCGACCGGATCACTGCGCTCAGCGCTTGTCCGGCAATACGGGTGGCTTCCGTCACGAGTTCCGCCTTGCCGCCAGGGAAATTCAGGTACACGGTTCTCCGCGCGACTCCGCTGTCCTCCAGCAGCGCATTGAGACCGGCTCCGGCGACACCTCGACGTCGAACCAGACCCGTGATGCTGGCGATCAGAGCTTCACGCGCAGGCATGGGTTGAACTATACCGATTGGTCTACTAGCGTGTCTTCCGTGGCGAATATCGACGGAGACAAGACGTTGCGGAAGTTCCGCAGAGAACGAGCTGTCGGGCGCTTGCTCAATCCGGCAGTCAGAGGGCTGAGCAGACTCGGGTTGCGCACCGCGCTGGCCGCCGAACTGGAAACCGTCGGCCGCAAGACCGGCCAGGTGCGCCGCGTTCCCGTTTCGGCGCAGTTCGACCACGACGGGGCGTGGGTCATCTGTCAGCACGGCACCCGTTCTGGTTGGGGTCGAAACATCGTCGACAATCCCAATGTCCGGGTGCGACAAGGTAATCAGTGGCGCGCCGGAGTGGCGAAATTCAGACCCGATGACGATGTCGTGGCCCGCGGTCGTAAGTTCGGGCCACTGGGGGCCAAGGTCGCCAAGGCGTTGGAGACAACCCCTGTGTCGGTACGGATCGACTTCACCGACTGACGCGACGACGTGTGGCCGGCCCTGGCAACTGGACGAGATGCCGGATTGCGGGTATTCCGGGCCCATGAGAGGAATATCACGGCGCTCCTTCGGACAACTCGCGGCGGGAGCAAGCATGGTGGGCGCCGCCGGACTCGCGGCGGCGTGCGGTTCCAGACAGCCGGCTAACTCCCTGTCCACGCCGGCCGCTCCGCCGTCGTCGTCGGGAGCGGGTGTCGGCTTCGTGCTGTCACACGAACAATTCACCACTGCTCAACTCGTCGACCAAGCTGAGGCGGCTGAAAAGGCCGGATTCCGCTACCTGTGGGCAAGCGACCACCTGCAGCCATGGCAGGACAACGAGGGCCATTCAATGTTCCCCTGGATCACGCTGGCGCTGGTGGGCCAACGCACCGAACACATCCCGTTCGGCACCGGCGTGACGTGTCCCATCTATCGCTATCACCCGACCACCGTCGCGCAGGCGTTTGCGTCGTTGGCGGTGCTCTATCCAGGTCGCGTGTTCCTCGGCCTCGGCACTGGCGAGCGGCTCAATGAGCAGGCGGCTACCACCCAGTTCGGGCCCTACCGGGAGCGTCATGACCGGTTGGTCGAAGCCATTGCGCTGATCCGGCAGCTGTGGGGCGGTCAGCGAATCTCCTTCCAGGGACGCTACTTTCAGACCGATCAGCTCAAGCTTTACGACCCACCACCGTCACGCCCACTGATCTTCGTGGCCGCGGGCGGTCCCAAAAGCGCGCACCTGGCCGGCCAGTACGGCGATGGTTGGATCACCGAGGCCGACGACGTCAAAAACCAAAAGCTGGTGGCCGCGTTCAACCAGGGCGCGCACGACTCCGGCCGCGATCCCGCCACCCTGGGCAAGCGAGCCGAAATGTTCGCCGTCGTCGGCGACCAGAACGAAATCAGCCAGGCCGCAGAGTTGTGGCGGTTCACCGGGGGCGCCGTCGACCAACCCAATCCCGTCGCCATCCAACAAGCGGCTCAGACCAACCCGCTGGACAAAGTGATCAAGGGCTGGACCACCGGCACCGATCCCGCCACGCATATCGCGGCGGTGCAGGCCATTCTCGATGCCGGCGCGACGCCGTTCATGCATTTTGCGCAGCGGAATCCGCTGGCCGCGATCGACTTCTATCGCGCCAATGTCCTACCGCACCTGCATTAGCGCTGGCTAGCTGCGCACCGCGTTGAGATACGTCACGTCGGCGAATGCCGCTGCGACCTCGTCATCCGGGTATACAAAGCCGTTGGCAGCATGCAACTGCGCGACCGTGCGGTGCGACACTCGCCAGCCCTGCCGGGCCAGATGATCAATGATGTGGCTGCGCTCGAAGTGGTAGACGAGATCGTTGAAGTCGACGACGTCGAAGCCGAGCTCACTCATTCGCTCGTGGTGCGCGCGCCACCGCTCGTCAGTGAAAATCGTTGTGTCCGGTACAAATTCGGAAGCCAGCTGACTGCCGGCAACGCTCAATGCGGAGACGTTGTCGAACAGCGCGTCCTGCGCCTCGGGCGGCAGATAGACCACTAATCCCTCGGCGCTCCACGCCGCTGGGGCCTGCGGGTCAAAGCCCGCGGCCTGAAGGGCAGCAGCCCAATCGTCGCGCAAATCGACCGCAACGGTTCGACGTTCGGCGGTCGGCTGGGCGCCGAGCTTGCTCAGCGTGGAGGTCTTGAACGCGACAACGTCAGGCAGGTCGACCTCGTAGACGACGGTGCCTTTCGGCCAAGGCAGGCGGTAGGCACGGGCATCCAAACCGGCCGCCAGGATGACCGCCTGGCGGATACCGCTGCGCGTCGCATCGACGAAGTACTGGTCGTAGAACCGGGTGCGGACTGCCATCCCCCGCGCCATCCGGTCCGGATCGAATTCGGTCTCGTCAGTGACCGGTATCTCGCCATTCACCAGGCGGGTGTACACGTCGATGCCCACCGCGCGCACCAACGGCGCGGCAAACGGGTCGTCGATCAGCCCGGCAGCTGAGGACAGCGCCCGTTGGGCGGCGACCATCGTCGCCGTCGCGCCGACGCTCGTCGCCAGGTCCCAGCTGTCGCTGTCGGTGCGCATGGACATCGCGGCTCCCATCTCGACGTTTCCGAAACAATATAGATCACCTAGTTAATAACGGCGGACGGCGCCCCTTGACAGCGTCCACCACCGCGCTACTATCTGCGTATGCATGCAGATAACGAGAATGTCCCGTTGCCGGACGACCAGGTCAGCCTGGTGGTCGAGGTGTTCCGGATGTTGGCCGACGCGACGCGCGTGCAGGTGCTGTGGTCGCTCGCTGACCGCGAGATGTCTGTCAACGAACTCGCTGAGCATGTGGGCAAACCGGCACCGTCGGTGTCCCAGCACCTCGCCAAGTTACGGATGGCCCGGCTGGTGCGGACCCGCCGGGAGGGCACGACGATCTTCTACAGCCTGGAAAACAATCACGTGCGACAACTCGTCGTCGACGCCGTCTTCAATGCCGAGCACGCCGGTCCGGGAGTGCCGCGGCATCATCGCATCGACGACGGGCTGCGGGTGGTCGAACAACAAACGTCGCACGCCGGTACGCGGAGGCGGGCACGGAAAGGCAGCTGAGATATCAGCTGCCTAGGCGCTACGACCAAGCAACACAATGTGTTTCAAAGGAGATGATTGCAAATGACTGATCAACACACCCACGAGGGACCGCACTCGCACGAGCACCAGCACGGCGGGGTCGCTCACACGCATGCGCACACCGCGCACGAACACGAGCACGTCGAGCACGAGCACACCCACACCCACGACGACGGAACCGAGCACAGCCACGGACACGTTCACCAGTCCGGCCTGGAGGAAGCGCACAACCACGCACACAGCTGAGCACCGGCTGCGCTGACGCGGCCTACCTGCTGTCAAACGTTGGGGCAGTAGTGCTTTGGGTCGTCGCGTTCGTCGAGCGGCGGCAAGTTGCGCGCGGGAGTATGCACCAGCGGCGTCGCGGCCGGGATGCGACCGGTGGCGCGGTCCCACCCCGCCCGGGCCCGCGGATGCATGCGGGCCCGGCGCGGCAAACAGGCAAAAATCAGACGCACGATGTCACCGAAGCGGCGGTGTAACCACTCGTCGCGACGCGACCAGGTGTAACCCATCAGCTCGCGCACCGCGGGGTCGTAAAGGCCGACCGTCAGCCAGACGAAGAACGGCGCCAGCAGTTCGCGCTGCAGAGCCCAGAGCCGGTCCGGAAGCCATTGCGCGAACGGAGGTTTGGGCAGCTCGGTCAAGTTGAGCACCTCGCGGGCTGCGAAATTATTCTCCAGCACCTCGCGGCACGTGTGGTCCCAGTAGACCTGGAAGTCCTCCCATGTCTGCGGGACTGGGCGCATGCTCATGCCGTACATCCGGTACCACCGCACATGCTCGTCGAACAGCTGGCGCTTCTGCGCCTCGGTCAAGCCGCCGCAGAACCGTTCGGCCACATGGATCGTGCCGACAAAGAAGGTGGAGTGCGCCCAGTAGAAGACGTCGGGATTCAACGCGTGATAGCGCCGGCCGTGGCTGTCGGTGCCCTTGATATCCACGTGGTAGTCACGCACTTCGGCACCGGTCATCGGCGCGCGGTCACCGTCGAAAACCACCCCGCCGATCGGGTACAGCGACCGCAGCAACCGCGGCCAGCGTTCGCGGAAGAACGTCGAGTGCTCCTCGACGGCCGCACCCAGTTGCGGATGCATGTTCTGCATCGACCCGGCCCACGGACCCTGCAACATGCCACGCCAGTCACCGAAGTACCGCCAGGTCAGCGAGTCCGGGCCGAGCGGCGGCGCGTCATACCCGAGCGGTGACACCGGGCAACCGGTCGCGACCGCATCGCTGACCACCTCGTCGGCAGCGCGTGTGCTGGTCAGCGGGCACGCCTCAGACGTATCTTGGGTCACTGGTCAACGTTTCCTGTCCGTGTCTGCCAACCTGACTACATACGTTGTCACTACTGACCTTAGGAGTGACGTGCCGTCTGGTCAACGCTCGCGCCGCTGGTCCGGCGTTCCCCTGGAGGATCGCCAGGTCCTGCGGCGGGACGAGCTCATCGCGGCCGGTGTGCAACTGCTGGGCGGGGAGAGCGGCCCGGCGGTGACGGTGCGGGCGGTATGCCGGCAGGCCGGGCTCACCGAACGCTACTTCTACGAAAGCTTCGCTGACCGAGACGATTTCGTGCGTGCCGTTTACGACGACGTCTGCACCCGCGCCATGTCGACGCTGATGTCGGCGAGCACACCGCGCGAAGCAGTGGAGCGATTCGTCGCGTTGATGGTCGACGACCCGGTGCGCGGCCGGGTGCTCTTGCTGGCCCCGGCGGTGGAGCCGGTGCTGGTCAGGTCCGGCGCGGAGTGGATGCCCAGCTTCATCGACCTGCTGCAGCGCAAACTGACCCAGATCGCCGATCCCGTGCGGCAAAAGATGATCGCCACCAGTTTGATCGGCGGCCTGACCGCGCTGTTCACCGCTTACCTGGACGGACGGCTGGCGGCCAGCCGCGAGCAGTTCATCGACTACTGCGTGGAGATGCTGCTCAGCCGGGCAGCTACGCACTAGCGAACCGCGATCAGCGCGCCACGAAATATTGATGCCAGGCAGGAACTTGGATGTCACCGGCATACACAGATATATTGACTGAAACCGACAGACACAGATAACTGGGAGGCGCTGTGCCGGATCCTCGAGACCTGGACCTGTTGCGTGAACTCGAACCGGTTGTCGAGAAGAACATGAACCGGCATCTGAGCATGCACAAGCCCTGGAACCCGCACGACTACATCCCGTGGTCGGACGGCAAGAACTTCTACGCGCTCGGCGGCCAGGACTGGGAGCCCGGGCAGTCCAAGCTGACCGACGTCGCGCAGGTCGCGATGGTGCAGAACCTGATGACCGAGGACAACCTGCCGTCGTACCACCGCGAGATCGCGATGAGCTTCGGCATGGACGGCGCATGGGGTCAGTGGGTCAACCGCTGGACCGCCGAGGAGAACCGGCACGGCATCACGCTGCGCGACTACCTCGTCGTCACCCGCGCCGTCGACCCGGTCGAGCTCGAGAAGCTGCGCGTGGAGGTGGTGAACCGGGGGTTCAGCCCGGGCCAGAACCGCCAAGTTCGAGACGACCTGTTCTGCGAGAACCTCTTCGACTCGATCGTGTACGTCACGTTCCAGGAGCTCGCGACCCGCATTTCACACCGCAACACCGGCAAGGCCTGCAACGAGACCATCGCTGATCAGCTGCTGGCCAAGATCTCGGCCGACGAGAACCTGCACATGATCTTCTACCGCGACGTAACCGAAGCCGGCATGGAGATCGCGCCGAACAAGGCGATGAAGTCACTGCACAAGGTTCTGCACAACTTCCAGATGCCCGGCTACCAGGTACCGGAGTTTCGCCGCAAGGCCGTGATGATCGCCGTCGGCGGTGTCTACGACCCGCGCATCCACCTCGACGAGGTCGTCATGCCGGTGCTGAAGAAGTGGCGCATCTTCGAGCGCGAAGACTTCAGCGGCGAGGCCAACCGGCAGCGCGACGAACTCGCCGTGCTGATCAAGGAGCTCGAGGCGGCCTGCGACAAGTTCGAGATCTCCAAGCAGCGGCAACTCGACCGCGAAGCCCGAACGGGCAAGCGGGTCACCGCCGAGGAGCTGCACCACACCGAAGGCACGCTGACCCTGAGCCGGCGGTAGCCGGTATGCGGATCGGCCCCATCGCGCTGGCCAGCCCGGTGGTGCTGGCGCCGATGGCAGGTGTGACGAACGTCGCGTTCCGCACCCTCTGCCGAGAGCTCGAGCAGGCTCGCGTCGGAACGGTCAGCGGACTCTACGTGTGCGAGATGGTGACGGCGCGTGCCCTGGTTGAGCGGCATCCCGTCACCATGCACATGACGGCGTTCTCCGCCGACGAATCGCCGCGCTCGCTGCAGCTGTACACGGTCGACCCCGCGACCACGTACGCGGCGGTGAAAATGGTCGTCGACGAAGGCCTGGCCGACCACGTCGACATGAATTTCGGCTGTCCGGTGCCCAAAGTCACCCGTCGCGGCGGCGGGGCGGCGCTGCCGTTCAAACGGCGGCTGTTCGGCCAGATCGTCGGGGCGGCGGTGCGCGCCACCGAAGGCACCGACATCCCGATCACTGTCAAGTTCCGGATCGGCATTGATGACGCCCACCACACCCATCTCGACGCGGGCCGGATCGCGGAGGCCGAGGGCGCTGCCGCGGTCGCACTGCATGCCCGCACCGCGGCTCAGCGCTATTCAGGAACAGCGGATTGGGAGCAGATCGCCCAGCTCAAACAATATGTGCGGACGATCCCGGTGCTCGGCAACGGCGACATCTTCGAAGCCAGCGACGCGCTGACCATGATGGCCGTAACCGGCTGCGACGGCGTCGTCATCGGCCGTGGCTGCCTGGGACGGCCATGGCTCTTCGCCGAGCTCTCGGCCGCTTTCACCGGCAGTCCGCCGCCTGCCCCGCCTAATCTCGGCGAGGTCGCCAACATCATCCGCCGGCACGGCGAGCTGCTTACCGCGCATTTCGGCGAAGACAAGGGCATGCGCGACGTGCGCAAGCACATCGCCTGGTACCTGCACGGCTTCCCCGCCGGATCCGAATTGCGGCGAGCTCTGGCGCTGGTCAAAACAAGCGAGGAACTGTCCACTTTGCTGGACAAACTCGACCCCAGCGTGCCGTTCCCGACCGCGGCCACCGGGCCGCGCGGACGCCAGGGATCACCCGCCCGGGTGGCCCTGCCGGAGGGCTGGCTGGCCGACCGCGATGACTGCACGGTGCCCGAGGGCGCCGACATCATGCACTCGGGCGGCTGAACGAACAATCCGGGACGATCCCGACGCGTTTCGGTGGATGTCTCAGTATCATGTGGATCTTGTTGCGTCGCGCACCGGTGGCCGATCCCGTCGCCGCCACGGCACGAGCGCTACAAACACGATGCGACCTCCCCGGTCGCCGGGATTGGCAGCACTGCCACCATCGGTGCTGCGCGGATATGCGCACAACAGGTCGGGAACCTCATCAGATTCGGAGGCCGGTAGGACATGAGTGACGGCGACTCTGGCGCCGATAAAGCCACTCCTGATGCCTCTTCCGGTCATCTGCGCGCGCTGGGTGTCGACGGCGACGATCTAGGGCATACCGGAACGCCGCCGGGATCGCGAGGCGCCGCGCCGTGGGAACGATTCGGAGCGCCCTCGCGCAGAGTCGCCGTTGCCGATCGGTGGTCGCCACCGCCGGCGGCGCCCCCGTCGCCACCGACTAAGGCCGCAGCCGACGAAGACGGTGAGCCGCGTGGATGCCATACCGATGGTGGCCTGACGGTCGCCGACCTGATCGCCAGGATCGGCGGCCCGACGGCGGGCCGGCCGAGTCATCATCACGCGGCTCATGACCCCGAGCCGCCGGCACCGGACCCAGATCAGCTCAGCGCCGAGCAGGACGACGGATACGACGCCTATCCGGTGTCGACCTCCCCGATGGCCTCCCCGGCCTATGCCTTCGCGGTACCCGACTTGCAGGACGGCCACCCTGGGCCACCCGTAGGGGGTGCCGTTGCCGAGCGGACCACTGTGCTGCCGAAAACGCCGGTCCGGACGCGACCGGCGCGAATCGTCGAAGAGCCCGCGCCTGGCGACTATCCCAAGCAGAACCGCAGACGCCACGCGATGATGCTGTTCGGCCGCTTGATGGTCGCCGCGATCGCTGCGCTGGCGCTGGCACTGACCGGCGGGGCTTGGCAGTGGAGCGCGTCAAAGAACCACCGACTCAATACAATCAGCGCGCTGGACCCTCAATCGCGGGACATCGTCGACCCGAATGCGCAGTACGGCGACGAGGACTTCTTGATCGTCGGCATGGACTCTCGCGCCGGGGCGAACAGCGAAATGGGCGCCGGCGACACCGAGGACGCCGGCGGCGCCCGATCCGACACCGTCATGCTGGTCAACATTCCCGCGAACCGCAAACGCGTTGTGGCAGTGTCATTTCCGCGCGACCTGGCGATCACGCCGATCCGATGCGAAGCATGGAACCCCGACACCGGCGAGTACGGCCCCATCTACGACTCTGACGCCAAGAAATACGGCCCCCGGTACGTGTACACGGAGACAAAACTGAATTCGACGTTCTCGTTCGGCGGCCCGAAGTGTCTGGTGAAGGAGATCCAGAAGCTGTCGGGCCTGAGCATTAATCGTTTTATAGCGATCGACTTCGTCGGTTTCGCCAAGATGGTCGACGCGCTCGGCGGCGTCGAGGTGTGCAGCACCACCCCGCTGTATGACTACGAACTGGGCACGGTGCTGGCTCATTCCGGACGCCAGCGGATCGACTCGAAGACCGCGCTGGATTACGTGCGCGCTCGCAACGTCAACACCGAGAACAACGGCGACTACGGACGCATCAAACGCCAGCAGCTGTTCCTGTCGTCGCTGCTGCGCTCGCTGATCTCCCAGGACACCTTCTTTTCGCTGAACAAGCTCAACAACGTCGTCAATACGTTCATCAAGAACAGCTATGTCGACAACGTCAAGACCAAAGACCTTGTCCAACTCGGCCAGTCGGTGCAGGGGATGTCCGCCGGCCATGTCTCGTTCGTCACCGTGCCGACCGGCATCACCGACGAAAACGGCGACGAGCCACAGCGCACCTCCGATATGCGGGCGCTTTTCGATGCCATCATCAACGACGATCCGCTGCCAGGCGAAAACGACCTGAACGCGACATCGAGCCCGCCGACAAAGTCGCTTACCAGCAAGGCACCTACGACCAGCCCGTCAACCGCGCCGTACCCTGAGCAGGTCGAGGCCGTGACGACGGCACCGCAGGGCATCACCGTGCAGGTGTCGAACTCGACCGCCAAGTCGGGGTTAGCCACCACCGCCAGCACTCAGCTGAAGCACCAAGGCTTCAAGGTCAGGACGCCGGACGACTATCCGAGCTCGCTGAAGTCCACCACGGTGTTCTTCTCACGCGGCAACGAACAGGCCGCCGCCACGGTCGCGGCGACTCTGGCGAACCCAAAGGTCGAGCGGGTCACCGGAATTGGAAAAGTAGTGCAGGTGGTGCTCGGCCCGGACTTCTCCTCGTTCAGCGCTCCTCCGCCGAGCGGCTCGTCGGTCAGCGTGCAGATCGACCGCAATACCAGCAGCCCACCGACCAAACTTCCGGAAGATTTGTCGGTGACCAACGCCGCCGACACCTCCTGCGAATAGCCGCAACCACGCTCGAAGATTTGACTGAAAACCGGCATTCACCGCGAGTTCACACCCCACTTCATGCCGGTTCATGCCGGTCCGGCGATTAAGAACGTAGGCTGGCTTACATGCGCACCGCCTACCACGAGCAGCTTTCTGAGCTCTCCGAACAGCTCGGAGAGATGTGCGGGCTGGCCGGCGTCGCGATGGAACGTGCAACTCAGGCGCTGCTCCAGGCAGATCTGGTGCTGGCCGAACAGGTCATCTCCGACCACGAAAAAATCGCAGAGCTGAGCACCCATGCTGAGGAAAGCGCTTTCGTATTGCTTGCCTTACAAGCACCCGTCGCCGGCGACCTTCGGTCGATCGTGAGCGCAATCCAAATGGTCGCCGACATCGACCGGATGGGGGCGCTGGCCCTGCACGTCGCCAAGATCGCCCGCCGGCGTCATCCGCAGCACGCACTGCCCGAAGAGGTCAACGGTTATTTTGCCGAGATGGGCAGAGTGGCCGTGGAATTGGGTAACAGCGCGCAAGAAGTGCTGGAATCCCGCGACCCGGAAAAGGCCGCGCGCATCCGCGAAGAAGACGACGCGATGGACGACCTGCACCGGCACCTGTTCACCGTATTAATGGATCGGGAGTGGAAGCACGGGGTGGCCTCAGCGGTCGACGTGACATTGCTGGGCCGGTTCTACGAGAGGTTCGCCGATCACGCCGTCGAGGTGGCGCGCCGAGTCATCTTCCAGGCGACGGGTCACTTTCCTGATGACGAGGCCGTAGCCAAGTCCGGCTAGCCGAAGCGGCCGGAGATGTAGTCTTCGGTGGCCTTCTGAGCCGGGTTGGAGAAGATCTTCTCGGTGTCGTCGATCTCCACCAACCGGCCCGGCTTGCCGACACCCTCCAGGTTGAAAAAAGCGGTATGGTCGCTGACCCGCGCCGCTTGCTGCATGTTATGAGTGACGATGACGATGGTGTATTCCTGTTTCAACTCTGCGATCAGATCCTCGATCGCCATCGTCGAAATCGGGTCCAGCGACGAGCACGGCTCGTCCATCAGCAGCACATCGGGTTGCACGGCGATTGCCCGCGCGATACACAGTCGCTGCTGCTGACCGCCGGACAACCCGCCACCCGGCCTGTCCAACCGGTCCTTGACCTCGTCCCACAGATTGGCACCTCGCAGCGCGTATTCCGCGGTGTCGCTGAGCAGTTTCCGGTTGCGCACACCCTGCAGTTTCAGCCCGGCCACAACATTGTCGCGAATTGACATGGTGGGGAACGGATTCGGCCGCTGGAACACCATTCCGATCGCACGACGCACGCCTACCGGGTCGACCCCCGAGCCGTAGATGTCGTCGTCGTCGAGCAGCACGGAGCCCTCCATGCGGGCACCGGGGATAACTTCGTGCATCCGGTTCAGGATGCGCAGCACAGTGGTCTTCCCGCAGCCAGACGGGCCGATGAAGGCCGTCACGCTGCGGGGCAGGACCGATAGCGAAACGTCAGCGACCGCACGAAACGAGCCGTAGTAAATGTTGACGTCCTTGAGGTCTAACCGCTTAGCCACGTCAGCTCCTGCCTCGCATCTCGGGTGTAAAGAAAATTCTCGCAACTACCCTCGCCCCCACATTAATGACGGCGATCAACGAAATCAGCGTCAGCGCAGCGCCCCACAGTCGGTCGGTGGGAATCGGGTTGGCACCCGCGCCCGCGGCGGTCTGGTCGTACATCATGCCTGGCAGCGACCCCATGAAGCCGGTGAACATGTTGAAGTTCATCGCCCGCGAATAGCCCACCAGGATTAGCAGCGGGGCGGTCTCCCCCATCACCCTGGCCAGTGCCAACATGACACCGGTGATAATGCCGGACAGCCCGGCTGGAAGCACGATTCTGGTGATCGTTCTCCACTTCGGCACGCCCAGCGCGAAACTGGCCTCGCGCAGGTCCTCCGGGACGACCCGCAGCATCTCTTCGGTCGCGCGCACGATCACCGGAAGCATCAGCAGCACCAACGCCAACGACACCGCGAAACCGGACCGGGGAAAGCCAAGCGTGGCAATGCACAGTGCATAGATGAACAGCGCGGCCACGATTGACGGGACGCCGGTCAGGATGTCCACCGTGAACGTGGTCAGCTTCCCCAGCGGGGAGGCGCCACCGTACTCGACCAGATAGATCGCGACAAATATGCCGATCGGTACGGAGATGACCGCGCATACCACGCCCTGCATGAGCGTCCCGACGATGGCATGGTAGGCGCCGCCTCCGGATAAGAATGCGGTCATGTCGGCTTGGGAATGCGTCCACCACACGCTTGACCTAACGGCGCTAAAGCCTTTGGCCACCACCGAATAGAGCAGCCAAACCAGCGGGATCAGGGCCACCACCACCGACAGCGTCACCAGCACGGTCGCTATCGAATCGGCCAGCTGTCGGCGCAGGCTGACGGTGGCGAGTGTGCGCGCCTTCAGTGGGCGGTCCAGCATCGACGTCATCGGGTGTCCCTGCCGGCGACAGCCGCGCGCGCCAATGCATTGACCACGAAGGTGAGCAGGAAAAGCACCAATCCTGCGGCGATATAAGCGCCGGCTTTGTACTGGTTGTTGAATTCCGCTGCGGTGGCCGCGATCTTGGTCGCGAAGGTGTAGCCGCCGTCAAACAGCGACCAGCCGAACGCCGCCTGGGTACCGCGCAAAATGATCAGCAATGCGACGGTCTCACCCAGCGCTCGGCCCAGGCCCAACATGGCGCCGCTGATGTAGCCGGTGCGTCCGAACGGCAACACGGTGGTCTTGACCACCTCCCAGCGGGTGGCGCCGAGCGCCAGCGCAGCCTCGATGTGGCTCTGCGGCGTTTTGAGGAACACTTCGCGGGTGACGGCGGTGATGATCGGCAGAATCATCACGGCCAGCACGATCCCGGCGGTGAAGATGGTGCCACCACCAGAAACCGAGACGTTGCCGCTCGCGAAGAGAAAAAGCCCGCCCAGGTGTTCATTGAGCCAGGTCGCGAGCGGTCGCAGCCGCGGTGCCAGCACGTACAGACCCCAGACCCCGTAGATGATCGACGGGACCGCCGCGAGCAGGTCAACCATGTAGGCCAGTGGTCCGGCGATACGGCGCGGTGAGTATTGGGTGAGGAAAATCGCGATGCCCAGGGCAACCGGCATCGCCAGGCTCAGGGCGAAGAATGCCACGAACACCGTCACCTGCAGCATGTCGAAGATGCCGAAACGCATCGCCGAAGTGTTCGTGGTGACCCAGTTGCCGCCATACGTGAAGAAATTCTCCTGGTCGCGTGCCAGGGCCGGAATCGCACGCATGAGCAGAAACACTCCGATTGCGGCGATCAACACGACGATCAGGACGCCGGAGCCCTCGGACAGGCCGAGAAACAGCCGGTCACCACGACGGGGGCTGATGCTGCCCCGTGGCAGGGTTGGGGGAGCCGACGACCCGAGGGAAGCCGCAGCGACGACCTCACCCGAACCGGCATCGGCTGGATTTGGTGTCGTCACGGTGTTCCCATCAATCAAAAGCGCTCGGCCGCAAATCAATCGGGTGATCACTGGATTGCGTTGATCGCGGCGACCAAGCGGCGTTTGAACTTATCCGGCAATGGAACATACCCGGCGGCCGAAAGACCACTTTGAGCATTGTCGGCGGCCACGGTCAAGAGCGACTTGATCGCGGCGGTGGTCGCGGGATCGTAACCCTTGGAGCAGACAATCTCGTAGGTAGCGAGCACCAGCGGGTAAGCACCGGCCGCTTCGGTGCGGTAAAGCGATTTCAGATTCAGTTTCAAATCGTTGCCCACGCCGGCGAAGGTGGCGCCGTCGATGGCCTTACGAGCGGCCTCGTCGGTAAGCGTCACCGCACCGCTGCCGTCGTTGATCTGCGCGTACGGCACACCGGTTTGGTCGGCGGAGCCTTTCTCGACGTAACCGATGGCACCGGAGGTGGACTGCACGGCCTGGATGACGCCGGCGGACTTCTGTGTGCCCTCACCCACGCCGCCCTGAAACTCGCTGCCGGTGCCTCTGGTCCAGCTTTTCGGGGCGGCCGCGGCCAGGTACTTCTGAAAGTTGTCGGTGGTACCTGAGGAGTCCGAACGGTAGACAGGCGAGATCCTGGTATAGGGCAGCGCCACACCGGGGTTGAGTTCGACGATGGCCGGGTCATTCCAATTAGTGATCCAGCCGCTGAAGATCTTGGCCAGCACATCAGCGCTGACAACCAGCTGCTTGACACCGTCCAGATGGTAGGCAACCGCGACCGGCCCGAAAACAAGCGGCAGATGCCAGGCGGGGTTTCCGTCGCAGCGCTTGGTGGCCGGATCGATCTGGTCGCGGCTCAGCGGTGAGTCCGAGCCGGCGAAATCCACATGCGCGGCGATGAACTGCTCGCGTCCGGCGCCCGATCCGGTCGGGTTGTATGCCAACTGCTTGCCAGAACACAGCGCAGCCCAATCCTCGTTGAACAACGCGATGGCGTTTTGCTGAGCCGTGGAACCTTCAGCGGTCAGGGCGCTCTTACCGCCACAGTTCACCCGTCCCGTCGGCGCCGACATACCGTGCAGGTTGTTATCGCTTCCACAGCCGGTCGACATCACGCCCGCGATCATTGCCGTCGACACCGCGGCCACTAGCGCTCTGCCCATCGGGTCGAGCTTCACTGATCTCGCTTTCTCAATGATTTTGTCTGCGATTGACCATCCCGGCGGAGGTAGCCGGATTACCCGGAAAGTATGCGCTGGGCGTAGACGGCACCCACCCGACGCGTGAACGCGGAGTGAACAGCTCAGCGACCGCCAGAACCGCCGCTGGTGGTGCCTGGTCTAGCCGCATATGCAGTGTCGACGCTGTGTTGGGTGAATCCCAGGCGCCGATAGGTCCGCAGCGCGGCGGTGTTGTCCGACTCGACATAGAGCATCACGGTAGGTTGTTCTGCTCCGGCCAATTGCCGCGCCAGAAACGCGACGCCGACCGAGGTCAGCAGGCCGCCCAGACCGCTGCCCTGCGCTGACGGATCGACGCCGACGACATAGGCCTCGCCCAGGCCAGGCTCTTGCGCGTGCACTTTCGTCCAATGGAAGCCAAGCAGGGTGTTCGTCTGCTCGTCGACGGCCAGGAACAGGCCTTCGGGGTCGAACCAAGGTTCAGCGCGTCGCTCGGCCAGATCCGTTGCAGTCCAGCTGCCCTGTTCGGGGTGCTCCGCGAAGGCGGCGTTGTTGACCCGCAGCAGCTCGGCGTCGTCCGCGGGTCCGGCATAGGTCCGAATGCGTACCCCGTCGGGCACGACCGGCTCGGTGACGCCGTGCAACGAGCGGCGCATCTGAATGAGTTCGCGAACCGGCACCAGACCTAACGTTGAGGCGGTCGCCCGCGCCGACTCCAGCGTGCCATGCGCCCAAAATCGGTTCCGCCCAGCTGTTTTGGACAATGCTGCATGAATCATTGCGGACCCGATACCGCGTCGGCGGACGTGCGGATGCACCACCAACTCCGCCATGGCGGCCGCATTCTCCTGCCCTGGAGAAAGGTTCAGGTAACCGATGACTCGTTCGCCGCCGGTTGGATCGCGACCGATGGCCAGCAGGTGCTCGGTGCGCTGATATGCCAACTCCCGCAGAACCTGCTCGCCGACGGGTGCCACCTCATCGAATTGCCCTGCCACGCTGACGAGTTCACGTATCTGCTGCTGTTCTTCTGCGGCCAGCACCACCCGCCACCGGAGTGACGTCACTGGCTGCGTAACGGATCGACCAGCGCGTCTTGGCGACTATCTGCATCGTGCTCGTTGTCGTCGACGGCGGGCTCGCCGCCCGGTAGCCGGCCGCGGGTCGGGCGGACCGCTTTGTAACCCACGTTGCGTACCGTGCCGATCAGCGATTCGTGCTCCGGCCCAAGCTTGGCCCGCAGCCGGCGCACGTGTACGTCGACCGTGCGGGTGCCGCCGAAGAAATCGTAGCCCCACACCTCGTGCAACAGCTGTGCCCGGGTGAATACCCGGCCGGCATGCTGCGCCAGGTACTTCAGCAGTTCGAATTCCTTGTAGGTGAGGTCCAGCGGGCGTCCGCGCAACCGGGCGGTGTAGGTGCTCTCGTCGATCATCAGTTCGCCAAGAGTGATCTTGCCCACGCTCTCCTGATCCTGCAGGCTGCCCCGCCGACCGATGAGCAACCGCAGCCGGGCATCGATCTCTGCGGGCCCGGTGCTGGGCAGCAGAATCTCGTCCAGACCCCAATCGGCGTTAACGGCCACCAGGCCGCCCTCGTTCACCACCACCACCACCGGAATTGAGCGGCCCGTCGAGCCCAGCAACCGGCATAGCCCACGGGCTGCCGGCAGGTCGAGTCGTGCGTCGATGATCAGTATGTCCGCGCTACCCGCTTCCAGCAGGAAAGAGACGTCGGGCGGCGCTGTGCGCACGGTATGGGCGAGCAGCGACAACGACGGCAGGACCACGTCCGGGTGCGGCTCCGCGGTCAGCAATAGTAGGTCCAACAAGCCCCTCCAGCGTCGTGGGAAAGGCGTCTCCCAAATTCATTTGCGAGATGTGCGAGATGTGAAGTTATCGGCCAGGTTATTTAACGATAGCGTGGAGGCTGGTGTTCAGCGCGGGGACGATGCAGACCGGAACGGTCCGCCGAGGATCCGGGCAGACCATTCCAGAGCGGCTCCAGAGCGGCACGGACGGCGCGGTACGCCACAATGTGCGAATGCGCAAAGTGCTGGTCGGTGCCGCGGCGGTGCTACTCGCGGCCGTGGTCGTGCTCGTCGGAGCCGCAGCCGTCGACTTTGGAACCACCATCTACGCGGAGTATCGGCTGGCCCGCACAGTGCGTGATGCCGCGCACCTGGGATTCGACCCATTCGTCGCGATCCTCGGCTTCCCGGTAATCCCGCAGGCGATGCGGGACCACTACAACGAAGTGGAAATCAAGGCCAGCGCGGTCGACCGTCCAGTGATCGGCAAGGCCACGCTGGAGGCCACCATGCACTCGATCGACCTGACCGACACGTCATGGCTGATCCGGCCCGATGCCAAGCTTCGGGTCGGCAAGCTGGAGAGCCGGATCATCATCGGCTCGCTGCACCTTGGCCGCTACCTGGGCATCCATGACCTGATGGTCGAGGCGCCGCAGCAGGAAACCAACAACGCGACCGGCGGCACCACCGAATCGGGGATCTCCGGCAGCCACGGTCTGGTGTTCACCGGCACCCCGAAATCGGCCCACTTCGACAAACGGGTCAGCGTGGCCGTGGACCTGTCCATAGCCGGCGAGGACAAGACCACCCTGGTGTTCACTCCCACCGGCGTCCTGACCGGCCCGAACACCGCCAACCAGAAGGTTCCCGACGACAAGCGTGACGCGGTGCTGGCCGCATTCGCCGGCCGGCTGCCCGACCAGAAACTTCCGTTCGGGGTGACGCCGACGAGCCAGGGCGCCCGCGGCTCCGACGTGATCATCGAGGGCATCACCACGGGATTAACCATCACTCTCGACGGGTTTAACCGGGCATGATTTCAGCGATCGTGGCGGTTGTGGGGGCACTGGCGGTGGCGGCCGTCGTCGGGTGGCTGCTGAACCGGCGCGCCGGTCATGTCCGGGCGATCGATTCCGGAACGGCCGGCGAAGTGGACACCAGCGACTTGGGCCTGTCGGCTCACGGACCGACCGTCCTGCATTTCAGCGCCCCGTGGTGTTCGCCGTGCACCCAGGTACGCCGTGTCGTCACCCAGGTGTGCGAGGACCTCGGCGACGTCGCGCACGTGGAAATCGACATGGACGCCAACCCGACCGCCGCGCGACGTCTTTCGGTGTTGTCGCTGCCCACCATTTTCGTCTTCGATGCCGGGGGGCGTCAGCGATACCGCGCCGCGGGCGTACCGAAAGCCGATGACCTGCGGTCGGCGCTGGCTCCGCTGTTGGCTTGATGGTGCGGCCATTGGGTAAGCTGTCCGACGTGTCCGCCCGCCTCGAGCTTCTGCTCACCAAGCGCCGCGCAGTCGACCTGTGCCGCGTTGCGGGCTGCTGTTGTTGTAGCTGCTGAGTAGCCGCGCCTTCTCGCGCCGCGCTCGGAGCAGCCAGGAACAAACCCCATGGCGCGCCTCCCCCATGTCCGTGCACAGAGCAGCTAGGAGCAGCATCGTGTCCAGCCCCAAAACCGCCGACCAGGTCGATGTTCGAGGGCCGCGTTTCGCGGCCTGGGTCACCACCGTTGTGCTGGTGATCACGCTCCTCGTCTCGGGAGTGAGCTCGCTGGCCGCCGCAGTCATTCTCGGCCTGCAGTCCGTCATCTTCGCGATCGGTGCCGCGGGCGGCCCGCGTCGTCACCCCTACGGACTGGTGTTTGCCAAACTTGTCGCCCCACGCATCGCGCCGGTCCGCGAACGGGAGCCGGTGCCGCCGCTGAAGTTCGCCCAACTGGTCGGCTTGATCTTCGCCGTGGTCGGTACGGCCGGGTTCGCCGCCGGCGCACCCCTGGTCGGCGTCATCGCCACCGCGGGAGCACTGGTGGCGGCTTTCCTCAACGCGGCTTTCGGGATCTGCCTGGGCTGCCAGCTCTACCCGCTCGTCGCGCGGCTAAGGCCCACCCCCGTTACTTCTGAGCACGCATAACTCCCGAAAGGATCCCCAATATGGCACGCTCCGACGTCCTGGTCTCCGCCGACTGGGCCGAGAGCAATCTCGATGCCGACCACGTCGTCTTCGTTGAGGTCGACGAGGACACCAGCGCCTACGACGGCGGCCACATCGCCGGCGCAGTCAAGCTGGACTGGCGTACCGACCTGCAAGACCCGGTGCGGCGTGACTTCGTCGATGCCGAGCAGTTCTCCAAGCTGCTGAGTGACCGCGGTATCGCCAACGACGACACCGTGATCCTCTACGGCGGCAACAACAACTGGTTCGCGGCCTATGCCTACTGGTACTTCAAGCTGTACGGCCACGACAACGTCAAGCTGCTCGACGGTGGCCGGAAGAAGTGGGAGCTCGACGGGCGCCCGCTATCGAAGGACACCGTGACGCGGCCCGCGACGTCGTACACCGCGAAGGCGCCCGACAGCAGCATCCGGGCGTTCCGTGACGAGGTGCTCGCCGCGATCAGCGTGAAAAACCTGGTCGACGTGCGCTCCCCCGACGAGTTCTCCGGCAAGATCCTGGCGCCGGCCCATCTGCCGCAGGAGCAAAGCCAACGGCCCGGCCACATCCCCGGAGCGATCAACGTGCCGTGGAGTAAGGCCGCCAACGAGGACGGCACCTTCAAGTCCGACGACAACCTGGCCAAGCTGTACGCCGACGCCGGTTTTGACGGGTCGAAAGAGACCATCGCGTATTGCCGGATCGGTGAGCGATCATCACACACCTGGTTCGTGCTGCGCGAGTTGCTCGGACACCAAAACGTCAAGAACTACGACGGCAGTTGGACGGAATACGGCTCCCTGGTGGGCGCCCCGATCGAGTTGGGAAGCTGATATGTGCTCTGCACCGAAGCAAGGACAGACGTTGCCAGCCGGGGTCGACCTGGAAAAGGAGACGGTGATCTCCGGTCGGGTCGTCGACGCCGACGGTCAGGCCGTCGGCGGCGCGTTCGTGCGTCTGTTGGACTCCTCCGATGAGTTCACCGCCGAGGTCGTCGCGTCAGCCACCGGCGACTTCCGGTTCTTCGCCGCACCAGGATCCTGGACGCTGCGCGCGCTGTCGGCGGCGGGTAACGGCGACGCGGTGGTGACCCCGTCGGGCGCGGGGATTCACGAGGTCGACGTCAAGATCGCCTGACCGGTCTTCCCGGCCAGTCGCAGCGCCGTCGCCGACTAGACTCGTTGCCGTGGTTTTGTTCTTCGAGATCATGCTGGTCGCGTCGGTCGTGGCGATCTCCTGGTTCGCGCTGTACACGCTGTATCGGCTGATCACTGACGAGTCGTGACGCGCCGGCGACGATGCAGAGCGCAGCGATGCGGTGGGGGTACCCCCGCCCGCTTGCTGGGGAGAGCGGCGCATGACCTCCAGCGCTGACGCCGGTGGCGAAGCGGCCCGTCCGCCCGGTTCCGGGGACCGTGCTGTGGCCGCAGCCGCCCAGCGCGCCAAGGTGACTGCCACCCGCAACATCCCGGTCTTCGACGATCTGCCCATCCCCGCGGACACCGCGAACCTGCGCGAAGGCGCCAACCTGAATGACGCCTTGCTGGCGTTGCTTCCCCTGGTCGGCGTCTGGCGCGGCGAAGGAGAAGGCCGCGGGGCCGACGGCGACTACCGGTTCGGGCAGCAGATCGTGGTCTCGCACGACGGCGGCGACTATCTGAACTGGGAGGCCCGGTCCTGGCGGCTCACCGAATCGGGCGACTACCAAGGACCCGACTTGCGTGAAACCGGTTACTGGCGCTTCGTTACCGATCCCCACGACCCGAGCGAGTCACAGGCCATCGAGTTGCTGTTGGCGCACTCCGCCGGTTACGTCGAGCTGTTTTACGGGCGTCCGCTCAACCAGTCGTCATGGGAATTGGTCACCGATGCCCTGGCCCGCAGTCGCTCTGGTGTGCTGGTCGGCGGTGCCAAGCGGCTCTACGGCATCGTCGAGGGTGGCGATTTGGCCTACGTGGAAGAACGGGTGGACGCCGACGGCGGGTTGGTCCCGCATTTGTCGGCGCGGCTCCTGCGGTTCGCCGGCTAGCCCGCGCTAGCAGGTGCAGCCGAACGCTGGCCGACCAGCGCCACGATCGTTATCGCCGCATCGCGGTTTGCCTGTTCCTCGCGGGCACGCCAACAGGTTTGGTTCGACGAAGACCTCGGCGGCGGCGAAGCCCAGTGGAACGAAGTCGTCGGCCGGGATGCTTACCTCACCTGAATCAGTCAACCCCGAAGGCGGCGAGATCGCCGATCAGATGGCCGCCAAGGTGACGCCGTAACGGCGGCGGGCCAGCGCCGTCGCCACGCCCGGACAGCCGCATATCCGCTGCCGCAGAGGGTGTTTGGGTTCGCACGCTGACCCTAGAAATGGGCAGCCCCCGAGCCGTAGTTCCTGGTTGGACAGACCGGAGGCTCGGGGGCCGGGTGGCTGCGGGGAATTCGCCAGCGCGCGCAGGTGATTCCTCGCCCGGTGCAGCTAGCGGGCAGCCACCTCACAAGTCCATAAAGCTATCAATTTCGCGGACCACCTCCTTCCCTGTGTACGGCCGACCGTACTCGCTCACCGCCGCGCCGACAACCGATTTCAGCGATCGCTGACAATGGCGGCGTCGACAAGCTCGGCGAACTCCGCCGCCATCGGGGCGCTCGGCAATACCCGGCCGTCGAGCGTGTGGACACGCGCCGCCAGCGTCATGCTCGATACCAACCAAATTCCTTGCGCTGCAAACAGATCAGCCACCCGCAGAGCGCGGTAGTCACAGTCGTAGCCCTTGGCGCGGGCGACGCCGAACAGCGCCTGCTGCGTGGTTCCGCGCAGGATCGGAAACCACGGCGGCGGGGTCAGCAGGCAGAGGTCGTCGCCGGCTGCTCCATCGACGGCGATCACCACCGTCGAACGAGGGCCCTCCAGAACGTAGCCGTCCGAGCTGACGAAGATGACGTCACCGGCGCCCTGCCGGGCGGCATGGCGCAGAGCGGCCATATTGATGGCGTAGGACAGCGTCTTAGCGCCGGCGAGTAGCCAGGGCATCGCCTCGATGCCCGTGGCGGGCAGCTCACGGGGCAACGTCACGGCGGCCACCCCGTCGCGACGGGCGGCGGCTATCCGGTCGGCGATCGGATTGACGGTCACGTAGGCGGTGGGCGCCGAGCCGCGTTCCCGGCCGCGGCTGTAGACCAAGCGCATCGCACCTTCGTCGGCGGTGTCCGCCGCCCACTGTCGCGCCGCCAGGTCGATCGCGTGCCGCCAGCCCGCCAGGTCCGGCTCCGGCAGGTCCAGCAGTTTGGCCGAGTGGCTCAGCCGGCCCAGATGTGCCTCCACCAGGCATGCGCCGCCGTCGCGGACCAGCAATGTCTCAAATACGCCGTCGCCACGCACCACGGCGAGGTCGTCGGCGAACAGGAGTGGCGTCCCCGGCGGATGTACCTCGCCGTCGAGCGTGACGACCACGCCCGGCTGGCCTGTCATGGATCAGAAGCCTATAGCCGTGGGCCCGTAGAGTTGATGTGTGTCCGCCGTTCCTGCCCCCGAAACCGGACCCGACGCCGGCGCGACCTGGCATTACGGCGACCCACTGGGTGAACAACGTGCAGCCGAAACCGGCGCGGTGCTGGTCGACCGCTCGCATCGTCGCGTGCTCACACTGACCGGTGCCGACCGACAAACCTGGCTGCACAGCATCTCGACGCAGCACGTCAGTGAACTCCCCGATGGCGCGAGCACGCAAAACCTCAGCCTGGACGGACAGGGCCGGGTCGAAGATCACTGGGTTCAAACCGAGCTCGGCGGCGTGACCTACCTGGACACCGAGCCATGGCGGGGCGAGCCGCTGTTGGATTACCTGCGCAAGATGGTGTTCTGGTCGGAGGTGACTCCTGCTCCCGCCGACCTCGCCGTGCTCTCGCTGCTGGGGCCGAAGCTGGCCGAACCTGCCGTGCTCGAGGCGCTGGGAATCGACGCGTTGCCCGCCGAGATGACCGCGGTGCCGATGACCGGTAGTGGCTTCGTGCGCCGGATGATCGGGGCGCGAGAGGGCCAACTCGAGCTGGACGTGGTGGTCGACCGACGCGATTCCGCCGACGTGCAGCGTCGTTTGACGCAGGCTGGGCTGCGCCCGGCCGGAGTATGGGCCTATGAAGCCCACCGGGTGGCGGCCCTGCGGCCACGGCTCGGTGTCGACACCGACGAACGCACGATCCCGCACGAAGTGGGTTGGATCGGCGGCCCAGGACTCGGAGCCGTCCACCTCGACAAAGGCTGCTACCGCGGGCAGGAAACCGTTGCGCGAGTGCACAACCTGGGCAAACCGCCCCGCATGCTGGTGTTGCTGCACCTGGACGGGTCGGCGGACCGACCCGCTACCGGCGATGCGGTGCTGGCCAACGGTCGCGCGGTGGGCCGGCTGGGAACCGTGGTCGAACACGTCGATCTGGGCCCGGTGGCGCTCGCGCTACTCAAGCGAGGAATACCGGCCGAAACCGCCCTGATCACCGGCGGCGACGCGGAGGTCCCCGCGACGATCGACGCCGACTCGCTGCCGCCGCTCGAGGGGCCCGGCGCCGGACGGGTGGCCGTCGAGCGACTGAGGGGAACGGCGCGATGACCGTCTGCGCGGCGTGTTGCACAGGGTGCGGGGCGCAACAGCAGACAACCATTGGGCACGGTAAGCTGTCGGCAGGACAATAAAGACAAAAGATCGGAGCCGCCTACTTGTTGGGCCGCTCCGTTATTGCGCGAGGGGGTTCCCCCATGGGCCGCGGCCGGGCTAAGGCGAAGCAGACCAAGGTTGCTCGAGAACTTAAATACAGCTCACCGCAGACCGATTTCGAGCGGCTTCAGCGCGAGCTGTCCGGGTCGGGCGATGACGACGCCGACCAGGCGGACGGCGAAGACCCCTGGAGTGCTGAAGACGACTGGCGCCGCTGACTTCTGATTTTCCAGCTCGAGCTGCGGCCATTTCCGGCCCGCATTGTTCGCCTCAACCGGATTTCTAGAACCGTGGATGCTGTCCGACGAGCCTGGCTCGTGGCCCTTCTTTCCCGCCTTTGTTGATTGCGCCTATCACCCAGCAATCCAAATGCCGGGCAGTCAAAATCGCCAGGGCCCGGTCGGTGTCCTCCGGCGCCACCACGGCGATCATGCCGACGCCCATGTTGAAGGTTTTTTCCATCTCGGCACGCGAGACGCGGCCGCGCTGGGCGATCATCGCGAAGACCGGCGCCGGCGTCCACGTGCCGCGATCGACCTCGGCTACCAGCCCGTGCGGGATGACGCGTTCAAGGTTGCCGGCCAACCCGCCACCGGTCACGTGGCAGAACGTCCGGACCTGGGTTTCGGCGGCCAGCGCCAGACAATCTTTGGCGTAGATGATGGTCGGCTCGAGTAATTCTTCGCCCAGCGTGCGGCCGAACTCTTCGACGTAACCGGCCAGGTTGCCCCGGTCGATCTCCAGCAGGACTTTTCGGGCCAGCGAGTATCCGTTGGAGTGCAGCCCGGACGACCCCATCGCGATAATGACGTCGCCCGGCTTGACCCGGTCGGGCCCAAGCACGTCGTCGGCTTCGACCACGCCGACGCCGGTGGCCGAGATGTCGTAGTGGTCCGGTTCGATCAGCCCGGGGTGCTCGGCGGTTTCGCCGCCGAGCAGCGCACAACCCGCACGCATGCACCCCTCGGCGATACCGCCGACGATCGCGTTGAGCCGCTCCGGCACGATCCGGCCCAAGGCGATGTAGTCCAGCAGGAACAGTGGCTCGGCGCCGCACACCACCAGGTCGTCGACCACCATTGCGACCAGGTCCAGCCCGACGGTGTCGTGCTTGTCCATCGCCTGCGCAACGGCCAGCTTGGTGCCCACCCCGTCGCTGGATGCCGCCAGCAACGGCTCGCGGTAATCGCTACGCAGCGCAAACAATCCGGCGAATCCGCCAAGCTTGCTGCGTACCTCGGGCCTGGTGGCCTTGGACGCCAGCGGCTTGAACAGTTCGACGGCGCGGTCTCCGGCTTCGATATCGACTCCGGCCGATGCATAGGTGACGCCCGGGGCGGCCGGGTCTTTTCGGTACTTCTTCGTGAGGTTGGCCATCGTCGATAAAGGCTACCGGTCGGCGCCGAACACGGGTATCGGTTACCTGTCCGCCGAGTTAGGGATGGCGCAGCACGGAGGCCTGCTCCGCCTCCGGGGAGATTTCGCGGGCCGAGATGTCGGCCCGCACGGCTCCCCGCGCGGTGGTGGCAAGCATATGCTCGATGACGTTTTTGCCCAGTGCAGTCTCGCTGGGCAGCTCGATCGGATACTTACCATCGAAGCAGGCCGCGCAGAGCCGCGAGGTGGGTTGCTCGGTCGCGGCGATCAGACCCCGCAACGAGATGTATCCGAGCGTGTCTGCGTTGATGGCATGCCGCACTGCTTCGAGCATCTCGTCTTCATCTTCGACGGCGTTCGCGATCAACTCAGCCGGCGACGGAAAGTCGATGCCATAGAAGCACGGCCATTTCACCGGCGGCGAGGCGATGCGAACATGCACCTCTACGGCGCCGGCCTCGCGAAGCATCCTGACCAGAGCGCGTTGGGTATTACCCCGCACTATCGAGTCGTCGACAACGATGAGCCGCTTGCCGCGGATGACCTCCTTGAGCGGGTTGAGCTTCAGCCGGATTCCGAGTTGGCGGATGGTTTGCGACGGCTGGATGAAGGTCCGCCCGACGTAAGCGTTCTTCATCAAACCCTGCCCGTAGGGGATGCCGGACTCCTGCGCATAGCCGACCGCGGCGGGGGTACCGGATTCCGGAACGCCGATCACCAGGTCAGCGTCGATCGGGCATTCACGCGCCAGCCGACGACCGATCTCGAGCCGGGCGCCGTGCACCGAGCGGCCGGCGATCGTGCTGTCCGGACGCGCCAGATAGACGTACTCGAAAATGCAGCCTTTCGGCTCGGGGTTGGCGAAGCGAGTCGACCGGACACCGTCGGCGTCGATCGCCAGGAGTTCGCCCGGCTCGATGTCGCGGACGAACGAGGCGCCGACGATGTCCAGAGCGGCGGTCTCGGAGGCCACCACCCAGCCACGGTCCAGCCGTCCCAGGGACAGCGGCCGGACGCCGTACGGGTCGCGCGCGGCGTACAGGGTGTTCTCGTCCATGAACGTCAGGCAGAAGGCACCACGCACTGTCGGCAACAGTTCCAGCGCGGCCTGTTCCAGGGTGGAATCGGCCGCACCGTGGGCCAGCAGTGCGCCCAGCATGTCGGAGTCGGTGGTGGCCGCGCAGGGAACCCGGGTGTTCATCAATCCCGCGGCGCGAGCACGCGCGACGAGCTCGGCGCTGTTCACTAGATTGCCGTTGTGGCCCAACGCCACCCCGGTGCCGGCCGCTGTGTTGCGGAATACCGGTTGCGCGTTCTCCCAAGTGGTTTGGCCGGTGGTGGAATATCGGCAGTGCCCGATTGCGACGTGGCCCTCCATCGCCGCCAGGGTCTGCTCGTCGAAAACCTGACTGACCAGACCGAGGTCTTTGAAGACCAGCACCTGGGACCCGTCTGCGACGGCGATGCCTGCGGCCTCCTGGCCTCGGTGCTGCAGCGCATACAGCCCGTAGTAGGTGAGTTTGGCGACTTCTTCGCCGGGGGCCCATACGCCGAACACACCGCATTCTTCGCCGGGCGGGTTCTCCTCGGGCAGTGGCTGCTGGGCGGTCACGGTAGGGCGGCTCCCTTGGGGGCAGGTGGTGACGTTATGCAGTCTACGGAAACGACGGTCATGTGACCGAATCGGTCGAGCGTGTTGCGCGACTTCACAACCGCTTTTCCTAGCCTTTCATTCCCACGGGGTGCCATCAGTCACAGATGTCACAAAACTCATTTCCCGGCTGGACGAAGCGGAGGCCTTGACGCCTGATCGTCGAGCACTTGATACGCGGCGTTGTAGCCGGGAGTGAAGGTGATGCCCGGGCCGCCGTGACACCCGGCGCTTGCCAGGTACAGCCCATCGACCGGAATCGGCAGGTCGATAAAGCCCTTGGGTCCGGGCCGGTTTTGTCCCATCAAATCCGGATGCAGCAGGCCGTGGCAGAAATCGCCGGACGGGGCGCCGAACATTGTTTGCATGTGATAGGGCGCAAAGGTGATATGCCGGATGACGATGTCGCGGAAGTTGGGCGCATAGCGGGTGATCTTGTCGATAACCCGTTGCGCCATCTCGTTTTTCAAACGCCCGTGCTGGTCGCGGCTCGCTTCGACGGGGAACGCGTAGGCAAATGCGCTCGCGGCATGCTTGCCGGGCGGCGCCAGGCCGGGGTCCAGGCATGACGGTATCTGCATACCTAGCGATGGATTGTCGGGCAGCAAGCCGCGGGTGCACATCTCCCACTGGCGTTGCTGTTCTTCGGGTGAGCCGAAGATCCCGATGGACTGCTGCATGCCGGGTTCGTTGAGTAGCTCGTATGGCGGAGCGAACTGCGGCAGGCCGTCGAGAGCGAAATGTATCTGGACAAATGCCGCGCGATGATCGCGACCGCTGAGCCGGGCGATCAAGTCCGGAGGCAAGTTCTCCGCGCCGACGAGGTCGGTGCAGGTGAGATCGGGTGCGAGGTTGGACACCACGACAGGTGCGCCGATCGCGGACCCGTCGCGGAGTCGTACGCCGGTGACATGGTCGTTTTCCACGAGGATTTTCTCGGCTTTGGTCCGGAAGCGGATCTCCCCGCCATGGGAGACGAACAGAGCGTGCAGGTGTTCGGTGAGCGCTCCGATACCACCGGCGAGCTTGGTCATCATCGCGGTGCTGTCGTCGGGCACCGCGAGCGCAAAGGCCAGGCAGGTGGCACTGCCGGGGGTGTACGGGCCGCGATAGGTGGAGTTAACCGCCAGAAACGCCAGCATTCCGCGCAGGATTGCGTGTTTGTCTTTGTCCGGCAGGTAGCGGTCGATGGCGTCCATCGCCGAGCCGAACAGCATCTGATGGATGGCCGTACGTTCGGCTTCGTTCGCCGCACAGGCATACATCTCGTCGAGAGTCTTGGGCGGGGTGCGCACGTCGAATC
>NZ_DASPSP010000327.1:0-16874 GCF_035623875.1 Mycobacterium sp. | reverse complement strand
GTGGGCGAATCCGAAATCAGAGAAACCTGACAAACAAAACAACAACCACACCCACACACGGGGAAGTGCAAGATGCGGCCAAAAAAACAACAACAAAAAAACAAAACCACCAAACACACTATTGAGTTCTCAAACAACACCCTCCGGCCGCGCAGCAAGCCCCGCGGCGTTTGGCCGCTAACTCGTTGTGCGGACGGCGAGAGACCCACCGAAGTGGAACTTCCCTCTGGGATATCGTCGCGCTCGACGGACTAGCCGTGTCGCGACGACTCGATCAAGTTACGCGACCGCAAACGCGCAGTCAAACAACCTGCTAGACGGCGTGTTCGGGTATCGCAACATCAACGAACGCGCTCGACCCCGGCGATATTCCGCTTGCCCCTGCGCAAGACCAGCCAGCGTCCATGCAGGAAGTCGGTCGGTCGGGGTACCCATTCGTCGTCGTCGATCTTGGTGTTGTTGACGGATACGCCGCCCTCCGCGATCGTGCGCCGCGCGGCACCTTTGCTCTGCGACAGCCCGCTGGCGACCAGCAGGTCGACGATCCCGTCCGGCGAACCGGGCTTCAACTCCGCTACCGAAGTCTCGCGTAGCGCGGCCGTGAGCGTGGACTCATCCAACCGGGTGAGTTCCCCGCGGCCGAACAATGCCTGGCTGGCATGTTCAACGGCCTCGGTGGCTTGCTCGCCATGCACGAGCGTGGTGAGTTCACGCGCCAGCCGTCGTTGTGCCGCACGTTCGTGTGGCCGCGACGCTGTCGCCTCCTCGAGTTCGGCCAACTCGTCGGCCGGCAGAAAGGTGAACCACCGCAAATACCGGATGACGTCGGCATCGGCCGTGTTGACGAAGTACTGATACCAGGCGTACGGAGTCGTCATCTCCGGGTCCAACCAGACGTTGCCACCACCCGTGGATTTGCCGAACTTCGTGCCGTCGGCCGCGGTCACCAGCGGAACGGTGAAGGCATGCACCAAGGCCGCCAGTTTCTGGCGCACCAAGCGCACCCCGGCGATGATGTTGCCCCACTGGTCCGATCCGCCGATCTGGAGCACACAGTGATGGCGTTGGTACAGCTCGACGTAATCGTTGGCCTGCAGCAGCATGTAGCTGAACTCCGTGTAGGAGATCCCCTCGCCCTCCAGGCGCCTCCGGACGGTGTCGCGGTCCAGCATGACGTTGACCGAGAAGTGCTTACCGACATCGCGCAACAATTGAATTGCTGACATCGCGCTGGTCCACTCGAGGTTGTTTTCGACGATGGCACCCGTCGGCGAGCCGTCGAAATCGACGAACCGTTCCAGCTGTGCGCGGATCCGCTCGGTCCATCCCTGGACGGTTTCGGCGGTGTTGAGCACTCGCTCGCCGGTGTCGCGAGGGTCACCGATCAATCCGGTTGCGCCGCCGGCGAGGACGATAGGGCGGTGGCCGGCGCGCTGAAAGCGCCGCAGCGCCAACAGTGGCACCAGATGTCCGGCGTGCAGGCTGGGCGCGGTGGGATCGAATCCCGCATACAGCGTGATCGGACCGCGGGCAGCCTCGGCGGCCAGCGCGTCAAGATCGGTGGACTGTGCAACCAGTCCACGCCAGTGCAGCTCGTCGAGGATGCCAGACGGCCCGGGAGATTCAGCGCCCACAGTCATAGATCTTCTCGCACGGCGCGACTGATCAGTCGCTGGCACCCGGCGCCGGCGCTCGTGGGCTGCGCCGGTAGGCCGAGACCTCCGCCCGTCCCTGCAGCCACAGCCGCCAAGGCCGGTCGGCGGCGTGGCTGATGCCAACACGCGGCCCGGCAACCGCGTCGTGGGTGTCGTTGAGCCTCAGCCGCACCGGACTGTCGGCGGCAAACAGGTCGACGCCGTTGTCGGCCATGGTGATTCCCAACGCCGAGCAGAGATTCCCGGGTCCGCGCGCCAGCGCGATGGTGCGGATTGAGGCACCGCGCCGCGACTGGGCGACGTCAAGCCCGGTCTCGATCGCAGCCGCCCTGAGCAGCACCGCGGCCGCAACGCCGTCGGCGCCGCACACCACGTTTGCGCATACGTGGATGCCGTGACTGCGGTAGGTGTAAAGCCGGCCCGGGGGTCCGAACATCACCACGTTTCGGCCGCTTGGACCGCGATACGAGTGCGCCGCGGCATCCGGCCACGGACCGTCGGGTACCCCGCCATAGGCCTCTACCTCGACGATCGTGGAGGTGACGCCGCGACCGGTGAGGGTGGCGCCGAGGAGTCGCTGCGCCGCTCCGACCGGGTCGACCACGAGTTGGTCAGCGCCCATCGGACAGATTCTGCCTGCGCCCCTTGACAGCCGGTCAGCAGGGGCGGATATTCACCCTATGATGACTTCATCGAATGATGAATTCTTCGCGAACCGCCATGAACTAGCCGTCGACGTCAGCCACTTGCAGGTGATTCGCGGCAGACGCCCGGCGCTGCACGACTTGTCGGTTCGCATAGCCCGCGGCAGCGTTACCGGACTGCTCGGTCCGTCGGGCTGCGGCAAGACCACGCTGATGCGTTGCATTGTCGGCACCCAGCTCGTTGATTCGGGCACGGTCCGCGTGCTCGGTCTACCGGCCGGGTCAGCACCGTTGCGCCGCCGGATCGGATATCTGCCTCAGGACCCAACGATCTACAACGACCTGCGGATCGTCGACAACGTCCGCTATTTCGCATCCCTTTACGGTTTTGACGGCCGCGCGGCCGATTTCGCGATTGATCGGGTGGGGCTCAGCGATCACAGCACTGCCTACTGCGGCAATCTCTCCGGCGGTCAGCGCACCCGGGTGTCGCTGGCGTGCGCGCTGGTCTGCCAACCCGAGTTGCTCGTACTCGACGAACCGACCGTGGGGTTGGACCCCGTGCTGCGGGCAGATCTCTGGGAACAGTTCACCGACCTGGCCCGCGCTGGGACCACCCTGCTGGTTTCCAGCCACGTGATGGACGAAGCCGACCACTGCGGCGACCTGTTGCTGATGCGCGACGGTCAATTGGTCACGCACACCACCCCGACCCGCTTACGAGAGGACACCGGATGCACGTCACTGGAGGACGCGTTTCTGTCCATCATCAAGCGCAGCACCAGGCGACGAGCCGGCTAGGTCTGCATGGCTATCTGAAACCGTACAGCGCGACCACGGTACGGATCCTGCGACAGCTGGCCGCCGATCACCGCAGTGTCGCGATGATTCTCGCGGTGCCGGTCCTGGTTATCACGTTGATGTACTTCATGTTCGAGAACGCCCCGCACCGTCCGGGCACGCCATCGCCGTTCAACAACGCGTGCCTGATCCTGTTGGGCCTTTTCCCGCTTTTCGTGATGTTCATTATCACGGCCATCACGATGCAGCGGGAACGGGCCTCGGGAACATTGGAGCGCATTCTGACGACTCCGTTGCGCCGGCTCGATCTGCTGATCGCCTACGGCACCGCGTTCTCGATCGCGGCAGCGACACAGGCGATTTTGGCGTGCATCGTGTCGTTTTGGTTCCTCGGCTTTGACACCGCCGGCAGCCCGTTCTGGGTGTTCGTGATCGCGGTCGTCAATGCGGTGCTTGGCGTCGGCCTTGGATTGTTGTGTAGTGCGTTCGCCCGCACCGAGTTTCAGGCGGTGCAGTTCATCCCGCTGGTGATGGTGCCGCAACTGTTGCTGGCCGGGATCATCGCCCCGCGCGCGCTGATGCCGACCTGGCTGGAGTGGATCAGCAACGTGATGCCGGCCAGCTATGCGCTGGAGGCTCTGCAACAGGTGGGCGCGCATACCGAGCTGACCGGCGTCGCAGTACGAGACATTATGGCTGTCTTAGGATTTGCGCTCGCGGCACTATGTCTGGCAGCAGCAACTCTTCGCCGACGGACACCCTAGCGTGACAGCCACCAATACTGGGCGCAAGCGGCCCGGGCGTCCGGCGGGAAGTTCAGATACCCGCGATCGAATTCTGGCTAATGCACGAATGTTGTTTGCCCGCAACGGGATTGCAAATACCTCAATACGCGCAGTAGCCGCGGCGACGGACGTCGATTCAGCGTTGGTGCATCACTACTTCGGCACCAAGGAAAAGCTGTTCGCCGCGGCCGTTCGTATCCCGATAGACCCGATGGACATCATCGGCCCGTTGCGCCAAGTGCCTGTCGAGGAACTCGGCCACGCAATTCCGTCAATGTTGTTGCCGCTGTGGGACTCCGAGCTCGGTACCGGGTTCATCGCCACGCTGCGGTCGATTATGGCCGGGTCGGAGGTCAACCTGTTTCGTTCGTTCATCCAGGACCTAATCGCCGTCGAAGTCGGGACCCGCGTCGACAACCCGCCGGGCACCGGCATCATCCGGATCCAATTCGTCGCATCTCAACTGGTCGGCGTACTGATGGCGCGCTACATCCTGCACCTAGAGCCGTTCACGTCGCTGCCCGTCGAGCAGATCACCGACACCATCGCCCCCAACCTGCAGCGCTACCTCACTGGGGATTTACCGGCGTGGCCCGCGTCATGAACTGCGCGTGCTCGTCGTCGCCGACCTCGATCGCCTCATCGACCAGCAGCACCGGGATGCCGTCTTCGATGCGGTAAGCACGCCGCATCCGTGGGTTGTACAGCAATTCCTCGTCGTCTTTGCCGACCAGCACCAGCGGGCCGCGGTCGGCCGGGCACACCAGGATGCTCAGCAGCGTTTCGTCGATCATGTCGGCCTCAATTGTGAATGCGCACCGGACATCTCGGCCCGCGCCGCGCCCGTCAGCCGCCGGAACTGATTGGCGTCGGCATCGAAATACCAGGCGTGCCGTCCCGGCTTGGGGATCCCGGCCGCGCGCAAGGGACTGACCGTCGGACGATAAGTGGCGCTCAGCGTCATCTCCCCGACCACCTGCACGATGTCGGGTCCCAACCCGAAGGGCATGGCTGCCACCGCCTCGGTGAGATCCGCCGCCGTGATCGTCGCGCCCGGCTGCAACGTCACCGCTGTCACGGCGACTTGGCGACCGTCCATGGGGACGCCATAGGTCACCGCGAGGTCGACCGCGGGAATGAGACCGATCGCGTCGGTGATCGGCTCGCAAAATACGATGCCGCGCGCGGTGTGCACCGCCGAACCGCGCCTGCCCACCAACCAGAAGTCACCGTCGGCATCGCGACGGAACAGAAATTCGGTGGAGATCCAGGTGTCAGCGGGAGCGAACACGCCACGTTTGACCGACGCAGTCGGATCGATCGGTCCGCGCGGCTCGGCGAGCAGGACGCCGACTTCATTGGTGTCCGGAACCCGGACCAGCCCCCGGTCGGTTTCCAGGATCAGGTCATGCTCGGCGTCGTAGGCGCCCAGTTCGACCTGTCCGGCTCCGGGCAGCGGCCGGCCCTTGCTGCCGATCTTGGCGCCGGACACGTTGGCCAGCACCGCATGCCCATCGGTGGTCGCGAAGAACTCGACGACGCGGGCAGGCGCGAACACATCGATGACTCGCTGCCACATTCCGGTCGGCATACCCGAGCCGATGAACAACCGCACCGGGTGACTACCGTGCAGCGCAAAAGTGGGGTCGTCGATGACATCACGCAGCATGGCCCACGTGTAGGACACGACGGTGACGCCGTACTGGTGCACTTCGGCGACGAATCGGTCCGGGCGCAGGCCGCGAGACAACGCGATGCGGGCGCCGCCGACCACCGCGCCGCCGAGGCTGACCAGCAGCCCGGACTCGTGATGCAGCGGCGTCAGGCAATACACGGTGTCGCGATGGCCCAGGGCCGCGGTTGAGGCGGTGCCGAACGCCGACAGCGCCCAGCGGTAGTTGGTGATCTGCTTGGCGACGAGCTGCCCGCCGGCGGTGCTGAAAGCGATGAACGCCAGATCCCGCGCGTATCCCGGGTTGGCGCGGTACCAGGCCGGCAGCTCGACGGCGTCGGGGTCGATCTGTTCCATGTCGATGACGCCGGCGTCGTCGGGCAGATGCAGATCGCGGTGCTCACCGCCGCCGAGAACCAGGATCTGTCCGGGCAATTGCCGGGCGGTCTCGAGGTTGGTGGGGTCGGTGATGATCTCGGCCACGCCCCCGAGCCGGACCGCCGCGGCCAGGTCGACGTCGGGCTTCAACAGGACCGCGACCGTGCCCAAACGCGACAGCGCGGCGATGGCCACCAGCGCGCTTGGCCGGGTTTCCATCAGGACGCCGACGTGTTCGCCTTGGCGCACCCCAACCTCAATGAGGCCGCGCACGACGTTGTCGATGCGCCGGTTCACGGCCTCGTAGGTGTGAACGCGTCCGTCGAAGAGCAGGAATTCACCGTTCGGCGCTTCGTTGGCTTGTTCGCCGATGATCCGGCCGAGCGAGATCCGGGTGTGGTCATTGATCTGGCCCAGACGGGCTAGTCGGGGCAAAGTTCGGACGGTCTCGACGGCCAATGTGCGCATGGACTTGTTCGCCGTGACGACGGCGTCGGCCGCGCCGCGGGCCAGTGTCAGCGCCACCTCCGATGCCTCGCCCAGTCCGTGCATCAGCCGGGAACTGAGCGCGACACCGCGGTCGGCGTGTTCCTCCGGCTGATCGGCCATCGGGAAGATGTCGGTGGGCTTGTCTCCGTTTCCGGAAATCCACAGCACCCAATCGGCGACTGTTGGCCACGTTTCGTTTGCTGCTTTGGATCCGACCACCAGCCCGAAGTGGCCGGTGCGCAGCGAGTACTCGTACACCTCGGCATTGGGCGCTGCGCGCCGGATACCCCGCACTGCGGCCGGCTGACCGATGTCGTCAACCTCGCCGACGAAAGCCAGTACGGGACAGGTGATATCGGTCAGCGTCACCAGTTGGCCGTTGATGGCGAAACCGCCGGTCATCATCCGGTTATGCGCGACGAACTGCTTGAGCAGCTCGGAGATCGCCGGGCCGGACCAGGCGATCCAGCCCTCCGACTCCAGGAATCTGCGCTGGGCTTCTCTTGGCAGCAGCGCCTCACGATCGTGGAGTTGGCGCACGAAATCGATCCGCGCTTTGGCGGTCTTGAGCGGATCGAGCATCTGAAAGCCGGTGCGCGCCAACCAGCTTGGGATATCCAGCCGGTTGAAGACGTGGTCGGCCATGAAGTTGGCAATACCGGGAGCGAGGTTGGGCGGAAGACCCATCGGCAGCGCAGCCAGGGTGTCAACCGGGGAGCCGAACGTCACGATGCTGGCGATGCTTTTCGACCGTCGGTACGCCGCGGCCTGGTAGCAGAACATCCCGCCCTGCGAGTAGCCGGCCAAATGCACGTCCTGACCGGTGATGTCGGTCATCGCATCGATTGCGTCACTCAGCGCGACGATGTGGTCGGCCAGATTGCGGCGCATCCCGCCCTCGACCTGATCAGGTGAGCCGAAGTCGATAACCCAGGGGTCCAGCCCGGCGGCGTGCAGGATGCCGACCGCACCGTCCTCGCGGGTGACGTCCCACATGTTCGCCGACATCATCATCGGGTGCACCAGCAGCACCGGCGGCCCGGCCTGCGGGTGCCCCGGCCGACTGTCCGGCGGAAAATACCGCCGAAGCTTGTACATCGGCACGCTCTCCACGACCTGGGACGGCGACGGTGAGTTGCCGGTTTCCAGGCCGCCGAGCCGCAGGACTTCCAGGCCGTTCTGTGCTGTTGCCATCAGACGCTCAACCGGTCGCGTGACCGCTGAAAAATTCAGATCCATGCCGCCGCTCCCTTCAACCCGGAGACGATCCTGTACTGCTTGTGGGCCTGACAGCGTGGTCATCATGGCACATCGCAAGGGGGTAAGCCCGCAGCTTTGGTCACGGTGCCACTGCGTTCGCCAGCGTAGTCCGGCGACGATGCGGGCACGAAGGCCCGCTGAGGAGCCGGACAAATCAGGCCGGGGTCCGCCCGCTAAGGTCGGGGCGGTGGCACACCTGCTGGGGGCCGAGGCGGTGCATCTGAGGTATCCGACTCAGGTCGTCTTCGACTCGTTGACCGTCGGGGTCAGGGATGGCGACCGCATCGGCATCGTGGGACGAAACGGCGATGGCAAGTCCAGTTTGCTGGGTTTGCTCACTGATCGGGTGCGCCCGGATGCCGGACGGGTGACGCGGCGCAGCGGGCTACGGGTCGGCGCGCTGAGCCAGGCGGACACCCTGGATTCGGGCAGCACGGTGGGATGGACGCTGGTCGGCGACCGGCCCGAGCACGAATGGGCCGGCAATCCGCGCATCCGCGACGTGGTCGGCGGTCTGGTCGCCGACATCAGCTGGGTCGCGACGATCGGCACCCTCAGCGGCGGCCAGCGGCGCCGGGTCCAGCTGGCCGCGCTGCTGGTCAGCGACTGGGATGTCATCGCGCTGGACGAGCCGACCAACCACCTCGACATCGAAGGCATCACCTGGCTGGCCGGTCACTTGCGCCGGCGCTGGGCCCGCAACACCGGCGGACTGCTGCTGGTGACCCACGACCGATGGCTCCTCGACGAGGTGGCGACCACGACGTGGGAGGTGCACGGCGGGATGGTCGAGCCGTTCGAGGGCGGCTACGCCGCCTATGTCTTGCAGCGAGTCGAGCGGGACCGGCGGGCCGCCGTCGCCGAGGCCAAGCGGCAGAACCTGATGCGCAAGGAGCTGGCCTGGCTTCGCCGCGGCCCGCCGGCGCGCACGTCGAAACCGAAGTTCCGCATCGATGCCGCTAACCAGCTGATCGCCGACGTTCCGCCGCTGCGCAACACTGTCGAGTTGGCGAAACTTGCCACCGCGCGGCTGGGCAAGGACGTCGTCGACCTGCTTGACGTGTCGGTCTCGTTCGACGGCCACCCGGTGCTGCGCGATGTCGAATGGCGAATCGGCCCGGGCGAACGCAGCGGCATCGTCGGTGCCAACGGTGCCGGCAAGTCGACCTTGCTCGGCCTGATCACCGGCGCGGTATTACCCGACAGTGGAAAAGTCAAGCGCGGCAAGACTGTTCGCTTGGCACTCCTCGACCAGCGCGGCGATGAGCTCGCCCCGCTGGTGGGCGAGCGTGTCGCAGATGTGCTGGGCCGCCTCCAAAGCGGCTATCAAGTCGACGGTCGTGACGTCACTCCGGCGCAGTTGTTGGAACGGCTCGGATTCGCCGGCGAGCAGCTTTCGGCGCGCGTCGGTGAACTCTCCGGCGGGCAACGCCGTCGGCTGCAGCTGATGCTCACCCTGCTGGCTGAGCCCAATGTGCTGCTGCTCGACGAACCCACCAACGACGTCGACACCGACATGCTGGCCGCCACCGAAGACCTGCTCGACTCTTGGCCGGGCACATTGATCGTCGTCTCCCACGACCGCTACCTGCTGGAGCGTGTCACCGACCAGCAATACGCAATCCTGGATGGCCGGCTACGGCATCTGCCCGGTGGTGTCGATGAATACCTGAGGCTCGCCGGGCAGGCGAGCGCAGAGCCGGTAGCGGCGCCGACGCTCAGCATCTCTGAGCCGCAGGCAATGTCGGGAGCGCAATTGCGCGCCGCCCAGAAGGAGATCGCTGCAATCGACCGCAGGCTGGTGCGGCTCGCAGAGCAGATCGCGGCCAAGCACCAGGAACTCGCCGAGCATAACCAATCCGACCACGTCGGCGTCGCCCGGCTCACCCAGGAGTTGCGCGACCTTGAAGACGACGTCGCCGGGCTGGAGAACCGTTGGCTGGAACTTTCAGAAGTCGTCGAGTAGTCCTGCGGCGACCTGCTCGACCTCCACAGTCAAGCCCGGCCAAGGCCGCAGGGCGGCGAAGTTGCGTGCTCTGATGCGCGCCGACGGCAGGTGCAGCCTGGTCCTGGCTACCAGCCGGGCCAACATCACCGTCATCTCGGTAGTGGCCATTGCCGATCCCACACACCGATGCAGGCCTGCGCTGAACGGGATGAACTCATGAGGCGCTGGCCGTCGATAGTGCGGCGAGTTCGAATCCCACCGCTCAGGACGAAACTCTTCCGGTTCGGGCCACACATCGCTGATTCGGTGGGTGACGTACGGGCTGAAAATCAGCAGTCGCCCCGCCCGAATCCGGTGCCCGTCAAAGTGCAAGTCACGTTTGACCTTGCGGGCCGAGATCACTGCCGGGGTCGAGAGCCGTAGCGTCTCGTGGACTACTCCATTGAGGTACGTCAATGCCGCAAGACTCTCGGCTATCGGTGGCCCAGAGCCCAAGACCCGGCCAACCTCGGCCGCAGCGTTGTCCCAGGCGCGCGGAACATTCAGCAGTGCGTAGATCGCCCACGCCAGTGCGCCGCTGGTGGTTTCGTAGCCGGCCGCAATCAGCGAAACGACGAGATCGCGAATCTCATTGCGGGTCAATGCCTGCCCGTCATCGGAGCGGCTGCTGATCAGCGTAGTCAGTAAGTGGTCATCGGGCCTGGGGTGAATGCGCGCGTCGGCGACCTGGCTATCGACGAAATCGTCGATACAAGCCCGTGCCGCTTTCGCCCGCCGCCATCCGGGTGAACCGATCCACTGCTGGATGCGCATCAGCTGCGGTGGCCGATGTGTAAGCGCAAGCAGCGGTTCAAGTTGCCCACCGAGAAAGTCGGCATGTTCGGCGATACGGGCGCCGAAAAGGCATTCAGCGATGCTCCGCCGGACCGCTGACCGTAATGAGTCATAGATGTCGATTCGTTGCCCGGGCTGCCAACGGTCGATGACCGCATCAGCGTTGGCGGCGATGACCGGCACGTAGTCGCAGACCTGTCGGTGGTGAAGGGCTGGCGCGACGACACTGCGCCGGCGACGGTGGTCGGCTCCGTCACTAACCACCAATGCCGTCGGACCATCGACTGGGACCAGAACCTGAAATGCTTCCTGCCAACTGAACGCATCGGCGTTGGCGAAGACGAATTTGTTCGCCTCCGGTCCGAGCAGATACGTGTAGCCCAGTCCCGCGATCCCGGCGTTGATCACCGGTCCCCGGCGCCGATACAACGCCAGCAACGCCTCGCCCGGCGGGTACCGTACCGGCCAGCGCATGCGGGCCCTCCTACCGCCTGAGTTCCTGCCGAAGTCGTTCGGCGGCAGCACGAACCGCGTCGAGCTGCGCGGCGACCCGGGTCGGCGCGGTGCCGCCGCGCGCGTCGCGTGACGACACCGAACCCTCGATGGTCAGTACTTCCCGGACCTCGGGAGTCAAGTCGCTGCTTACGGCAACCAGCTCGTCGTCGGTTAGCTCCTCCAGCCCGACCCCGCGCTGCTCGGCGACCCGCACCGCCGCCCCCGCCGCCTCATGGGCGTCCCGGAACGGGACGCCTTGGCGCACCAGCCATTCGGCGATATCCGTGGCCAGGGTGTAGCCGGCCGGAGCAAGCGCCGCCATGCGCTCAGTGTCGAACGTCAGGCTGCGCACCAGTCCGGCCATCGCCGGCAGCAGCAGCTCCAGTTGCGCGACCGAGTCGAAGACCGGCTCTTTGTCTTCCTGTAGGTCCCGGTTGTACGCCAACGGCTGAGCTTTCAGGGTCGCCAGCAGCCCGGCGAGGTTGCCGATCAACCGACCGGATTTGCCGCGAGCCAGCTCAGCGATGTCGGGGTTCTTTTTCTGCGGCATGATCGAACTGCCGGTCGACCATGCGTCGTGCAAGGTGACATACCCGAATTCGGTTGAGCTCCAGATGATGATGTCCTCGGCGAGCCGCGACAGGTCGACAGCGGTCATCGCGAAGACGAACGCCGCTTCTGCGGCGAAATCCCTTGCCGCAGTGGCGTCGACAGAGTTCTCGGCTGCTGTTGCGAATCCGAGCTGTTCGGCGATCGCGTCCGGATCGAGTCCCAGCGACGAACCGGCCAGTGCTCCGGAACCGTAGGGGGACACCGCGGTGCGCTTGTCAAGGTCGACGATCCGGTCGACGTCACGCAGCAGCGGGTGGGCGTGGGCAAGTAAATGGTGAGCCAGCAGGATCGGTTGAGCCGACTGCAGATGCGTCTTGCCGGGCATGATCGCGCTCGGGTGAGCGGCGGCTTGCGCGGCCAGGGCGCCGACAACATCGAGCGCGCCAGCGGCCACCCGGCGTATTGCGTCGCGCAGCCACATCCGAAACAGGGTGGCCACCTGATCGTTTCGCGAGCGGCCGGCCCGGAGCCGGCCGCCCAGCTCGGGCCCAACCCGCTCGATCAATCCGCGTTCCAGCGCGGCGTGCACGTCCTCGTCAGTTACCAGCGGCAGGAAGCTGCCGTCGGCGACATCTTCGGCGAGGCTGTCCAGCCCGGCCAGCAGCCCGTCGCGCTGCTCTTCGGTGAGCAACCCGGCCTGGAAAAGCACCACGGTGTGCGCCCTGGACGCGGTGATGTCGTAGGGCGCCAGCACCCAGTCGAAGTGGGTGGATCTGCTCAACGCGGCCAGTGCGTCGGACGGGCCCTCGGCGAACCTCCCGCCCCACAGTGATCCTTCGTTGGTGGTCATGTTGGATCGGCGGCCGAGTCCCGGCGCGCGGCGATTTTCGACGACATCCCGTGCACATACACGAAGCCCTTGGCAGCGGACTGATCGAAGCTGTCGCCCTCGTCATAAGTGGCCAGGTTGAAGTCATACAGGGACTCGGCGCTGCGCCGGCCGTTGACGGCAATATGGCCGCCGTGCAATACCATTCGGATTTCGCCGGACACATGTTCCTGGGTCTTGGCGACGAAGGTCTCCAGCGCCGTCTTCAACGGCGAGTACCACAACCCGTCGTAAACCAGTTCGGCCCAGCGTTGGTCGGTGTGACGCTTGAACCGCGCCAGCTCACGCTCGAGCGTGACGTGCTCGAGCTCAGTGTGCGCAGTGATCAGCACCATCGCCCCCGGCGCCTCGTAGATTTCGCGGCTCTTGATACCCACCAATCGGTCTTCGACCACGTCGAGCCGCCCGACGCCTTGCGCGCCGCCGCGGCTGTTGAGTTCCTCGATCGCCTGCAGCACCGACACTGGCCGGCCGTCGATCGACACCGGTACGCCGCACTCGAATCCGATGATCACCTCGTCGGGGGTGTTCCAGTTGACGGTGGGATCTTCGGTGTAGGCGTAGATATCCTTGGTCGGCGCATTCCACAGATGTTCCAGGAAGCCCGTTTCCACCGCTCGGCCCCAGACGTTCTGGTCGATCGAGAACGGTGAGCGTTTGGTGACGTTGATCGGGATGGCGTTCTCTTCAGCGAAGGCGATGGCCTTCTCGCGTGTCCACGCATAGTCACGAACCGGCGCGAGCACCTCCAGATCCGGTGCCAGCGAGGCGAATCCGACTTCGAATCGGACTTGGTCGTTGCCTTTACCGGTGCAGCCGTGTGCGACGATACTTCCGCCGTGCTCGCGGGCTGCTACGACCAGATGCTTGGCAATGAGCGGGCGGCTTATCGCCGACACCAGCGGGTAGCGATCCATGTAGAGACCGTTGGACAAGACGGTGGGCAGACAGTAGCCGTCGGCGAACTCGTCGCGGGCGTCGACGACGACCGCTTCGACGGCGCCGCAGTCCAGCGCTCGCTGGCGCACCACCTCCATGTCCTCACCGCCCTGGCCCAGATCGATCGCCACCGCGACGACCTCCCGGCCGGTCTCCTTGCCGATCCAGCTGATCGCCACCGAGGTGTCCAAACCGCCGGAATACGCCAAGATGACGCGCTCGGACATGAATTGATCTCCTTGTTTTGCCGGTTATTTGAGTTCTTGGATCACGGTTACCAGCTCGGCGCCGCTCATCGGCTCGCGGGCCGCCACGAAAATGGTGTCATCCCCGGCGATCGTTCCGACGACGTACGGCAGGGCTGCCCGGTCGATGGCGCTGGCCAGGTAGTCCGCCGCGCCGGGCGGGGTACGCAGCACGGCGAGGTTTCCGCTGGCGTCGGTGGAGACCAGCAATTCGCCGAGCAGCCGCGACAGCCGCGCGGTGCCACCGGATACCCCGCGCAGCGGGCTGCCGTCCTCAGGCACCACGTAGATGCCAACCCCACCGTCGGCGCCGCGCAGCTTCACCGCGCCGAGCTCCTCCAAGTCGCGCGAGAGCGTGGCCTGGGTGACCTCGATACCGTCGGCGGCGAGCAGCGCGGCCAGCTCGCTTTGGCTGCGCACCTCAGTCGACGACAGGGTCGCCACGATCCGGGCCTGCCGGGCGGCGCGGGTCACTTCGGGTGTGGTCTTCGAGCCGCTGCGCGTCATTTCGACCGCTCCAACAGCCACACCAACAGCGCCTTTTGCGCGTGCAGCCGGTTCTCGGCCTCGTCCCATACCGCGCTGTGCGGCCCGTCGATCACTTCGTCGGTGATCTCGTGACCCCGGTGAGCCGGAAGACAATGCAGCACAATGGCTTCCGAGCTGGCCAGGGAAAGCAGTTCGGCGTTCAGCTGAAAAGGACGGAACGGCCGAACCCGGTCCAGGCCGTCGTCCTCTTGACCCATCGACGTCCAGGTATCGGTCACCAGCACGTCTGCGCCCGACGCGGCAGCTACGGGGTCTGCGGTGACCGTCACCGACGCGCCGGTGTCCGCGGCGCGCTGCTCGGCGGCGGCGACCACCGATTGATCGGAAGCAAACCCGTCGGGAGCGGCGATCGTCACGTGGATGCCGGCGGTGACACCGCCGAGCAGCAGGGAGTGGGCCATGTTGTTGGCACCGTCACCGAAGTACGACATGCGCAGGCCGTGCAGCGATCCGGCGCGTTCGGCGATGGTCTGCAGATCGGCGAGCACCTGACACGGGTGGAATTGGTCGGAGAGCGCATTGACGATCGGCACCGTCGCGGTCTCGGCCATCGCGGCCAGACGGGCCTGCCCGTAGGTCCGCCAGACGATGGCATCGACATAGCGGGACAACACCTTCGCGGTGTCCTGCAGGGTCTCCTCCCGGCCCAGCTGGGTGCTGCGACCGTCGACCACCACCGCGTGCCCGCCGAGTTGGGCGATACCCACCTCGAACGAAAACCGGGTGCGGGTGGAGTTCTTGTCGAAGATGACGGCGACCCCCCGCGGACCTTCCAGCGGGCGGTGGCTGAACGGATCCTTTTTCAGTTCGGCGGCCAGCGCGAGCACTTCGGCCTGTTCATCGGGTGACAGGTCATCGTCGCGCAGGAAGTGTCGGGTCATCGTGTCCCCCCGGCCGCTACGTCCAGGATGCCCGGCAGCGCGGTGACGAAGGTGTCGATCTGGTGTTCGGTGACGATCAGCGGCGGCGCCAACCGAATGACGTCGGGTGCGGCGGCGTTGACCAGGAAACCGGCAGCGCGAGATGCTATCTCGGCGTCCTTCGCGGCCGGGGTGCTGAGCACCACCCCGCACAGCAAGCCGCGGCCACGGACGTGGTCGACCAACGGGTGACCAAGCGATTCGATGCCCTGGCGCAACATCTTTCCGAGCACTTCGGCGCGTCGCACCAGGTCTTCGCTGGCCAGTACGCGCAGCACCGCCAGAGCTGCAGCCGCGCAGATTGGGTTGCCGCCGAAGGTGCTGCCATGCAGGCCGGGTGTGAGCAGTCGCGCGGCCGGGCCGACCGCCAGGCACGCCCCGATCGGCAGTCCACCTCCCAGGCCTTTGGCCAGCGTCACCACGTCGGGGGTGATGCCGTCGTGTTGGTGGGCGAAAAACGCACCGGTGCGGCCCATCCCGGTCTGCACCTCGTCCAGAACCAACAGCGCGCCATAGCGGGCGGTGATGTCGCGGGCCGCCGCGAGGTAGCCATCGGGCGGGACGACCACACCGCTCTCCCCCATGATCGGCTCCAGAAACACCGCGGCGGTGTCGTCGCCGACTGCAGCGTCGAGGGCATCGATGTCGCCGTATGGCAGGTGGGTGACTTCACCGGGCAGTGGTGCAAACGGCGCCTGCTTGGCAGGTTGACCGGTCAGTGCCAGCGAACCCATCGTTCGGCCATGGAATGCCTCCTGGGCGGCAACAAGTTTCGTCCGCCCGGTCAGGCGGGACAGTTTGAACGCCAGTTCGTTGGCCTCGGTGCCGGAATTGCAGAAGAACACCCGTGTCTCTGCATCGCAGCCAAGCAAACCGACCAACGCTTCGGCCAGCGCGATGCCCGGTTCGGCGGCATACAGGTTAGAGGTGTGCCCCAGCGTTGACATCTGCCGCGTGACGGCGTCGATCACCGCAGGGTGACGATGCCCCAGGACGTTGACGGCGATGCCGCCAAGCAGATCCAGGTAGGACTTCCCGTCCACATCGGTGACCACGGCGCCGTCTCCGCTGGCCAATGCCACCGACGGGACGCCGTAGTTGTCCATCATCACCGCGGACCACCGCTGCTGCATGCTTGTCGTATTGCTCACGCGCTCACCACCTTCGTGCCGGTGCCCTCGTCAGTGAACAATTCCACCAGCACGCAATGCTCGACGCGGCCGTCGATGATGTGCGCGCTGGGTACGCCGCCACCGACAGCGCGCAGACATGCCTCGATCTTGGGGATCATCCCGGTCTCCAATGTCGGCAGCAGCTGTGCCAGTGTGGCAGTGTCGATTTCGGTGACCAGCGAATCGCGGTCGGGCCAGCGGGTGTACAGACCTTTGATGTCGGTGAGCATCAGCAGCTTTTCGGCTCCCAATGCTTCGGCCAGCGCCGCCGCTGCGGTGTCGGCGTTGATGTTGTGCACGACGCCGTCGCTGTCCGGCGCCAGTGTCGAGACCACCGGGATACGTTGCGCTGCAACAAGGTCGAGGACTGCGGCAGTGTTGACCTGGTCGACGTCTCCCACCAGCCCGATGTCGGTGGGCACGCCGTCGACGGTGACACTGCGCCGCACCGCGGTGAAGAGGTGCGCATCCTCGCCGGTGATGCCGACCGCATAGGGTCCGTGCGCGTTGATCAGGTTGACCAACTCGCGGCCCACCTGACCGAACAACACCATTCTGGCCACGTCGAGCACTTCCGGTGTGGTGACCCGGAAGCCGCCCTTGAAGTCACCAGAGATCCCGAGCCGCTGCAACATTGCGCTGATCTG
>NZ_DASPSP010000322.1:0-2666 GCF_035623875.1 Mycobacterium sp. | reverse complement strand
TGATCCGCGCCGACGACGATAATCCCGGCGCAGCCGGGATTGAGGAGTGGCGCGCATGATCTTCGCCAAAGGCCATGGCACCCAGAACGACTTCGTGTTGCTGCCCGACCTGGACGCCGAGCTGACGCTGACACCCGCGGTGGTGTCCGCGCTCTGCGATCGGCGCCGGGGGCTCGGTGCCGACGGGGTGCTGAGGGTCACCACAGCGGGTGCCGTGCTGGCCGCCGGGGTGCTCGATCGCGTGCCGGACGGCGTGACCGCCGACGACTGGTACATGGACTACCGCAACGCCGACGGGTCGATGGCACAGATGTGTGGCAACGGCGCGCGGGTATTCGCGCACTACCTGCGGGCTAGCGGTTTGGAATCCCGGGACGAGTTCGTCGTCGGGTCACTGGCCGGCCCCCGACCCGTCGTCTTGCATCGCGTCGACGCGACCAACGCCGACGTCAGCGTCGACATGGGTAAAACCAACACGTTGGGCGAGGGGCAGGCCGTCGTTGGTGGCCGCGCCTTCAGCGGGCTGGCGGTCGATGTCGGCAACCCGCACCTGGCCTGTGTCGACCCTGAGCTGACCGTCGATGCGCTGGCAGCACTGGACGTCGCGGCGCCGGTGACGTTCGATACGGCCCAGTTCCCGGACGGCGTCAACGTCGAAGTTCTCACCGCGCCGGCCGACGACGCGGTCAGCATGCGGGTACACGAGCGCGGGGTGGGCGAAACCCGTTCGTGCGGCACCGGAACCGTCGCCGCCGCTGTGGCTGCACTGTCTTATGCCGGCGCGGCCAGCGGCACGCTCACCGTGCGAATTCCGGGCGGCGACGTCGTCGTCACCATCACCGAGGCCAGCAGCTACCTGCGTGGGCCGTCGGTGCTGGTGGCGCGAGGCGAACTGAGCGAGGAATGGTGGCAGGCAGCGCAGCGTTAATTCGGATGCATGTCGCCGCTTCGGCGTGCACCATCTAATTGCCTATGACGTATCCAGAATTTCCTGACCAATTGCCACCCAGCACGGGTGAGCTTGCGCTTGACGACCGTTCGGCGCTGCGCCGTGTCGCCGGGTTATCCACCGAACTCGCCGACGTCTCCGAGGTCGAGTACCGGCAACTGCGCTTCGAGCGAGTCGTTCTCGTCGGTGTGTGGACGGAAGGCAGCGCCGCCGACGCCGAGGCCAGCCTTGCTGAATTGGCCGCGCTCGCCGAGACCGCCGGTTCGCAGGTGCTCGAAGGCATGATCCAGCGTCGTGACAAGCCGGATGCCTCGACCTACATCGGTTCGGGCAAGGCGCAGGAGCTGCGCGAGGTGGTGCTGGCGACCGGCGCCGACACCGTCATCTGCGACGGCGAGCTGTCCCCGGCTCAGCTGACCGCACTGGAGAAGGCGGTCAAGGTGAAAGTTGTTGACCGTACGGCGCTGATCCTCGACATCTTTGCCCAGCACGCCACCAGCCGTGAGGGCAAGGCGCAGGTGGCGCTGGCGCAGATGGAGTACATGCTGCCGCGGTTGCGTGGTTGGGGTGAATCGATGTCGCGGCAGGCTGGTGGTCGGGCCGGCGGCAGCGGCGGCGGGGTGGGTCTGCGTGGTCCCGGTGAGACCAAGATCGAGACCGATCGTCGCCGCATCCGCGAGCGAATGTCGAAGCTGCGCCGCGACATCAAGGGCATGAAGCAGGTCCGCGACACGCAACGCAGCCGCCGGCTGGAAAGCGACCTGCCCTCGATCGCGATTGTCGGCTACACCAACGCCGGCAAATCCAGCCTGCTCAATGCGCTGACCGGTGCCGGTGTGCTGGTGCAGGACGCCTTGTTCGCGACCCTGGAACCCACCACTCGCCGTGGCGAATTCGACGACGGACGCGCGTTCGTGGTCAGTGACACCGTGGGCTTCGTGCGGCACCTGCCGACGCAGTTGGTCGAGGCGTTCCGTTCGACGCTGGAAGAGGTTGTCGACGCCGACCTGCTGGTGCACGTCGTCGACGGCACCGACGTCAACCCGCTGGCCCAGATCAGCGCGGTGCGCCAGGTGATCTCCGAAGTCATCGCCGACCATCACGGCGACCCGGCCCCGGAACTGCTGGTGGTCAACAAGGTCGACGCCGCAGGCGATTTGGCGCTGGCCAAGCTGCGCCGTGCGCTGCCCGGAGCGGTCTTCGTCTCGGCGCGCACCGGCGAGGGCATCGACGCGCTGCGCCGGAAGATGGCCGAGCTGGCTGCCCCGACCGATACCGCCGTCGACGTCGTAATCCCTTATAACCGGGGTGATCTGGTCGCCCGGGTGCACGCCGACGGCCGGGTGCAGCAGACCGAGCACAACAGCGACGGCACGCGGATCAAAGCGCGGGTTCCGGTGGCGCTGGCCGCGAGCCTGCGCCAGTTCTCGGCGACCTGAGACTGCCCCAGACACCAGAAAGCGCCGGAGCCTGTGGCTCCGGCCTTCTGTTCTGGCGGTAGAAGAGACCGACCAAGTTCGTGGGCAGATCGGACAGGCGACCTGATAAGTCCGCAGACGCCCTGGCAAACTCTGCGCTAGCGGGCGTGAGCAGCTCCGCGTCGAAGTCCGCACCCAGAAAATGGGTGAAATCGGTCAAGTGTTCGAATGACGCGCCGGCGCGCCCGCCGCGGATTGGGCATTAGGTCGGCAGCGGCACGAGGCTTGCGCCCCTGCAT
>NZ_DASPSP010000308.1:0-17396 GCF_035623875.1 Mycobacterium sp. | reverse complement strand
GCGTACAAGAGCCGCCGATCGGCATCGACGAATCATGGCCGAGCGCAACGCCAATCAGCGCAGCAGTGCGCGTGACATCACCACGCGCTGAATCTGGTTGGTGCCCTCGTAGATCTGGGTGATCTTGGCGTCACGCATCATCCGCTCGACCGGGAAGTCGGTGGTGTAGCCGGCGCCGCCGAACAGTTGCACGGCCGCCTCCGTCACGTCCATGGCGGTGTCAGAGGCGAAGCACTTTGCGGCCGCGGAGATGAATCCGAGATTCGGCTCGCCGCGTTCGGCGCGGGCGGCGGCGCTGTACACCATCAGCCGGGCTGCTTCGACTTTCATCGCCATGTCGGCAAGCTCGAACTGCACACCTTGAAACTCAGAGATCGACTTGCCGAACTGCTTGCGGTCCTTGGTGTAGGCGATGGCAGCGTCCACTGCGCCCTGTGCGATGCCCACGGCCTGCGCACCGACAGTGGGGCGGGTGTGGTCAAGGGTCTGCAGTGCGGTTTTGAACCCGGTGCCAGGTTCGCCGATGATCCGATCGCCCGGGATGCGGCAGTTCTCGAAGTACAACTCGGTGGTCGGTGAGCCCTTAATGCCCATCTTCTTTTCCTTTGGGCCGACGGTGAACCCCTCATCGTCCTTGTGCACCATGAACGCCGAGATGCCGTTGGCGCCCTTGTCCGCGTCGGTCACCGCCATCACCGTGTACCAGGTCGACTTGCCGCCGTTGGTGATCCAGCACTTGGTGCCATTGAGAATCCAGTCATCGCCGTCGGCCTTGGCCCTCGTACGCATCGACGCCGCGTCACTGCCGGCTTCGCGCTCGCTCAACGCGTAGGAAGCCATCGCCCCCTCGGCGGCCAGGGACGGCAACACCTGCTTCTTCAGCTCCTCCGAACCCCGCAGGATGAGGCCCATGGTGCCCAGCTTGTTGACTGCGGGGATCAACGACGCAGACGCGTCGACGCGCGCCACTTCCTCGATCACGATGCAAGCGGCTACCGAGTCCGCGCCCTGACCGCCGTACGCCTCGGGAATGTGGACGGCGTTGAAACCGGACGCGTTCAGCGCCGCCAGCGCCTCGTCGGGAAACCGTGCCTTTTCGTCCACCTCGGCGGCATGCGGGGCGATTTCCTTTTCCGCCAGCGCACGAATCGCCGCGCGCAGCTCGTCGTGCTCCTCAGGCAGCTTGAACAGATCGAACGACGGATGTCCGGCCCACTGAGCCATCTCGGCCTCCTCTTGCTACTCGCCGGTAACTTTACCCCGAAGGGCCGCATCCTTGGCCAGCACCGACTCCGCAAGCTGATCCTGGAACGCGAGGATCCGGGCCCGCAGCGCCGGATCCGAAACCGCCAAAATGCGAACCGCCAACAGGCCCGCGTTGCGCGCGCCCCCGATCGACACCGTAGCCACCGGCACCCCGGCCGGCATCTGCGCGATGGACAGCAGCGAGTCCAGACCGTCGAGCCGGGCCAGCGGCACCGGGACGCCGATCACCGGCAGCGGCGTGGCCGAGGCCACCATGCCGGGCAGGTGGGCCGCGCCACCGGCACCGGCGATGATCACCTCGATGCCACGGTCGGCCGCGCCGCGCCCGTAGTCGAGCATCCGCCCAGGAGTGCGGTGCGCCGACACCACCCCGACTTCGTAGGCAATGTCGAACTCGGCCAGCGCGTCGGCGGCGTCGGCCATCACCGCCCAGTCGCTGTCGCTGCCCATGATCACCCCGACGCGGGGCTGCTTACTCATGCGTGTGGGTCCCATCCGTCCATCCACTGCCCGTGTGACAACCAGTGTGCCGCCAGCTCGGCGCGATCGCGCAGATTCGCCAGCTCCGCGACATGGTCGCCGAGAAGGTTGACGTGGCCGATCTTGCGGCCGGGTCGTTCGCCCTTGCCGTAGAGGTGAACCCGGGCATCGGGCATCCGCGCGAACAGGTGATGCAGTCGCTCGTCGACCGTCATAGTCGGCGTTTGCGTGGCGCCCAGCACGTTGGCCATCACCGTCACCGGCACCGTGGCGTCTGTATCGCCGAGCGGGTAGTCGAGGACCGCGCGCAGATGCTGCTCGAACTGGCTGGTCCGCGCGCCGTCCATGGTCCAATGCCCGGAGTTGTGCGGTCGCATCGCCAATTCGTTGACCAGCAGCCGCCCATCGACGGTTTCGAACAACTCGACGGCCAGCACGCCGACGACGCCGAGTTCGGCCGCCAATCGCAGCGCCAGCTGCTGGGCCGCGGCACCGAGGTCGTCGGGCAGCGCCGGCGCCGGCGCGATCACCAGCACACAGATACCGTCGCGCTGCACCGTCTCCACGACCGGCCACGCCGCGCCCTGCCCGAACGGCGAGCGCGCCACCAGTGCCGACAGTTCGCGGCGCATCGCGACGCGCTCCTCGACCAGCACCGGCACGCCCGCGTCCAGACACTGGCACGCGATCTCGCGGGCCTGCGCCACGTCGGCCGCCATGCGCACCCCGCGACCGTCGTAGCCACCGCGGACCGCCTTGACCACCATCGGGCCGGCGACACGCGCCGCGAACGCAGCAATGCTGTCCAGATCATCGGGGCTTCCGACCCCGGCGTAGCGCGGCACCGGGGCCCCCAGCGCCTCCAGGCGTCGCCGCATGACGAGTTTGTCCTGCGCGTGAATTAAAGCCTCCGGCGGCGGCGCCACGTTGACGCCTTCGGTGACCAGCTTCTCGAGCAGCTCGGTCGGGACGTGCTCATGGTCGAAGGTCAACGCGTCGGCGCCGGCGGCCACGCGACGCAGATCGTCAAGGTTCGTGTGCGAGCCGATTACCACGTCCGGGCTCACCTGAGCAGCCGGGTCGTCGGCGTCGGCGGCCAGCACCCGCAAGCTCTGGCCCAGGGCGATCGCGGCCTGGTGGGTCATCCGGGCGAGTTGGCCGCCGCCGACCATCGCGACCAGCGGTGCAGCGGTGGGGGTACTCGGCACGGCAATTATGGTGTCATGGCCGCTGAACGGGGTGTTTACCGGCGGTGACACTGCCGCTGGGCACGCCTATCGGTTAATACGTACACTGCGACATTGTGTCCTTTGCCGATGCCACGATCGCCCGGTTACCGCAACCGGTCCGTCCGTACGCCGAACGCCATCACGAACTGATCAAGTTCGCGATCGTCGGCGCGACCACCTTCATCATCGACTCGGCGATCTTCTACACCCTCAAGCTGACGATCCTGGAGCCCAAGCCGGTGACCGCCAAGGTCATCGCCGGCATCGTCGCGGTCATCGCGTCCTACGTCTTGAACAGGGAGTGGAGCTTCCGGGACCGCGGCGGTCGGGAGCGTCACCACGAGGCGCTGCTGTTCTTCGCGGTCAGCGGCGTCGGCGTGTTGCTGAGCATGGCGCCGTTGTGGATCTCCAGCTATGTCTTGCAGCTGCGGGTGCCGACGGTGTCATTGACCGTGGAGAACATCGCCGACTTCATCTCGGCCTATATCATCGGCAACCTGCTGCAGATGGCGTTCCGCTTCTGGGCGTTCCGGCGCTGGGTTTTCCCCGACGAATTCGGCCGCAGCCGGGACCAGGCGCTGGAATCGGCCCTTACCGCCGGAGGGTTCGCCGAGGTCCTCGAGGACAACCTCGAAGAGGCTGGCACTGTCACGCTGTTGCGGGCTTGGCGGTCGCGCCGTAGCCGGGTGGATCAGCTGGGCGATTCCTCGGATCCGAGGGTGTCGAAAACCTCGTGATACAGCAGCGCGTGGACCTGCTCCACGCGCGGAATGTCGTAGAACTCCAACGGGTCTTGTGACGCCGACTCCACGATCAGCGTGCCGGTGCGCAAGATCCGATCGATCAGCCGATGCCGGAACTCCACGCTGTTGATCCGCGCTAGCGGGATGTCGATCCCGCTGCGGCTCAACACCCCGTGCCGGAACATCACGCGTCGGTCGGTGATCACGAAATGGGTGGTCAGCCAGTTCAGGAACGGCCAGAGCGTCAGCCAACCGATGACGATCAGCCAAATCGCGCCGATCACGGCGAAGATGACTCTTTTGGCGGTCGGGTCCCAATTGGTGCTGTTGACGACCGCCGAGCCGAACGACGCCGCCGCGCTGACCAGGATGAGCACAACGACCGGCCAGAACAGTCGCTTCCAGTGCGGGTGTCGGTGCAAGACCACCTGTTCGTCGCCGGCCAGCACGTTCTCCGGGTAGCCCACGCTGGCACTTTAAACGCTGGGACGTAGGTGCGTGATGTCTCCGGCTGAGATCGCCACCGTCTGGCCGCCGGTGTCGACGCACAAACGGCCCGTCTCATCGACGGCGTGCGCCATGCCCACCACCTCCCGATCACCGGGCAGGATGGCCCGCACCCGCGAACCCAGGGTCAGGCTGTAGTGCTGATAATCGGCGACCAGCGCCGCGTCGGCGCCGCCAGCGCTGCGCCAGGCATCGATGCGCGTAGCTAATTCGCGAAGTATCCTGCGCGCCAACATGTTTCGATCGGTAGCCGGTGACCCCAACATCAGCAGCGAGGTGGCTGCCGGGTCCGGTGCCTCGTCGGCGGTCAGCGTCACGTTGAGCCCCAGCCCGAGCACGATCACCGGCGTCGGCGCCACGACCTCGGCGAGGATCCCGGCCAGCTTGCCGCCGTCGACGAGCACGTCGTTCGGCCATTTGAGGCCCGCCTTGACGCCGCACTCCGCGGTCAACGCGTCGGCCACCGCAACACCGGTGGCCAGCGGCAACCATCCCCAGCCGGACCGGGGAACCGACGCCGCACCCACGCCCACCGACAAGGCGATCTGCGCGCGCGGCGGCGCCGACCAGTGCCGGCCGTGGCGCCCTCGACCGGCGTGCTGATATTCGGCGAACAACACCGATCCGTCGATATCGGCGCCGCCCTCCGCCCGGGCGATCAAATCGGCATTGGTGGAGCCGGTTTCGGTGACGACGTCGAGCTGACGCCACGGCAAGCCGGGCCCGGCCAGCCCGTCGCGCAACGCCGCCGCGTCCAACGGCGGGCGGTCTATGGCGTCGGCTGGCAAGATGCTGTCCTCCGTTGTTGTCATCGAGTGTGCGTTCTGGGCTTCCACTGTGCGCTGACGGCAGGATTCCCGCAAAATTCCCGCCCTACATTGACGCAGACCCGGTGCGGGATTGGGATCTCAACTTAAGGGTTCGCTAAGCTCGACAGCCATGACGAGCACTTCCGAGACTCACGTCGAAGGCCATGTCGAAGCGAAAGCCGAGCACCACATCGACATCCACACCACCGCGGGCAAGCTCGCCGAACTGCGCAAGCGGTCTGCGGAGACGCTGCATCCGGTCGGCGAGGCCGCAGTCGACAAGGTGCACGCCAAGGGCAAGCTGACCGCGCGCGAGCGCATCTACGCGCTACTGGACGAGGGGTCGTTCGTCGAGCTCGACGCGTTGGCCAGGCACCGCAGCACCAACTTCGGGCTGGGCGAGAAACGCCCGCTCGGCGACGGTGTGGTCACCGGCTACGGCACTATCGACGGCCGCGACGTGTGCATCTTCAGCCAGGACGTGACGGTGTTCGGCGGCAGCCTCGGCGAGGTCTACGGCGAGAAGATCGTCAAGGTCCAAGAGCTGGCGATCAAGACCGGCCGGCCGCTGATCGGCATCAACGACGGCGCCGGCGCCCGCATCCAGGAGGGTGTGGTCTCGCTGGGCCTGTACAGCCAGATCTTCCACAACAACATCCTGGCCTCCGGGGTCATCCCACAGATCTCGCTGATCATGGGTGCCGCCGCCGGTGGGCATGTCTACTCGCCGGCCCTGACCGACTTCGTCGTGATGGTCGACCAGACCAGTCAGATGTTCATCACCGGCCCCGACGTGATCAAGACAGTCACCGGCGAGGACGTCACGATGGAGGAGCTGGGCGGTGCCCACACCCACATGGCCAAGTCCGGCACCGCGCACTATGTGGCCTCGGGTGAACAGGACGCCTTCGAGTACGTCCGCGACCTGCTGAGCTACCTGCCGCCCAATAACTTCACCGATCCGCCGCGCTATGCCGTGCCGGTTCCCGAGGGCGCGATCGAGGACAACCTCACCGAAGAGGACCTCGAGCTGGACACCCTGATCCCGGACTCGGCCAACCAGCCCTACGACATGCACGAGGTGATCACCCGCATCCTCGACGACGACGAGTTCCTGGAGGTGCAGTCCGGTTACGCCCAGAACATCCTGATCGGGTTCGGTCGCATCGACGGCCACCCGGTCGGCATCGTCGCCAACCAGCCCACCCATTTCGCCGGCTGCCTGGACATCGACGCCTCGGAGAAGGCCGCTCGATTCGTGCGGACCTGCGACTGCTTCAACATTCCGATCGTCATGCTCGTCGACGTGCCGGGCTTCCTGCCGGGCACCGACCAGGAATACAACGGCATCATCCGCCGCGGCGCCAAGCTGCTTTACGCCTACGGTGAAGCCACCGTTCCCAAGATCACCGTTATCACGCGCAAGGCCTACGGCGGCGCCTACTGCGTGATGGGCTCCAAGGACATGGGCTGTGACGTCAACGTCGCCTGGCCGACCGCGCAGATCGCGGTGATGGGAGCTTCCGGCGCGGTCGGCTTCGTCTACCGCCGGCAGCTCGGCGATGCCGCGAAAAACGGTGAGGACGTCGACGCGCTGCGGCTGCAGCTACAGCAGGAGTACGAGGACACGTTGGTCAACCCGTACATGGCCGCTGAGCGGGGTTACGTTGACGCGGTCATCCCGCCGTCACACACCCGCGGCTACATCGGGACGGCGCTGCGGCTGCTGGACCGCAAGATCGCCCAGATGCCGCCCAAGAAGCACGGGAACATTCCACTGTGAGCGAGCACGAACCGCATGAGCCGCACATCCAGGTGCTCAAAGGCCAGCCGACCGACGACGAGCTGGCCGCGCTGATCGCGGTGCTGGGCAGCGCCGCCGGCGGCGGGGGCGAGCCGGCGCAGCCGGCACAAACCCGGTGGGGCCTGCCCGTCGACAAACTGCGCTACCCGGTCTTCAGCTGGCAGAAGATCACCCTGCTGGAACGGACGCACATGCGCCGATGACCCGCCTGGTGCTCGCGTCGGCCTCACCGGGCCGGCTCAAGGTGCTGCGGCAGGCCGGCGTCGACCCGCTGGTCGTGGTCTCCGGCGTCGACGAGGACAAGGTCGCCGCGGCGTTGGGCTCGAACACCTCCCCCGGCGATGTCGTACGCATCCTGGCCCAGGCCAAGGCCGACCAGGTTGCAGCCGTCCTGAACCGCACGGTCGCTGCGGATTGCGTTGTCATTGGCTGCGATTCGATGCTCTACATAGACAGCCGACTGGTCGGCAAGCCCGCATCAGCCGACGCGGCTCGATGCCAGTGGCAGTCGATGGGCGGTCGGTCCGGCCAGCTGTACACCGGGCACTGCCTACTACGGCTGCTCGACGCCAAGGCTAGTCAGCGTGCGTCCGAATCATCGGCTACCACAGTGCATTTCGCTAAACCGACTACAGCAGATCTGGACGCATACATCGACAGCGGCGAACCGTTGGCCGTCGCCGGCGGATTCACGCTGGACGGGCTGGGCGGCTGGTTCGTCGACCGGATCGAGGGTGACCCGTCCAACGTGATCGGGCTGAGCTTGCCGCTGACCGCCGCCCTGCTGCAACGGGTCGGCCTATCGGTCGCCGAGCTGTGGGCGGCCAATTCCGTCACCTAGCCGGAACACCGGTACCAATCCGGCGGGTAGGCTCACGGTGTGCCATTACCAGCAGATCCCAGCCCGACGCTGAGCGCCTACGCCCACCCGGAACGGCTGGTGACTGCCGACTGGCTGGCCGGCAACCTGGGTCAGCCGGGGCTGGCTATCGTCGAATCCGACGAGGACGTCCTGCTTTACGACGTCGGCCATATCCCCGGTGCGGTCAAGGTCGACTGGCATACCGACCTCAACGACCCGCGGGTGCGCGACTACATCAACGGCCAGCAGTTCGCCGAATTGATGGACCGCAAAGGCATTTCCCGAGACGACACGGTGGTGATCTACGGGGACAAGAGCAACTGGTGGGCCGCCTATGCGCTGTGGGTCTTTACCCTTTTCGGCCACCCGGATGTGCGGCTGCTCAACGGCGGGCGCGACCTGTGGATGCACGAGGGCCGCGACACCACCTTGGATGTTCCGACCAAAACGTCAAGCGGCTATCCCGTTGTGCAGCGCAATGATGCACCGATCCGCGCGTTCAAAGACGACGTGCTGGCCATCCTGGGCTCCGAGCCCCTGATCGATGTGCGATCGCCCGAAGAGTACACCGGCAAGCGCACGCATATGCCCGACTACCCCGAGGAAGGCGCGCTGCGCGCCGGACACATCCCCACGGCGCGTTCGATCCAGTGGGCAAAGGCGGCCGACGACAGCGGGCGGTTCCGCAGCCGCGATGAGCTGCAGCAGCTCTACGGGTTCATCGAGCCGGACGACAAAACGATCGTCTATTGCCGGATCGGTGAGCGGTCCAGCCACACCTGGTTTGTGTTGACACATCTGCTCGGCATCCCGGGCGTGCGCAACTACGACGGCTCGTGGACCGAGTGGGGCAACACCGTCCGGGTGCCGATCGTCGCCGGCGAAAGCCCGGGAGCCGTACCGGTCTGATGACCATGCCCGCGCCGCTGGCCGAGGTGGTGTCCGACTTCGCCGAAGTTCAGGGCCAGGACAAGCTCGAGCTGCTGCTGGAATTCGCCAATGAACTTCCAGCCCTGCCGTCTGACCTGGAAGAGGCGGCGATGGAGCCGGTGCCCGAATGCCAGTCGCCGCTGTTTCTGCACGTCGACGCCAGCGACACCAACCGGGTGCGGCTGCACTTCAGCGCTCCGCCCGAAGCACCCACCACTCGTGGTTTCGCGTCGATACTGGCCGCCGGCCTCGACGAGCAGCCCGCAGCCGACATCCTGGCCGTGCCGGAGGATTTCTACACCGAGCTGGGCCTGGCCGCTTTGATCAGCCCGCTGCGGCTACGTGGCATGTCGGCGATGCTGGCGCGCATCAAGCGGCGGCTGCGCGAGTCCGGCTGAAGTGGGCACCGGGTCGTATCGCCCACGGCGCGGCGCTTAAACTTCCCCCGACAAGACTTGTAAGAATTTCTCTTAGACATGTGAGAAGTGGTCGGCCATACAGGAGGCGCAGTGCCTAGTCACGCCAGCTCGACGATCTCCAAGGTTCTTGTCGCCAATCGCGGTGAGATCGCGGTGCGGGTGATCCGCGCGGCCAAAGATGCCGGGCTGCCCAGCGTGGCGGTGTACGCCGAGCCCGACGCCGACGCTCCTCATGTGAAGTTGGCCGACGAGGCATTCGCGCTGGGCGGTCAGACCTCGGCGGAGTCCTACCTGGACTTCGGCAAGATTCTGGAGGCCGCCGAGAAGTCCGGTGCCAACGCGATCCACCCCGGTTACGGATTCCTGTCAGAGAATGCCGACTTCGCCCAGGCGGTGATCGACGCCGGCCTGATCTGGATCGGGCCCAGCCCACAGTCGATCCGCGATCTCGGCGACAAGGTCACCGCACGGCACATCGCGGCCCGTGCGCAGGCCCCGCTGGTGCCCGGCACCCCCGACCCGGCGAAAGACGCCGACGAGGTGGTCGCCTTCGCCAAGGAATATGGCGTGCCGATCGCGATCAAGGCAGCCTTTGGTGGCGGCGGCCGCGGCATGAAGGTGGCCCGCACCCTCGAGGAGATCCCCGAGTTGTTCGAGTCGGCGACCCGCGAGGCGGTCGCAGCGTTCGGCCGCGGCGAGTGCTTCGTCGAGCGCTATCTGGACAAGCCCCGCCACGTCGAGGCGCAGGTGATCGCCGACCAGCACGGCAACGTCGTCGTCGCCGGAACCCGCGACTGCTCGCTGCAGCGCCGTTTCCAGAAGCTGGTCGAAGAGGCGCCCGCGCCGTTCTTGACCGACGCGCAGCGCAAGGAGATCCACGAGTCCGCCAAGCGGATCTGCAAAGAGGCCCACTACTACGGCGCCGGGACGGTCGAATACCTGGTCGGCCAGGACGGCCTGATCTCGTTCCTGGAGGTCAACACCCGTCTGCAGGTCGAGCACCCGGTCACCGAGGAGACCGCCGGCATCGACCTGGTGCTCCAGCAGTTCAAGATCGCCAACGGCGAGAAGCTGGACATCACCGAGGACCCGACGCCCCGCGGGCACGCCATCGAATTCCGGATCAACGGCGAGGACGCCGGACGCGGCTTCCTGCCCGCACCGGGGCCGGTCACCAGGTACGAAACACCCAGCGGGCCGGGCGTCCGGCTGGACTCCGGTGTCGAAACCGGTTCAGTGATCGGCGGGCAATTCGACTCGATGCTGGCCAAGCTCATCGTGTACGGCGCCAATCGCGAGGAGGCGCTGGCACGCTCCCGCCGGGCGCTCGACGAGTTCCACGTCGAAGGGCTGGCCACCGTCATCCCATTCCACCGTGCGGTGGTGTCCGACCCGGCGTTCATCGGCGACGATAACGGCTTCTCGGTGCACACCCGCTGGATCGAGACCGAGTGGAACAACACCATCGAACCCTTCACGGGCGGCGAGCCGCTGGACGAAGATACCCGGCCGCGGCAGAAAGTCGTGGTCGAGGTCGGTGGCCGACGGCTCGAGGTTTCGCTGCCCGGTGACCTGGCGTTGTCCAACGGCGGCGGGTCCGACGCTGCCGGTGTCATCAGGAAGAAGCCCAAGCCGCGCAAGCGCGGCGCGTTGGCCGGCGCGGCGGCGTCCGGCGATGCGGTGACCGCACCGATGCAGGGCACCGTGGTGAAGGTCGCCGTCGAAGAGGGCCAAGAAGTCACCATCGGCGATTTGGTGGTGGTGCTGGAAGCGATGAAGATGGAAAACCCGGTCACCGCGCACAAAGACGGCACCATCACCGGACTCGCTGTCGAGGCGGGCGCCGCAATCACCCAGGGCACAGTCCTCGCCGAGATCAAGTAACTCTTGCAACCAGTCGAGATCAACGCCAGGCGGTGTGCGAGGTGACGACGGGTGAGTTGCTGGCAGTGGGGGTCCCCCCGCTTGCGGGGGCGTAACGCTCGACCCGCAAACCGGTGTGATCGCAACCCGAGCACGCGCAGGTCAAGCGCAGGCTGCAACCGCGGCCGAAGAGTCCGTGCGGCGATTCGCCGTTGCGGCGTTGAACAGGGTTTCTTAGCAGCACCTTGGCTTCGCGTTGTCGGCCCACCGGGGCCGGAGTACTGTTCAAAGAAGGTTGAGTTCACAGCCGCCCGGAACAAGCGTTAATTGACGTAGGGGGAGGCGGGTACTCCCGGCTTTTCTCCCCGCGCGCGGGGGCCAACCGCTTGACGTGATCCACAGCACTGCTTGACGACTGATGGAGTCACCTTTGTTTGCCATGAGACACCCCAAATCTGCTTCCCCGGTTCTTGGAACCGATGCCGCAATTGCATCAGAGCCGTGGGAAAACCACTCTGCCCGTTTCATCGCTGAGTGGGGCCCGTCATCGGTCGTTATCAGGGCGCACGGCGAACTCGACGCATCCAATGCAGCTCAGCTAGCCGATTACGTTCAGCGCTGCGCAGCTGATGCCAAATCGGTAATCGTGAACTTGAGTGGTCTGGAATTCTTTGGAACTGCGGGCTTTTCGGCGCTGCATACCATCAACGTCCAGTGCGCTGGCGCCGATGTGCGTTGGGCCGTAGTGCCAAGTAAGGCAGTTTCCCGGTTGCTACGCATTTGCGACCCCGACAATGCGCTGCCGGTGGCCGAGTCGATACCGGACAGCCTCGACGAAAGCGAAAAGCCGCATCGGCTATTCCAACTGGTCCCGCAGCCGCGCTAGAGACTTAGCGAGCAAGCGCGAGACGTGCATCTGCGAAATACCGACTCGTTCGGCGATCTGGGTCTGCGTCATCGACTCAAAGAACCTGAGTACCAACACGGTTCGCTCACGCTCTGGCAGTCCGTCAAGTAGCGGACGTAGCGCCTCGCGGTTCTCGATCCGTTCCAGACCGGCGTCCACGTCGCCGAGCGTATCGGCGATGGCTCGGGCGTCGTCGTCGCCGCTGCTGCCGCCGCTATCAATGGACAGGGTGTTATAGGAGCTACCGGCCACCAAACCCTCGATAACCTCCGTGCGGTCCATGTCGAGTTCGTCGGCGAGCTCAGAAGCGGTCGGTGCTCGGCCCAGCCGTTGCGAAAGGTCGGCAGTCGCCGTGCCCAGCCGCAGGTGCAATTCTTTCAGGCGCCGGGGGACCTTGACCGACCAGCTGTTATCCCGGAAATACCTGCGGACCTCCCCCATGATGGTCGGCACCGCGAAGGAGACGAAGTCGGAGCCGGCGTCCACGTCGAAGCGCGCGACAGCGTTGACCAGTCCTACGCGTGCCACTTGGACCAGGTCGTCACGGGGTTCCCCGCGACCCTCGAACCGGCGGGCGATGTGATCGGCCAACGGCAGGCAGCGCTCCACAATCTTGTCGCGATGGCGCTGAAATTCCGACGAGTTGACATCGAGGGTGGCCAACTCACGGAACATGTCTGGGACGTCAGCGTATTCGTTGGGACGAGATGAAGAACCGCCGACAGCTCGCGCTGTCACTTGTGGGCGCCCGCCCGTCGGGTCGTGAGCGTAACGCCGAAGACGCCGCGCCCGTGATCGGGTTCGCGACCATCGTGGAAAGTCTGGACGTCGTCGGCCAGCGATGTCAGCACGTGCCAGCTGAAGCTGCCCGGCGTCACCACGTCGTAGTTGTCACATGTCGCTGACGCCTCGACCACCAATTCGTCGTCTCGCGGATCGACGACGACGGCCAGCGTTGCGTCCGGGGTCGCCGAGCGAATCAACCGGGTGCACACCTCGTCGACCGCCAGTCGGAGATCGGCAACCGCATCGAAATCGAGATCCTCGAACGTGCCAACCGCCCCGACCAGCGTGCGCAGTACCGCCAGGTTCTCCAGCCGCGCCGCAACGCGCAGTTCGATCGCGCGGTCGCCGCGTTGCTGATGCTTTGCTGGCTTTTCAGCAGCGGTCATGGGGCCTCCCGGCAGTATTTGACCGACCCTACTCTGGCGCTTTAGCCGGTTAGTCATGATCGCCGCCGGCTACTCCGTAGCCTATGGGCGCCCGCGCGGCTGTCTTCAAGCTCATCATGGTGTAAAGCAGATACCCACTAACCTCGGCGAATAAAACCCGTTGGATTTAGCAAAAGGTGAGGTTCATGCACGACCGCGACAGCTTTTCCGACGAAACTCCCGTTGCCGACGCTGTCGAGCAAGAACAAGAAGCCACACTCGAACCCACCGCCTTCGACCGGGAAACGCGGCCGGAAGAGGCGGATGCCTCAGACTGGCAGGAGCAGCACCAGGCGATCGTCGGCGCCGATGACGATCGCGACGAATACCGCGATTAGCGCTATCGGGACAAGCCGATCACGAAGCGGGTCGTTGGCGCTGAACTTCGGGGTGTGCGTCGTACCAGCGGTCTTCGATTCTGCGCACGCGCCGGTGCTCGAACGCCAGCCACACCAGACCGAACGTTATTGTCACGACTGCGATGACACCTGTGGTCATGCCCTGGCTTTGGTGCCCGGTCCCGAACGCCGCCAGGCAACCCACGACGGCGATCAGGCCCGCCACCACGAGTAGATAGCCAGGCCAGCGCAACACATCGATCATCGACTCGCCTGCGTGTGACCGTGTCGTCCGCACATGGTCGACGGGGTCACGATAGGTGTCACCCATAATTGTGTCCTCTCCCGTCCCCTAGGGGCAGTACCTACCACGGTAGATCGGCCAAAGACGGGCCGAAAGTACCCGGAAGTAATTGCCGACGGTCCGGTCAACCAGCCAGAACGGGTCCGGCGATCGACGGTACGCCCATGGTGAGTGTCACCAGCATCAGCATGAGCAGAAACCAGCCGGCACCCTGCCACGCCCACCAGGTGCCGTGGTTCCGCCAGATGCGATACGTACGCAGAAATGCCCGACATCCCGCGGCCAGCAGGATGAGCGGCGCGCCGAGCGCCAGGATGGTCAGCTGCGGCGCGCCGCACGCGACGGTGTCGATGGCCATCGCGCCTTTACAGGTGCTGGCCCATAGTGCAGCCACGACGAGGAACGCCAGTCCGGCAACCGCGGCCAAGACCGCGAACCGCACGGCGGCGCGCACCTCGTTGTCCTCGTGCCCGAGGCGATCGCCGCCTGAGCGCTCACGTTGTGTTTGCATCTCGAACCTCAGGACCTCGTTGTAGACCGCTGGAGAACGCTGCCATTGTCGCGCGTTTTCACACCCGCCACACCCGTATACCCCAAGATCAGCGAACGGTAAACACATCCCGCAGCGCCGCGATCGTCTCGTCGATCTCGGCTCGCGCAACAGTCAGGGCCGGACGGAACCGCACGCTGACTTGACCGCTGGGTAGCACGATCACCCCGTTCTGCCACAACCGGCCGAGCAACTCATCGCGGTCGGTCGTTGTCGGCATGCTGAACGCGCACATCAAGCCGCGGCCGCGGACATGGTGCACGACTGCCGGGAAGTCGTCGGCGAGTTCGTCCAGGCGCGCCCGCAGGTAGCGGCCCATAACGGCGGCATTCTCGAACAAGTCGTCGGCCTCGATGACCTCCAAGATGCGTCGGGCGCGAACCATATCGGTGAGGTTGCCGCCCCAGGTCGAGTTGAGCCGGGAAGCCTCCGCGAACACGTTGTCGGCGATTTCGTCGACCCGCCGTCCTGCCATCACCCCGCACACTTGCGTCTTCTTACCGAACGCAATCACGTCAGGTGCGACGCCCAATTGCTGGTAGGCCCAAGCGGTTCCGGTCAAACCGCAGCCCGTCTGCACCTCGTCGAAGATCATCAGCGCGTCGTATTCGTCACACAGCGCGCGCATCGCGGCGAAGAACTCAGAACGGAAGTGCCGGTCGCCGCCCTCACCCTGGATGGGTTCGGCGACAAAGCAGGCGATGTCGTGCGGGTAGGCCTCGAAAGCTGCCCGGGCCTGGCGCAGCGATTCGGCTTCCAACGCGTCGATTTCTGCACCGGGTCGGATGTAAGGCGCGTCGATGCGCGGCCAGTCGAACTTGGGAAAGCGCGCAACGGTGACCGGATTGCTGTTGGTCAGCGACAGCGTGTAGCCGCTGCGGCCGTGAAACGCCCCACGCAAGTGCAGCACCCGGGTGCCCAGCTCCGGATCGACGCCGCGTGCTTCGTTGTGCCGGCTCTTCCAGTCGAACGCCACCTTCAGCGCGTTCTCCACCGCCAGTGCACCGCCGTCGACGAAGAACAGATGCGGCAACGCTGGATCGCCCAGCACCCGAGCGAAGGTTTCGACGAAGCGCGCCATAGGCACCGAGTACACGTCGGAATTACTAGGTTTGTTGATCGCGGCATCGGTGAGCTCGGCACGGAACTCGTCGTCGTACGCGAGCGCCGGGTGGTTCATGCCCACCGCCGACGAGGCGAAGAACGTGAACATGTCAAGGTAGCGCCGGCCGTCGCGGGCGTCGACGAGATACGAGCCGGCCGAGCGACCCAGGTCGAGCACGAAATCCAAGCCGTCGACGAGGATGCTGCGCCCCAGCACCTCGTGGACCCGGTCGGGCTCGACCTGCAGTTCGGTGGGTGCCAGTACGCTAGTCATGGCACTCACGGTATCAGGAATTTTTACGGTATCTTGATGCTTGGCCGTATCTATTACGGTACAAACTGTCGGTCATCGTAAAATGTCTGTAAAATGATGGTGCTGCGGGTCCGGACTTCGGCGGTTGTCCGGATCTCTTGCAACAGTTCCTCCAGCGCTCGCGGGGACTCGACGCGCACCAGCAAGATGTAACTTTCTTCACCGGCCACCGAGTGACACGACTCGATCGCCTCGATGTGTCGCAGGCGAGCCGGCGCATCATCGGGTTGAGAAGGATCGAGAGGAGTGATGGCCACGAACGCCGACAACAAATGTCCGACCGCTTCCGGATCGATCCGTGCCGAGTACCCGGTCACCACGCCGCGAGACTCGAGCCTGCGCACCCGCGACTGGACCGCCGAGACCGACAGTCCGGCACTCGCCGCCAGCTCGGACAATGTCGCGCGACCGTCGGCGACCAGCGAGCGCACCAAAATCCGGTCGATGTCGTCGAGCGTCTCTGCCATGGGCGGAGAGTATCTGCCGACATGGCGGTTGCGGGAGCGCTTCGCCGCCGGCTTGTCCGCCATGTACGGCAGCGAGGTGCCTGCGTACACCACGCTGGTCGAGGTGAGCACCCAGGTCAACCGCGATTACGCCGCCCGGCATCCGGGCGCACAGCGGCTGGGCTCGCTAGCCCGGGTCACCGCCGAGCGGCATGGCGCGATCCGGGTCGGCACGCCGGACGAACTGGCCGCTGTCGCCGACCTGTTCGCCGCGTTCGGCATGGTCCCAGTCGGCTATTACGACCTACGCGACGCCGTGTCACCGGTTCCGGTGGTCTCCACAGCGTTTCGACCGATCGACGCGCAAGAGTTGGCGCGCAACCCGTTTCGGGTGTTCACCTCGATGCTGGCGCTTGAGGATCCGCGATTCTTCGACGCCGACCTGCGTGCTCGTGTGCAGACGTTCCTGGGACGCCGCCAGCTGTTCGATCCGGCCTTGATCGCCCGGGCCCGGGCGATCGCGGCCGGCGGCGGCTGCGACGTTGACGAGGCCGATGACTTTGTCGCGCAGGCCGTAGCGGCGTTCGCGCTGTCACATCAACCGATCGAGAAGTCCTGGTATGACGAGTTATCGCGAGTGTCGGCGGTGGCCGCCGACATCGCCGGAGTCACGTCCACCCACATCAACCACCTGACGCCGCGGGTGCTCGACATCGACGAACTGTACCGGCGGATGACTGCACGCGGTGTCACGATGATCGACGCCATCCAGGGGCCGCCGCGCTGGGACGGGCCCGCGGTGTTGTTGCGCCAGACGTCGTTTCGCGCACTCGCCGAGCCACGTCGGTTTCGCAACGACGACGGGACGGTCATCGAGGGCTCGTTGCGGGTCCGCTTCGGCGAGGTCGAGGCACGCGGCGTGGCACTGACCCCCAAAGGCCGCAAGCGTTACGACGCAGCGATGGCTCGTCTTTCTGGTAACGAAGATCCCGCCACAGTCTGGGGTCGGTACTTTCCGGCGACCGACGACCAGATGGCCGCTCAGGGGTTGGCCTACTACCGCGGCGGCAACTCGTCTAAACCCGTTGTCTACGAAGACTTCCTGCCCGCCTCCGCGGCCGGCATCTTCCGGTCGAATCTGGACCGGGACACCGAGACTATAGCGGCCACCAGAATCGCCGACGACTCCGGCTACAGCATGGGCTGGATGGCGGGGGCGATAGGCCGCCACATTCACGACCCGTACGTGCTTTACGAATCGCTTTCCAAGGAGGCACTTGCGTGAGCACCCACCTGCCCACCGTTGACGTG
>NZ_DASPSP010000289.1:0-2713 GCF_035623875.1 Mycobacterium sp. | reverse complement strand
TGCTTAATAAGCTGGAATGTGGCTGGGCAGGCCAGCATCACGAGGAAGCGAGAAAGTGCAGACACACGAGATCAGGAAGAGGTTCCTCGATCATTTCGTGAAAGCGGGTCACACCGAGGTGCCAAGTGCCTCGGTGATCCTTGACGACCCCAACCTGCTGTTCGTCAACGCGGGCATGGTCCAGTTCGTGCCGTTCTTTCTCGGCCAGCGCACCCCGCCATATGCGACGGCCACCAGCATCCAGAAATGCATCCGCACGCCGGATATCGACGAAGTCGGTATCACCACCCGCCACAACACCTTTTTTCAGATGGCCGGCAATTTCTCGTTCGGCGACTATTTCAAGCGTGGCGCCATCGAATTGGCCTGGACCCTGCTGACCAACTCCGTTGCCGATGGTGGCTACGGATTCGACCATGAAAGGCTTTGGGCCACAGTCTATTTAGATGACGACGCAGCGCAGCTGTGGCAGGAAATCGCAGGTCTGCCTCCCGAGCGGATCCAGCGCCGCGGCATGGCCCACAACTACTGGTCGATGGGCATCCCCGGGCCGTGCGGTCCGTCGTCGGAGATCTATTACGACCGCGGCCCGGACTACGGTCCCGAGGGCGGCCCGCTGGCCAGCGAAGAGCGCTACATCGAGATCTGGAATCTCGTCTTCATGCAGAACGAGCGCGGCGAAGGCACCACCAAAGAGGATTACGAGATCCTAGGGCCGTTGCCGCGCAAGAACATCGACACCGGCATGGGCGTCGAGCGGGTCGCGGTGCTGCTGCAGGGCGTGCACAACGTCTACGAGACCGATCTGCTGCGCCCCGTCATCGACTTGGTCGCGACCCGTGGCCCTCGCCCTTATGACGTCGGCAATCACGACGACGATGTGCGCTACCGGATCATCGCCGACCACAGCCGCACCGCGGCGATCCTGATCGGCGACGGCGTCAGTCCCGGCAACGACGGGCGCGGCTACGTGCTGCGCCGGCTGCTGCGCCGCGTGATCCGCTCGGCCAAGCTGCTGGGCATCGAGGACCCGATCGTCGGCGACCTGATGGCGACCGTGCGTGACGCGATGGGCCCGTCGTATCCCGAACTCGTGGCCGATTTCGACCGGATCAGGCGTATCGCGGTGGCCGAGGAGACCGCGTTCAACCGCACGCTGCAGTCCGGTTCACGGCTCTTCGACGAGGTGGCCGGTGCCACCAAAGCATCCGGTGCCGGCGTGCTGTCCGGGTCGGATGCCTTTACCCTGCACGACACCTACGGATTCCCGATCGAGCTCACCCTCGAGATGGCCGCCGAGGCCGGCCTGACGGTCGACGAGACGGGATTCCACGAGCTGATGTTGCAGCAGCGCCAGCGCGCCAAGGCCGACGCTGCGGCGCGCAAACACGCCCACGCCGACCTGACGGCCTACCGCGAACTGGTCGACGCCGGCCCGACCGAGTTCACCGGTTTCGACGAGTTGACGTCGCAGGCCCGGATTCTGGGCATCTTTGTCGACGGCAAGCGGGTTCCGGTGATTGCGCATGGTGCGCACGGCGAAGCCGCTATCGCGGATCGGGTGGAACTGGTGCTGGACCGTACCCCGCTGTACGCCGAGTCGGGCGGACAGCTCGCCGATGTCGGCACCATCAGCGGAACCGGTGCGGGCGAAAGTGCCCGGGCGGCTGTCACCGACGTGCAGAAGATCGCCAAAACCCTGTGGGTGCATCGGGTTAACGTGGAGTCCGGGGAATTCGTCGAGGGTGACACCGTCGTCGCGGCGGTGGATCCGGGCTGGCGAAAGGGCGCCACGCAGGGCCACTCGGGTACCCACATGGTGCACGGCGCGCTGCGGCAAGTGCTGGGACCGAACGCGGTTCAGGCCGGCTCGCTGAATCGCCCCGGCTACCTGCGGTTCGACTTCAACTGGCAGGGGCCGCTGACCGAAGAGCAGCGCACCCAAATCGAAGAAGTCACCAACGAGGCCGTCCAGGCTGACTTCGAGGTGCACACCTTCACCGAGCAGCTCGACAAGGCCAAGGCGATGGGGGCGATCGCGCTGTTCGGGGAGAGCTACCCAGACCAGGTGCGAGTGGTGGAGATCGGTGGCCCGTTCTCGCTGGAGCTGTGTGGTGGCACGCACGTGCACAACTCAGCCCAGATCGGCCCGGTGACGATCCTGGGCGAATCGTCGATCGGCTCCGGCGTGCGCCGGGTGGAGGCCTACGTCGGGCTGGAATCGTTTAAGCACCTGGCCAAGGAGCGCGCACTGATGGCCGGGCTGGCCTCGTCGCTGAAGGTGCCTTCCGAAGAGGTGCCGGCCCGGGTGGCGAACCTGGTCGAGCGGCTCAAGGCCGCGGAGAAGGAACTCGAACGCACCCGGCTGGCGACGGCGCGGGCCGCTGCGGTCAATGCTGCGGCCGGGGCGCAGCGCATCGGTAACGTCCGTCTGGTGGCGCAGCGGATGTCGGCCGGGATGAGCGCCGCCGACCTGCGCTCGCTGGTCGGCGACATCCGCGGCAAACTCGGCAGCGACCCGGCGGTGGTCGCGCTGATCGCCGAGGGTGAAGGCGGCAGCGTGCCGTACGCGATCGCTGCCAACCGGGCCGCGCAGGACCTGGGTATCCGGGCAAACGACTTGGTCAAGCAGCTCGCGGGGGCCGTCGACGGCCGGGGCGGCGGCAAGGCCGACCTCGCGCAGGGCTCCGGGAAGGACTCATCGGGTATCGAC
>NZ_DASPSP010000259.1:0-20554 GCF_035623875.1 Mycobacterium sp. | reverse complement strand
CGAGCGGACGCCGCACCGCTAAGGAAATCGCCGCCGAGTTCAGTACCGCGCTGCTGCGCGGTCTGATCCGCGACGAAACGGTGCGCAACGAATCACCGCTAGGGGTCAGAACCGAAATCGGTACAGCCGATCGTAATTCGCGATGGCCGTGATGGCATGTTTCGCCTCGACGGAAAGGTCGCCGTGGTCACCGGCGGCGCCGCGGCATCGGCGTGATGATCGCGCGCGGGCTATTGCAGGCGGGAGCGACGGTGTATCTGTCGAGCCGCAAAAAAGCCGAACTCGACGCCGCCGTCGCTGAGTTGTCAGTCCACGGACCGGTGCAGGCTCCTCACGCTGCATGCTCACGGCACTCATCCTGCATCAGTCGCGGCGCTGCAAGGTAGGTGTGATACACGAGGCCATGACCCCGAGTGTGCTGCGAACCGTGTCGTCGGTGGTGGGACCGAGTCATGTCAGCACCGACCCCGACGTGCTGGCCGGCCGCAGCGTCGACCACACCGGCCGCTATCGCGGGCGTGCGAGCGCCCTGGTGCGTCCGGGTTCGGCGGACGAAGTCGCCGAGGTGCTGCGGGTGTGTCGGGACGCCGGGGCGCACGTCACGATCCAGGGCGGTCGCACGTCCTTGGTGGCCGGCACCGTCCCCGAACATGACGATGTGCTGTTATCGACCGAAAGACTCTGTGCCATAAGCGATATCGACACGATCGAACGCCGCGTCGAAGTCGGGGCAGGGGCCACCTTGGCCGCGGTCCAGCGCGCGGCGACGGCGGCCGGCCTGGTGTTCGGCGTGGACTTGGCGGCGCGCGACTCCGCCACCATCGGGGGGATGGCATCGACCAACGCCGGCGGGTTGCGCACCGTGCGGTACGGCAACATGGGCGACCAGGTGATCGGTTTGGACGTCGCTCTGCCCGACGGGTCGGTGGTACGACGGCACTCTCATGTGCGGGCTGACAACACCGGCTATGACCTGCCGGCGCTGTTCGTCGGCGCCGAAGGAACGCTGGGCGTAATCACCGCGCTTGATCTGCGGCTACACCCGGATCCGCCGCATCGAGTGACGGCCGTGTGCGGCTTCGAGGACCTCGACGCGCTGGTCGACGCCGGCCGGTTGTTTCGCGACCTGGACGGCATCGCCGCCCTGGAATTAATCGACGGCCGGGCCAGCGCGCTGACCGACGAGCATCTCGGTGTGGCCGCGCCGGTAAGCGGTGACTGGCTGCTGCTGGTGGAACTGGCATCCGATCATGACCAGACCGAGCGCCTCGCCGACGCGCTGGACGAAGTGCGGACCTGCGGGGAGCCGGCGGTTGGCGTCGATCTGACTGCGCAACAACGGTTATGGCGGCTACGGGAATCGATAGCCGAGGTGCTCGGCGTTTACGGGCCGCCGGTGAAGTTCGACGTGTCGCTGCCGCTGTCGGCGGTCGCCGCGTTCGCGCGGGACTCGGACGGGTTGCTGCGCCGCCATGCGCCCGACGCCATCGGTGTGCTGTTCGGGCACATCGGGGAGGGCAACCTGCATCTCAACGTGCTGCGCTGCAGCGACGAGCAGGAAGGCGATCTGTACGCGGCCATGATGGACCTGATCGCGGGATGTGGCGGCAACGTGAGCTCCGAACACGGGGTCGGTAGCCGCAAACGCAAATACGTCGGCATGTCCCGCGAGCCTGCCGATATCGCGGCGATGCGAACCCTCAAGACGGCCTTCGACCCGACTGGCTATCTGAATGCCGCGGTGCTGTTCGACTAGTCGGGAGCCTTGATCCCCACCGCGTGGCGCAGTTGGGCCAAGAACTGGTCGGCGTCGTCGCTGCGGATCATGTAGTGCGAAATCGCCACTCGGATCGCGGTGGCCGCTTTCACCGCGGCGTTGGGACCGGGCATCAGCCGCTGCAGACCATCCCGCATCTGCGGGATGACGTGTGAGAACTGGCTGATGACGTGCTCGGGCTCGATGTCGACCATGCGCACCCCCGAGTAGGAATGCTGGTACTCAACGATGAACCGCAATGCGGCGTCGAGCTTGTCAGCCCCCTTGAGGCCGGCTGTCGCCCTGCTCAAGCCGCTTTCGAAGCCCTGCCGCTCGTAACGCGAGAACGCCGATAGCAACTCCTCCTTCGAGGCGAACCACCGGTAGAGCGTCGGCCTGGACACCCCGGCCTGGGCAGCGACGTCGGACAGGCTGAGCTTGCGTTTGCCGTTGCGGCTGAGGACCTCAGCGGTGGCGGCGAGGATCCGCTGCTGCGTCGAGGTGTCGCTTTCGATGGTCGACGTCTGCTCCATACCCAAACTTTACAAAAATAGCCCGAACTGTCACGCTGTTTTCGTGTCACTGGTAGCGGACCACCAAATCTTAGCCGGGCCCCAGCGCATCGCCGCTGATCGGCGTCCGTCGTGAGCCACTCCAGGGCCTCGAGAGCAATTGTCATCACCGAAGCCTCATCGCCCATCGCACTTGCGAGTGCGGCGCGGTTGGCCGCCGACGGGGAGCTGGTGTTGATGGGAACCCGTCGAATCGACATGTGTGAGCGGTTCGCGGCCCAACTTCGCGCCGATGGCGCGGCAGTCTTCGCCGCCCACCTGGACTTTGCCGATCCGCCCTCCATCGACCGGTTCGTCGAGTCCGCCGACTACCTGATCGGGTCCGTCGACGTGTTGGTCAGTGCCGCCGGTCTGGCCGACGGTTCCTGGGTCGGCGCACAACACCTTGCGGCACAAGTCATTCCGCCGATGATCGACAACCGGCGTGGCGACGTGGTGCTGATCAGCCCGGGTCTGGTCGGTGCGTCGACGGCGACCGCCGATCGGATGCTCGAAGCCTGGGTAGCCGCCCTGGACGCCGAATTCGTCGGCACCGGTGTGCGAGCCTCGATCATCCGGTCCACTGGGACGGGCGGCAGCCGCCCGCTGCCGCCGGGCGACGTTGGACGCCTGATCGCCGCGGCGATCAGCTCGCCTGAGCGGATGCACCTGCGTGTCCTCGACGTCATTGCACCGGTTCCCGCGGCATCGAGATCGATGCCGGCGCGTTAAGGATCGAGAAAACCTGCGCTAGCGGCGGTTGCTAGGGCCTGGGCCGTCGGCGCACCAACACCGACTGCTGAATGCTGCCCACGGCTCCCGTCTCGTCGAACAGGGTCCCCACCGTCGTACCGATGCCGTCGGGCCCGTAATTGGTTTCGGCACGGATGCCGATCCAGTCGCCATCGGGAATCCGGTGCACATGGACGACCAGGTCGTTGTTCAGGAACGTCCACCTGGTGATGTCGAGTTTGGAGCCGATCCCGTTGGCGCAGTCGGCGACCGCGAACAGCCGCTGCAACGACGTCATCGCCTCGCCGTTAACCAGGTTCACTGTCGGCCTGATCCAGGATTCTCCCGGACCATCGGTGAGCGGTTTGGTCAGCCAGCGCCAGTCCAGGCTGTGCACATAGTTGGGATCCCAATCCTTTTCCAGATTGCGGCTACGGGCTTCGCTCACCGGACGCGGCAGCGGTGCGGCTGCGTGGACCAAGTCGGCGGTGTCCAGCTGCTGCAGCCGCCATCCGCTGGCCCGGGCGGTCGGCCGGGGCTCACCGTCGGGGCCCAGCGCCAGCATCTCGGCGCTGATCAGCTCGATCTGTTTGCCGGGGCGCTCGACCTGCGAGCGAACCCACAAGTCGCCTTCGGCCGGTACCGGACCCAGCAAGTCGATGGCGACTCGGCTGAGCCGGGTGTCGTCACGGGCAGCGCAGCGCTCGAGCGCCCGGACCAACAGCGCCGACACCGGTGCGGCATGCTGCAACGCCGCCGACCACGTGCTTCTCACCAGGTCTGTGGCAATGAACTTTTCGCCCAACGGGTCTGCGTCGTCGATCACCTCGTAGTAGGAATCGGTCATCGTTCACCTTTCAGGGCAGACCGGCGCCAGGAGTATCCACGATCACCGTGTCGAGCCGGGACAGCCGGGTCCCGATCAGCCGTTTGGGGTAGGCGTCGGTACTCGACAGCATGAACAACGTGCGGCGCGCGGAGCCGCCGAGCATGCAGGCGATCGCGGCGCGGTCGCCGATGTCGATGCGATGGGTCACTTGCCCATTGGGGCCACGCTCTACTATCCGCTCGAATTGATGCGCCAGCGTCATCGACGTCCACACGCCGCCGTCAGCGTCGAGGCTGACGCCGTCAGGCGGCCCGTCGAGGCCGTCGGCGAAGACCCGTCGGTCGACCAGCCCGCCGTCGTCGCCGATGCTGAACGCGCTCAGCCGCCGGCCGATCGACTCGGCGACGATCAGGGTTTTGTGGTCGGGCGTGATGGCCATGCCGTTGGGAAAGTCCAGATCGCGCGCCACCACCCGCACGCTGTTGTCGGGATCGACGCGCGCAATGACGCCGCCGTGGAAGGCCTGCGACCCGATGTAGGCGCGGCCGAGGTGGTCGACGACCATGTCGCCGAGGTCGGCCGGTGCGACATCGCTCAGGTCGGCGATCGTGGTGACGGTTTCACCGTCGTAGCGCAGCAGCTGCCGTTTTTCGGTTGACACGATCAGCAGCGAGCCGTCCGGCCGGAATCCCAGACCCGAGGGTGCGTGCCCGGGCAGCGGCAACGTGGTCAGCGAGCCGCCCGGGTCGACGGTGTGCACGACCTCGCCCAGCATGTCGGAGAACCACAGCAGCCCCTCGAACCAGCGCGGACCTTCACCGAAGCAGAAGCCGCTGGCCAGCGGCGTCAGCCCGTCAACGGTCGCCGTCATCGAGCGCATCCAATTCTCGTGCGATCGCCGCGTGGTAGGCGTCGATGTGGGCGGGATTGACAGTCCGGAAGAAACCGTCCGGCAGCGGTGCGTGTTTGTAAGCCTCGATCGTCATCGTGCGGGTGAACAGCGTGATCTCCCCGCCCGGTCTGGTGAACTGGTATTGAACCGTGATCCGGCCCTCCATACCGCCCTTGCCGTCACGGTTGTGGCCAAGTGGTCCAACGGAATTGAACATCCACAACTTCGGCCGCGTCGCGATCGCCAGATGCCAGGTGAAAATTCGGTCGCCGTCCGGTCCGGACTCCTGCCAGGTGTCGCCGACCTTCAATGGCAGCTCATCGGGCAGGTTGGTGATGTGCGCGCTGCCCGGGTAGGTCTTGGGCCAGTTCGCCGGGTTCGTGACGAAGTCATAGATGATCTCGGGCGATCGAGCGAAGGCGGTTTCCGAACTCGTGGTCACAATGCCCAACTACTTCACCTCCCTGTGGCGCTCGATCCGACCCGGCAGCCGTCCGGCTAGCTTTACAGATTATCGTATAAGTGTCACGCAGTAATTTTGCAGGGATACTTCTCGGCGCTCAGCTAAGGAAAGCGGCAGATGCATTTCACCATCACCCACCCGATGCACCGCCACCCGTATAACCCGGAATTGGTCAGCGGCGACGGCATTACCGCGGTCGCGGCGGCCGCGGAAGCTGCCGGATTCCACGGCTTCGGTTTCACCGACCACCCCGCGCCGACGCAGCGTTGGCTCGAGGCCGGAGGACACGACGCACTGGACCCGTTCGTGGCGATGGCTTTCGCGGCGGCTCGGACCACCACATTGCGGCTGATTCCGAACATTGTGGTGCTGCCGTATCGAAACCCGTTCGTAGTAGCTAAGTCTGGTGCATCGCTGGATTTGCTTTCCGGTGGCCGATTCACCCTCGCGGTCGGGGTCGGTTATCTCAAGGGGGAGTTCGCCGCCCTGGGCGCTGACTATGAGCAACGGGCCGAGCTGTTCGATGAGGCCCTGGACGTGATCCGGGCGATCTGGACCACCGACGACGTCTCTTACGACGGCAAGCACTTCACCGCCAGCGGCATCACCGCGCACCCCCGACCGGCGAGCGAGCCGCATCCGCCGATCTGGGTCGGTGGGAACACCGGGGCCGCACGCCGGCGCGTGGCGCACAAGGGCGACGGCTGGTGCCCGTTCCCCGCGCCTCCGACTCTGGCCCAGACGACTCGCACCGCGACCATCGACTCGGTCGAAGGCCTCGCCGACGGCATCGCCGACCTGCGCCGCCGCGTCGACGAAGCCGGCCGGGACTGGTCGAAGTTCGACGTGGTGTTCACCAATTTCGAAGGCGGCAGCCCGGCACACGACGACTTCAACGCGGACGCCTACCTGACCGGAATGGAAAAGCTGGCCGCGCTGGGCGTCACCTGGCTGCAAGTGGGGCTGCCGGGCGACAGCCTTGCGCACGTCACTGACACCATCGAACGGTTCCAGACCCTGGTGATCGACGCGACCTGAGATCGGGTGAGCCGCCGAGAAGGCTTTACAAGATTCGGTGAGAATGTCACGCTCGCAGGGTGACGACGGAATCTGAGCAGACGCACTGGTCGGTCAGCGGCCTCCTGGAGTTGTTCGATGCGCATGCCGACGGGCCCGACCACTTCACCGCTGAAACCGGGATCGCCGGTGCAGACGAACGGCAGGTGGTCGAAGGCACCCAGGTGCTCGCACAAGTGATTGTCGCGGTCGCCAAACGGTTTCCGGACAAGTCGGTGCGGTCGGTGCACGCGGTGTTCTCCCGCGCTGTAATGGTCGGGCCGCCAGTTGAATTCGACATCGACGTGGTCCACGAAGGCCGCTCCACCGCGACCGCGGTGGTGTTCGTCAAGCAGAACGGCCGGCGCTGCATCACCGTGACCGCGCTGGCCGACGTGCCGTCGCCCGATGTGATTCGTCACCACCTGCCCCGCCCCGACGTGGCCGCGCCCGCCGATGCGAACGTCTCGCCGATGCCGATGGCCGGTCGGGAACTGCGGCTGGTCGACGTGGTTGACGTCAACAGCCCCGACGAAGTCGGGCCACCGGAGCTGTACGCCTGGCTGCACTATGACCCGATCCCGACTCGCGACGATCTGGCCAAGGCGCTGATCGCATACTTCACCGGCCATTTGGGCATCTCGACCACCATGCGCGCCCATGAAGGCATCGGCACCAGCCAGTCGCACCTGACCGTGTCCACCGCGCCGATGACGGTAACGGTCGGCTTCCATGAGCCGGTGTCATGGTCGGGGTGGCTGCTGTACACGCACGAGAGCACCCAGGTCGGCGCGGGCATGTCGTATGTCCGCGGCGCCGTGCACACCGAAGAAGGTGAGCTGATCGCCTCGTTCGCGCAGGAGGCGTTGATCCGCCCGCTGCGCACCACCGACACCGCAATCAAGACCGAGGCGCGGCTTTAGCAGCCATGGACTTTGCGAGCGTCGAACTCTCCAGGGAGGACCAGGAATTCCGCGATCGGTTGCGGGCGTTTCTGGGCGTCCACGTCACCGACGAAGTGCGCCGACGGGACCGGGAGACCGGGGATAATTTCGACGAGGGCGTACATGTGGCGTTGGGTGCCGAAGGCTATCTGGCCGCCGACTGGAAAGACGAGTCCGAGGGCGGCTTCAGCGCGCTGCACCGGCGGATCTGGGACTTGGAGATCGGGCGGGCGCACACGCCGTGGTTCCACTGGGGAACGACCGCGATGGTGGCCCGGACGGTGCGGCAGTTCGGATCGCCGGAGGTAGCCGACGAGGTGCTGCCCGGCGTGCTTTCCGGTCACATCCGGCTGTGCCTGGGTTACACCGAGCCCGAGGGCGGCTCCGACGTGGCGACGTGCAAGACCCGCGCGGTTCGCGACGGCGGATGCTGGGTTGTCAACGGCTCCAAGATGTTTACCTCCAATGCCCACAACGCCAAATACGTTTTCCTGCTTACCAACACCGATCCGGACGCGCCGAAACACAAGAACCTGACCATGTTCCTGGTGCCGCTGGACACGCCGGGCGTCGAGATCCAGCCCATCCGCACCATCGACGGCGACCGGACCAACATCGTCTACTACAGCGACGTGCGGGTTGACGACAAATACCGCATCGGTGACATCAACGGCGGCTGGGCGGTGCTGCGGGCGGCGCTCGACGTCGAGCACGGCACCGTCGAAAGTGAAGCCGGCGGCTTGCAGAGAATCGCGGTGATGAGCGAACATGCCACACTGATGGCCGAGGCGATCGACAAGATCGCGGCGCTGGTTGCCCAACCGGGCCCGGACGGCCGCCGCCTGCTCGACGACACGTCGGTGGCATATCGGTTGGGCCGCAGCATTGCCCGCACCGAGGCGGCGTTGAGCACCCCGGGAATGTTCGGGCGGGTGGCGAATGCGCAAACCATGCGTGATGTCGCGCCGGAGCTGATGGACCTGCTGGGCACGGCGTCGGCGTTGCCGATCGAGACCAACGGCGCTGCCGATGACGGTGGCGCCGAATACATCTTCCGGCTTGCCTCACCGACCGGTATCTACGGCGGCACCCTGGAGGTGTTCCGCAACATGATCGCCCAGCACGCGTTGGGGCTTGGGCGCCCGAACTATTCGCCGCCGAAGTCCTGAGGCGGCAGTTCGGCAACTATCTCGGCGCGCGTGCCATCGAAACTAAGAAATCCCTTGATGGGCAGGCTTTCCGGTGGCGGGTCCAGGTAACTCCACGCGACGTCCTCGACTGTCACGTCACCGATCACGGCCGACCAATAGGTGGCGACGCCCTTGTAATTGCAATAGGTCGAGGTGTCCGTTTGCCGCAGCAGGTCGGTGCGCACATGCGACGAATCGACGTACAAGCGAGGTTCCAGCGCCGTCTCGAACACGATCACGGTGTCGTCGGTATCCACCAGCGTCGTGCCGGCGACCTTGACCCGCAGACGCCGCCTGGTGGGGCGGCAGTCGACCCGGTGGTACGGGTTAGGCGGATAGTGCACGAGCGTGCGTCCCTCTTCGATCCAGGTGTCTACCGCGTCCCACGGCACCTGGACGAATCCGGGCGCCTCAGCAACCGGCTTGCTGGGCAGACCGTTCACCTCGTCGGCGCGAAATGCATAGCTGAGCGGATGATTTCGCCGGTGCACCAACAGCGCCCGCTCGGTGTCGATCACTATGCTCCCGCCGCGGACGGCCTGAACGCGTCGCGGATGCGGCTCGACATAGACGACGTCGGCGGGCAAGTTCAGATCGGCGTCGGGTGAAAACCAGCCGGCGGGCTCATTGCTGAGCGGCCCGCGCCCGGCGACCAGACTCACAAGCCCTCCCGGTCCGTCGTGCTCACGCTGGTTATCAGCGTATCGGGCATCGCTCCGCACAGTGCGGGTGGGAGGATGCCGGGCATGGGCGGACCAATGGAAGGCATCAGAGTCGTCGAGCTCGGGGTGTGGGTGGCCGGGCCTGCGGCGGGTGGCATCCTCGCCGATTGGGGTGCCGACGTCGTCAAGATCGAGCCGCCGACCGGCGACCCAGCGCGTCTGTTCGGCCGGATGTTGGGGCTCGACATCGACGTGAGCCCGCCGTTCGAGATGGACAACCGCTGCAAGCGCAGCATCGTCCTCGACCTCACAACCGACGGTGCCGACTGTGGCCGCGCCACGGCTCTCGAATTGATCAGCGGCGCCGACGTGTTCGTGACCAATGTCCGACCCGGCGCGTTGCGGCGGCTCGGGCTCGACTATGAGTCGGTGGCTGCAAATCACCCCCGCCTGGTCTACGGGCTGATCACCGGCTACGGCGAAACCGGGCCGGACGCCGACCGGGCCGCCTACGACATCGCGGCGTTCTGGGCCCGCGCCGGAGTGGCCCATCTGCTGACCCGGCCCGGTGACACGCCGCCGTTCCAGCGCGGCGGTATGGGCGATCACAGCGCCGGCATGACGCTGGCGGCGGCAATCTGCGCAGCACTGTTGGCCCGCGACCGAACCGGATCGGGGCAGCTGGTGACGACCTCGCTGTATCGGCAGGGTGCCTACACGGTGAGCTTCGACCTGAACACCTACCTGATGACCGGTCAGCCCATTGCCGTCGGACAACGGGAGTCGATGGGCAACCCGTGCATGAACAACTACGCCGCAGCAGATGGCCGGCGGTTCTGGATCGTGGGGCTGGAAGCCGAGCGACACTGGCCGCCGTTGTGCCGGGCCGTCGGCCGCGCCGACTGGTTGACCGATCCGCGCTTTTCCTCCGCGCGGTCACGCGCCGTCAACGCCGTCGACCTGATTGCCGAGTTGGACCAGATCTTTGCCACCAAGCCCCTCGACGAATGGGCGGAGATCTTCGCGAGCGAACCGGACTTCTTCTGGTCGCCGGTTAACTCCATCGAGGATGTCGTGGCAGACAAGCAGTTCCACGCTGCGGGCGGCATCGTCGACGTGCCGGACGGGCAAGCAGCCGTCCCGATGGTCGCCACACCGGCGGATTTCCACGGCACACCGTGGGCGCCGCGGTCCGCTGCGCCACGGCTGGGCGAGCACACCGACGAAGTTCTCGCCGAGCTGGCCGCACGCCGCAAGTCGTGACCGCGAGACTTTACAAATCTATCCAGAAGTGTCACGCTCTCTGGTCAGTGGCTTGTGGTTGAAGGGTGTGTGCGCTTATGGGGTATTCCGCCGCGGACGAGTCCTTCACGCATCAACTTCCGCGCCCCTTCGACGAAGTGCACGACGCAGACACCACCTGGTCGGACCGGTGCTACTTCTTCGCGGCCTCGCCTGACGGGACCATGCTGCTGGCGAGCGGATACGGAAATAATCCCAACACCAAAAGCGGCTTGGGCTACGTCAAGGTCTCCCTCGCCGACGGTCGGCACTGGGACCTGATGGCCGGGCGGCAGATAACGGGAGCAGATCGTGCCGATCTGACTGCTGGGCCGATGCGGTGGACCTGCGTCGAGCCGCTGAAGCGATGGAAACTCGAAGTGGCACCCAATGATTCGGAAATCGCCTGGGAGCTCTACTACGAGCCCAGCGCGCCGATGTGGGAATTGTTGCCCATCAAAGTTCATGGCAGCCAAGGAAAACTGCTGGCCGACATGTACCACATCAAAGAGCCCGGTACCTGGAGCGGCTGGGTGGAGATCGACGGCGAGCGTATCTCGGTCGACGGTTTCCATGGCGGGCGCGACCGGACCTTCGGATTGCGGGTCTCCGACGAAATCGACTTCTGGCTCTGGCTTGATGCCGGTTTCGACGATTGCGCGATGGAGGCATGGGTCTTCGAGACCTGCGACGGGACCGTCACCTACGTCGACGGCGGGATCACCCACAGCGACGGCACGCTGTCCAAGCGGTTCGTCAAGATGGAGCACGCTGCGGAGTTCGACGGCGATCTCAAGCGGCCCGCGGGTGCTGTCCTGATCTTCACCGACGAAGACGGAAAGCGCTACCGCGTCACGGCCGCTGCGCCACACCAGCATGTCAACGCCTACTACGGACTGCCGCTGTCAAAATGCACATACCAAGATCTGGGCGGCCGAGGCTACTTCGTTCACTTCTCGTGGGACAGCAACGACCGCGACGAGCTCGCCGAGACCGAGAGCAAGTCGATGGCGATCGACCAGCTGATGCGGTTCGATTTCGACGGCCGGACCGGTTGGGGCATTTTCGAGATCCTGATGGGTGGAAACGCCTACCGGCGATACCCGAATTGGCGCGCCATGGACATGTCGTCGTTCACCCAAGACAAGTCGCCGGTGGAGCGTTTGCCTGCTGATTCCTCCGAGACGGCGGCCCAATGAGCGACATCGGCCAACGGCTTACCGGCTGGCTGCGCGGTCAGCTGTCGGACGCGGATGAGCTACGAATCGAAGGGCTCGAGCGGGTCGAGTTCGGACACTCTGCCGAGATGATGGCGCTGACCGTCGTTACCGGGCACGGTGAGGCGGAGGAGCGCCGCGATGTCGTGGTCCGGTTACGGCCTCGGCCGCCGGCGCTGCTCGAGCCCTATGACCTCAAGCGGCAGTTCGACATCTTGCGCAAACTCGAGAACACATCGGTGCGAGCCCCGCGGGCATTGTGGCTCGAAGAATCCGGCGACGTGCTCGAGCGTCCGTTCTTCGTCATGGAACGCGTTGCCGGCAGCGTCTATGAGATGGAGGCACCCCAAGGTCCCGACGCAACGGCCCAACGCATCCGTCGCATGTGCGAGGACATGGCCGATCAGCTGGCCGCCGTGCATGCCGTCGACTTGCAGGCAACCGGTTTGGATGCCCTTGGCGACGGCAGCGACCATCTCGATCGCGAATTGGACCACTGGGCCGCCGAAATGCATCGGGTGCAGCGCGGCACGCTGCCCGCATTGGAGCGACTGTTGCGCGCGCTTCGGGACGGCAAGCCGCGGCCGTGCCCGACGATCGCGTTGGTGCATGGTGACGCTAAGCCGGGCAACTTCGCGTTCGTCGGCGATCAAGTGAGTGCGATCTTCGACTGGGAGATGACCGGTATTGGAGATCCGCTCACCGACATCGGTTGGATGGAGTTGCTCTGGATGCAGCCGGTGGGAATCACCAGCCACCCGGATGCGCCGACCATCGACGAGTTCATCGCCCGCTACGAACAGGCCAGCGGGATCAAGGTCGAAAATCGCCCGTGGTATCGAGCGCTGAATGCCTTCAAGATGGCGGTCATTTGTCTCATCGGCGCGATGCTCTTCGACGACGGCGTCACCGACGACCAGCGGTTCATCCTCAACGCCAGCGGGATTCCGCTGCTGACCGACCTCGGCCTGGCTGATCTGGGGATCACCGAACAGCTGGAACCCGGGCCCATCGGTATTCGCGAGGAGCGGATACGCCAGGTCCAGTCGGGCGAGCGGGTCACTCATTGAGGGCACGTCACGATACCTCGACGGCGCGTTCCGGACTTTACAGATTGGCGTCAAAGTGTCACGCTGGGTCGGTCTGGTTGATATGACGGTGCGACGATGGGGAACGGCTCAGTGGTAGCTCGAACTTTCCACGCAGTTGATCTGACGGACGATGCTGCGCGGGCGAGACCTTCGCGGCACCGCGACGGTGGTGCGGTCAAGTATCGCCTCGACGTCGTTGCCTCCAGCCCCGCTGACGTGGTGTGCTCCGCCGGGGGATGGCTGTACGACCGGGTGCGCGCCGGTTGGGAGGTCAACGTGCTGTTGCCGCAGCAATGCGACACCCGCCCGTTGCAGATCCTGGGAATGCAAGTAGCCGAGCTCGATTCGCAGATCCCGGCCGCGGGCACGGCATGCGCGGCCCGCGGCTTGGCGGTCAGCGCAGAGATGTTCACGTCGGACATCCGAATTCGGCAGGAGGTGTTCAAGGCGCTGGATCGCTGGATGACGGAAGTCACGCTCTGGCATGACGGTTGGCCACTGGCCGTCGGGTACCGGACGACCACGGTGCAGCATGTGCTCAGCGGTGCCGCACGCGCATTCAAACGTCATGCCCTCACCGCTGCCGGCATTCCGGATACGGTCGGCCCAACCGAGACACTGCGCAGCGACATGAAAGCGTGCTTACCGGTCGATTCCGAACTGATCCCGGTCGGCTGATGCGGAAGTACTACGGCCACACGCTGCTTTACCTGCACGAGACGATTGCGCTGGGCTCTGGAACAAGCGGCCGGTTCACCGAGGTGTTCGTCGACACCTACCAGCCGATGATGCAAGAACTGGGCGCCCGGTTGTTCTGCCTGTGGGAAACCACCCCCTACAACGGACACTGGCCGCAGGTGACGATCATTTGGGAGATCGACGCGTTCGCCGACTATGCGCGCATCGGGGCGGCACAGACACGCGGCGGCAGCCATGAGGCAGCTGCCGGGAAATGGTCGGCATACCTCGCCGACATCGGCGCCTCAGGGGAGGGGCGAATCATGTATCCGGGGCCGAGCAACAAGACGCTCGCCCAGCTGCGCGAGGCCAATTTCAGTGCGTCCGTTGTGATTCAAGAAATCATGCAGACCAAACCGGGCCGGCAGGACGACTACATCCGCGAGCTTGAGCGGCTCTACGTGCCGTGGTCGGAACGCACCGGCAAACGTTGGCTGGGATCGTTCACCACCACGTTTCGCTACAACGAGGTCATCCACTACTGGGCGCTCGACGGCGGTTGGGAATGTTTCGCCGAGCACTATCCGTCGTGGAAGGACAACCCACCGGCCGAGATCGTCACCTGGATGAGCGTCGCCCCGGCGCTTCGCGACGGCTGGGAAGACTCGATCCTGCAAGCCCTGCCGCCGTCACCGCTGCAATGAAAACCGCTTCGATGCAGGACTTCTCGTACGATCCGTTCGACCCGTCGGTGATGGCAGATCCGTTGCCTTACTACCGGGTCTTGCGCGAGCATTACCCGGTTTACTACCTGGACAAGTGGGATACGTTTGCGCTCTCGCGGTTCGCCGATATCTGGGATGTGCTGGCGGTCAACGACGGAACGTTCGTCGCCTCGGAGGGCACCTTGCCGCCGGCCTCGACCCTGGCCCACCACAACGACGGGCCGGTCGCCGATCCACCTTGGCATCCGCTGCCGTTTCACGCGGTTTTCGATGCGCCCATTTATGACGGCGTTCGGCAGGCGCACAGCAAGTCGTTTCGGCCGAAAGCGGCCGCGCAATTGGAGAACCGGATCCGCGAGCTGGCGAACGAGCGGCTCGACCTGTTGCTGCCGCGCGGTTCGTTCGACCTCACCCAGGACTACGGCGGGGTCGTCGCAGCATCCGTAGTGTGCGAATTTCTGGGAATACCAGTCGAACTGGCGTCCGAGGTACTTGCCGCGGTCAATGCGGGCAGCCTGGCCGAACCTGGCAGCGGCGTCGACACCGCGCAGGCCCGGCCCAACTACCTGGACTACCTGATCCCATCAGTGAAAAGGCGACGCGCCAACGCGTCAGGCGAGCCGTTACCGGTGGTGGACGGGCTAATGGGCTACCGGCTGCCCGACGATCGCGCGCTCGACGACGTCGAGGTAGCCACCCAGATGCTGTGCGTGTTCATCGGCGGCACCGAAACAGTGCCGAAGGTGGTGGCGCACGGACTGTGGGAGCTCAGCCGTCATCCCGACCAACTGGAAGCGGTGCGAGCTGACGCGAAAGCCAACGTGCCCGTTGCGCGCGAGGAAATGATCCGCTACTGCGCGCCCGCGCAGTGGTTCGCCCGAACCGCCCGCAAGCCGTTCACCATTCACGACACCACAATCGAGCCGGGTCAGCGGATCATCACCCTGCTGGCGTCGGCCAACCGCGACGAGCGGGAGTATCCGCAGCCCGACGAGTTCATCTGGGACCGGCCCATCAAGCGTTCGCTGGCCTTCGGCCGGGGCCAGCACTTCTGCCTGGGTTACCACGTTGCTCGCCTCGAGATTGCCGTCATGGTCGAAGAATGGCTGCGGCGGGTGCCGGACTACCGGATCATCGACGAGGCGGCATTCCGTCCGCCGTCCAGTTTCCAGTGGGGCTGGAGCCGGCTGCCGGTGGAGGTCTGAGATGTGGTCCTACCGGATCGTGGCGCCGTATCTGTTCGAGCGGACATCGATCCCTAACAAGACAGCTGAGTGCCTCGGCGATCGCCAGGTGCTGTTGCGGTTCTTGGTCGCCGGGGTCTGCGGCAGCGACATGCCGGCCTTTCGCGGTGTGCGCGGCCCACTTGCGGGCGACGATGGCCGCAGCGGCCCGGAAAAGGACGGCTTCCCGATCCACGAGGTCGTCGGGGAAGTCATCGCCAGCCGTCATCCCGAACACCGGCCCGGTGATCGGGTGGTGGGTTGGGCGTCGGCGTTCGACGGTTTGATGGAACGCGTGGTGACCGACGGAGACCAGGTGGCGCCGTACGATCCGGCGCTCACCCCTGCGCAAGCCATCGGTCTACAACCGTTGGCCTGTGTGCTCTACGCCGTCGAGCAGCTGCCGGCCCTCGGCGGCCGCCATGTCGGCATCATCGGCCAAGGATCCATCGGGCTGCTGTTCTCGTATGCGGCCAAAGCGGCAGGCGCACGGCACGTCACCGGTGTCGACCCGGTCGACCGCGCCGGCATCGCCGACAAGTTCGGCGTCGACACCTTGGTGCGGGCAACCAGCGACCGGTGGGTCAGCCAGCTGGCCCGCGAGGACCGGCCGGACATCGTGATCGAAGCCGTCGGGCATCAGGTCGCGACGCTTGGCCACGCGATCGAAGCCGCCGGACACGGCGGCACCGTCTTCTACTTCGGCGTCGCCGACGACGACAGTTATCCGATCAGCATGCGTACCATGCTGCGCAACAACCTGACGCTGAAATCCGGTGTGACGCTTGATCGTCGACGGATGCTGGATCTTGCAGGCAAATTCGCCGCCGAGCATCCCGGGCTGTTGGCAACATATCTGACCCATACTTTCGGCATCGACGACGTTCAGGCCGCATTCGAACTGGCCTGCCGGCCGGAGCCCGGCCGGGTGAAAATCGCGATCACAGAGTCGGGTGCGGCATGACATCAAGCCACCTGCAGCAGGCCCTTGCCCGCGGAAAACCCGTATGGGGTGGCTGGATCACCGGGCCCACGTCGATCGGGCCGGAGGAGTTCGCCCGGGCCGGATACGATTATGTCGGCTTCGACGCCCAACACGGCTACTTCGACGACGCCGACATTGCCAACATCCTGCGCCGCCTCGAGCACGTGCCGATTGGCACCGCGGTTCGGCTGCCTGCTGTCGACCCGGCGCCGATCGGGCGAGTGCTCGACGCCGGCGCCGACGCCATCATCGTCGCGATGATCGAATCGGCCGACCAGGCCGCCGCCGCGGTGGCCGCGACCCGATACCCACCCGTCGGCGTGCGGAGCTTCGGCCCGCTGCGGGCCAGCCTGGGCTACGACACGGCTGCGCTGGAGTCCCGGGTCAGCGTTTTCGCGATGATCGAAACCGCCGCGGCGCTCGCCGATGTCCATGAAATATGCGCTGTACCAGGGCTTTCCGGAATCTATGTCGGGCCCGCCGATCTGGCGATCTCGATGGGCGTCGAGGTCACCAAGGCGACGAGTCACCCGGCTGTGCGCGACGCGATCGGCAACATTGAGCGTGCCGCGTCCGCCGCCGGATTGGTGCCCGGTATTCACGCCGGGGACGGCATAGTCGGTCAGGCCATGGCACGGCTGGGTTTTCAGATGATCACCCTGGCGTCGGAATCCCAGGCATTGCGGCGCGGTGCCGCGGCAGGCCTGAAGGAAGCGACCGCGCAAGAGGCGCCGACGGGCAGCTCACCCGCGGGTGGCTACCAGTGACCGACTATCGCTGCGATGACGACCGTGCGATCCGTGACCTGCTGGCCTGCTACGCGTTGGCCCTCGACACCGACGACATCGACCGATGCCTGGACCTTTTCGCCGACGATGGCGAGTTCGTGGTGTTCGGGCGGAAATTCATTGGACGCGACCAAATCCGCGCCATGTTCGAGTCCGCGCCGCGTGGCCTGCACCTGACCGGGGTGTCGAGCGTCGAGGTATCCGGGGACGCCGCGACGGCGCGCTCCCAGGTGCTGCTCGTCGAAGCCGGCACGATGCATCTGCGGCCCGCCCTGTTCGACGACGTACTGAGCCGCGACGGCCGGCGGTGGCGCTTCCGTCGTCGGCGATGCCGGTTCATCACCAGCGGCGGGCTCGGCGACCGCCCGGAGGCGCCGTCATCGTGACCACTCAACAGCGCGTCGCGCTGGTAACCGGGGCCGCGCGCGGACAGGGCTGGGCGATCACCCAACGGCTGCGCGCCGACGGGTTTTTCGTTGCGGCCTGCGACGTCAACACAGCCGAACTCAGCACCGCGGTCGACGCCCTCGGTGATGACGGGGTGGTCGCGATTCCGCTCGATGTGACATCGTCGTCGGGCTGGCGCGAGGCCGTTGCGACCACCGTCGACCGGTTCGGGTTATTGACCACCCTGGTCAACAACGCCGGCGTGCTGCATCGCGCCTCGATCACCGACGAGACGGTCGAGGGATTCGAAAAGGCTTGGCGGGTAAACTGTTTAGGTGCGTTCCTGGGTATTCGTGCGGCACTCGACCAGTTGCGCGCCGCCCAGGGCGCAGCCATCGTCAACACCTGCAGCACCGGTGCGATTCGGCCGTTCCCGAATCACATCGCCTACGGCTCGTCGAAGTGGGCGCTGCGCGGGCTGACCCAGGCCGCCGCGGCCGAACTGGCGCACGCGGGCATTCGCGTCAACGCGGTGTTTCCCGGACCGATCGCGACGCCGATGCTCGACGAAGACACCCAGGCGCGGCTGGCGTCGACATCGATATCCGGCCGAATCGGCCAGCCGTCCGAGGTAGCCGATGCCGTCGCCTTCCTGGTCTCCGACCAAGCGTCGTTCATCACAGGTTCGGAACTCGTCATCGACGGTGGCCAATGCCTGAAAATTCAATGAAGACCGGCCTTTCGGTTGGCATCATCGGCGCCGGCCCTGGTGGCATCGCGTTGGGGATATTGTTGGCGCGAACGGGCTTTCGAGATTTCATCATCTTCGATCGGGAAGACGGTGTCGGCGGAACCTGGCGGATCAACACTTATCCGGGGCTGGCTTGCGACGTCAAATCGCATCTTTATTCGTACTCGTTCGATTTGAATCCGCACTGGTCGCGGCTGTGGTCGCCGCAGCCGGAGATCCTGAAGTATTTCGAGCGTTGCGTCGAAGATCAGGGCTTGCAGCCACATCTGCAGCTCGGCACTGAAATCCGCTCCGCGAGATGGGATGACCGCGCGCAGTGCTGGCAGCTGACGACGACCACGGGCGAACATCACGAATTCGACGTGGTGGTCTCGGCTGTCGGGCTGTTCACCCAGCCGGTGTTGCCCGAGCTGGTCGAACAGGAACCGTTCACCGGAACAGTGATGCACTCATCGCGGTGGGACCATTCGGTCGACCTCGCGGGTGCGCGGGTGGCCGTCCTGGGGACGGGGTCGACGGCATCGCAGCTGGTGCCGGAGTTGGCGAAGGTCGCGGCCCAGGTGTACTCGGTGCAGCGGTCGCCGACCTGGATACTGCCCAAACCGGACCGGCCCTACAGCCGAAGGGAGCGTTGGCTATTCGCGCATATTCCTTTTGCGAAGAAGCTTTACCGGACGCGACTGTGGCTGCGCAGTGAGTCGAATATCTCGGTGATCGAGCACGGCAGCGAGAAAACCCAGGAGTTCACCGCGATCGCAATGCGCCTGCTGGAGCATTCGGTCGCTGATGAGCAACTGCGCCGCAAACTGACACCGAACCATCCGATGGGCTGTAAGCGGTTGGTGTTCTCGTCGGACTACCTGACCGCGTTGACGCAGCCGCATGTCGAGGTGCTGAGCAGCCCGGCGCGATACCTGCGGGCACGGTCGCTGGTGATGCAAGACGGTACCGAGCGCGACGTCGACGTGGTGGTGTGCGCAACCGGCTACGCCGCAGCGGACTATCTGGGCGAGATCGAGGTGACCGGCAAAGGTGGGATCACGCTGCGCGATGTCTGGCGGGACGGGGCGCACGCATACCTGGGCATGGCGGTGCCCGGGTTTCCCAACTTCTTCATGCTGTATGGACCCAACACCAACGTCGGCTCCAACAGCGTGATCTTCGTGCTCGAAGCACAGGCGCGCTACATCGTGCGGGCACTGCGATACCTGCGGCGCAAGGGCAAGTCGTATGTCGCGGTGCGACCGTTAGCGATGGCCAACTTCCTCGCCAAGATCGACCAGTGGATGCAGGGCACTGTGTGGACCACCCAGTGCAGCAACTACTTTCGCACGGCCAACGGGCGGGTGGTGACGCAATGGCCGCGCAGCGCGCGGGCCTTCTGGGGAATGACGCGCCGGTTCAAGTCCGCTGACTTCACCTTCGAGGCCCCAGCCGAGTGTGTGCCCGATGCGTCGATGGCGCTGGACAAGGGCAGTCGATGACGGAACCGGATGGCCTTGAGCGGTTGGATCCCGCGCTGCGCGCAATCGCGACGGCGCGGACCGACTTTTCGCTGAATTCGATTCAACTCATGCGCGAACCGTTCAACCAGCGCCGCCGGGAGGCCGCCGAACGCACTGACGCGCAAGGCGTGCGGATCGTCGAGGACACCGCGGTGGCCGAATCCGGCAGCGTCGCAGTGCGTATCTACTCTGGCGCCGAAGCGGATCCGGCACCGGCGATCGTCTACTGCCACGCTGGCGGCTTCGCACTGGGAAACCTGGACACCGATCATCGGCAGTGCGTAGAGCTCGCCCGACGCGGTCGCTGCACCGTGGTGTCGGTCGACTACCGGCTGGCCCCGGAGCATCAATATCCGGCAGCCCTCGACGACGCGAGTGCCGTGCTGCGATGGGTGACGGCCAATGCGACGGAACTGGGCGTCGACCCTGCGCGCTTGGCGGTGGGGGGCAGCAGCGCCGGTGCGACCCTGGCGGCGTGCCTGGCTCACGGTGCCGCCGACGGCTCACTGCCGGCGGTCGTCTTCCAGCTTCTGCACCAGCCGGTGCTGGACGATCGGGAAACCGCGTCGAAGGCCGAGTTCTGCACCAGCCCCGCTTTCGACAGCGAGGCAGCCGATCTGATGTGGCGCTATTACCTGGGCCCCGACGCTGGATCAGCGGCCGCCGTGCCAGCCCGGCGAGACCGATTGGGTGGTCTGCCAACTGCTTTGATCACGTGCGCGGAGATCGATCCGTTTCGCGACGAAGCGGTCGACTATGCGCTACAGCTGCTTCGCGCCGGGGTTTCCACCGAGCTACACGTGTTTCCGCGCACCTGCCACGGCTTCGATTCGCTGCTGCCGGACTGG
>NZ_DASPSP010000050.1:0-7750 GCF_035623875.1 Mycobacterium sp. | reverse complement strand
ACGGACTACAGCGGAACCGGCAACGTCCAGGATGACGTGGCTACCGCCAGCGGTACGAACAGCTTTGCAAACGTCGGGAACGGGTACAACGAGACGTATTCCGCGCCAGGCGTTGACGGCAGCACCGAACCCGTGTCGTATGACAGTGCCAGCGCCTTCGACGGCGGCACCGCCATCGTCGGCGAAGATCAGAGCGACACTATCGTCCCGGTCACATACGACCTAGCCAGCGCCGGCAACGGTGGGCTCGAATCGCTTATCGACGTGCTCGGACACGTCGCATTCGCTCCCTAGCCCTAGTTCCTCGGCGGCCATCATGGACGAGCCTGGTCAAGTTACCCGCGTGGCCGGGCTTCGTTCACGACGCTTCACTGACGATCGCAGCGTTCACCGTGTCCTCACCGGGCCACACGTCGTGCGCTAGGCGCTCACCCAGCAATTCGTCGATGTGACGGCGGTTAGGGTGGGTGTCGCTGTAGTAGGGCATTGGATACATTCTGCGTTTAATGCCCCCGCGGGTTGCTGAACTGTTCAGCCCGCGCGTTCGTGAACTGTTCAGCCCGCGCGTTCGTGAACTGTTCAGGGGGCGACCGGCTACCCGGATGGTGATTGAACCGAGGTCCTACCCGTGAAACTGACCGTGGAAGTCTGCAGCGACGGCCTCTACACCTACCAGTGTGACGACCCGTTCCCTCCGGCGCTGGTGGCGATAGCGCTGCGGCAGATCGCCGACCGCATCGACACCCCCGGGGGATCACCGCCAGCACGCTCACCGGCTACGTCGATTGGGAGCAGGCGGAGTCGAAGCTGATTCCGACGCGGCCCCGTCGGCAGTAGCGTTTCCGCAGGATACGTGTCTATCGACGGCAGCGGCCCACCCCCGGCCAGCTGGTTAGCCAGCGGTGGTCAGCGGTACGCATTGTGAGCCTTCGATAAGGGTGTATCAGTCGAACATTCTTCGGGTGGAATGTGGCACCGCGGGTTGGAATCTTTAGCCCGCACTTAGCCCAAGCCACGCAACTTCCAGACCAAAAACGGCACTTGAACTGCGCAAACATTAGTGCGCGGTACTGGGATTGAACCAGCGACCTCTTCCGTGTCAGGGAAGCGCTCTCCCGCTGAGCTAACCGCGCCCGGTCAAAGAATTGGAGGTGGAGACGGGAATCGAACCCGTGTGCACGGCTTTGCAGGCCGTTGCCTCACCACTCGGCCACTCCACCGCGGGGTTTGATGCCACTTGCACCCTCGAGCGGATGACGGGATTCGAACCCGCGACCCTCACCTTGGCAAGGTGATGCGCTACCAACTGCGCTACGTCCGCGCGCAACGGACGAGATCGTCGCCCGGTGCGAAGCACGACGATAGTCCACTTGAGTGGGCCCGCACAAATTTCTTGGCACCATCAGGCGCGCCGCTATCTGCGGCCCATGCTGCGCGTTCTGCCGAGACGCCCGCGCGTGCTAACCTTCGACGTCGTTCGCCTCTTGGCGCCGGTCCCGTGGCTCAGTGGGAGAGCGTCCGCTTCACACGCGGAAGGTCGCTGGTTCGATCCCAGCCGGGACCACTTACGTTGTCGCAGTTAGGACCCATCACACCGGCATGCCGCAATCGGCACCACCAGTCGGCCAGAACCGGGGCAACACCCTCCCAGATCTGGCCGCGCGAAAAATCGCGGCTAACGCCAAGAATCCGCTCTCACATAGTCCCAGGCGGACCGCTTCCGGCATTCAGCTGCCGAATCGAACAGACGCTTACGCCGGTGGCTTCCACAACTCCATCGACTCTAATTTCACAGTGTGTACCGACCGGATTGGCGTTCGCGTACTTGTAAACCGCCACCATGTAGGCCCACTGAGTCGGGTCGTCCATAGTGGTGTCACGCGTCCAGACCTCACCGGGCGACAAAAACAAATTGGAATCGCCGCCACGCGGAGGACTTTGCTGATCGACCGGATCATTAGCTACGTAGCTGACACTGAAGCCGTTCGGGGCCGGGCCATCCACCCACAAGCTGTAGGTGACGGTGTGTGCCCCGGCGTTAGCAGCAGGGGCCGCAATTAGTCCCGCGGCGGTTATGGCGGTGGCACCGATTGTCTTAACGTGCCTCATTACGCGATTTCCTCTTTATTTATAGTTCTGGCGCTGCTGGCGCTGGCGCTGGCGCTGGCGCTGCTGGCGCTGGCGCTGCTGGTGCTGGCGCTGCTGGTGCTGGCGCCGGCGCTGCTGGTGCTGGCGCTGCTGGTGCTGGCGCTGCTGGCGCTGCTGGCGCTGGCGCTGCTGGTGCTGGCGCTGCTGGTGCTGGCGCCGGCGCTGGTGGTGGTGGTGTCAGGTCGCTGAGAACGGCTTCGGCGATGGGTAGGACGACAATGGGAGCGACAGCATTAACAACGTCTTCGGCGGCTTTTTCGCCCGGGATGGGCTGCGTGAACACCAACTGAGGTTCCACCCCTGGTTGTGCTATTGAATCTATGACGGCGGCGATGTTATGGGCTTGCTCGAGCGGGCCGACGGGGGAAATGCTGGTGGCTCCTGTGACGGGGTCGGTGGTGACAAAGGGGAGTGCGTAGTTGAGGCCGGGGGCGTTGGGTAGGCCGTTGACTAGTGGTATTTCGCGTTGTAGAGCGGTGGCAAATTCGCCTTCGATGAAGTAGTGCTGGACTTGTCCGTCGGCGGCTTGAGCGAAGGTTGCTGGGGGGTCCATTCCGAGACTTTGCAGGTAGCCGGGCGATAGCCCCTGGGCTTCGAAGGTGATGGCGGTGGTGCCGTTGTTGAGGGCTCCGGCGGCGGCTTCTCCACCGCCCATGGAATGTCCGGTGGCGGCGACGTTTCCGGCGCCGAAGTTGTTGAGCAGGCCGTTCATGACCTGGACAGCCGTCTGGTATTGGGGTGGGTTGCCGCCGACTTCCTCAACAACCACCGCAGCGTCATCGTACTGGTTTTCGGCCCCGGCGAACGAACCCACATAGTGCCCGGCGCCGTCGGTGAACACGCCGACGTGCACACCGGAGGCCGCCGCCACGGGGTGTGTGTCCGGATTGACCGCGCTGAGCTGCTCCACCTGCGCCGAACTGAGCTGCGACCAGCCTGCGGGCAGCGGCTGGGTCGGGTCGTAAACGCGCTGCACCAGCTGCGCCATGGTCAGTGCATTGTTGGCGTTCGGCCTTGTGGGGTCGGGGGCGTTGGTGATTTGCCCCGACCATGAATCCGGTGGCGGTGGCTTCGGTAGTCCTTGGCTGGCGGTCTGGGTGGCGCCTGGCTGTCCGGCTTGTTGGGTGACCTGGCTGACAGCTTGGTCTGGGGCCGGGTATCCGGAGTTGGCGCCGCTTTGATAATCCGGCAACTGATTGGGCATGCCCGGCGGCTGAAAACCGGAGGTATCCGGACCGTAGGAGCCTTGCCCGTTGCCGCCGCCTCCGCAGCGATCACCACACGGGTCAGCCGCCGCCACCGCCATCCCGAGAGACGATGTACCCGTGCGGGGTAGATAGGAGGATAAGGTGGCCAGGCCGAATGCGGTGGCCGAGAACAACGCGATCGCTAACACCCCGGCCTCGGCAGTGACGGTGATCGGGGCCAGGGCGCGCCGTAGCAGTGTGATCCCGTTACCCAACACGGCGAACGCCCGCCAACGGCGGCAGCACCCACCCCACCGACCCGGTCACCCCGCCACCGGAGGTCAGCACGTGCAAACCCGAGACCCCCGCCACTACCAGCACCGCCCCAGTGGCACCGGCAGCAACACCGGTCAGCTGCGGTCCTGTGCCCGTGACTGCGGACACCGTTTCGGTGAGCGGCTCGCCGCGATCGCGGCCAGCGTTAGTGGCGGTGTTACTCACGCCCTACCCCTCTTCCCCAAGACAACGTTTTCCCCGAAGACAACGTTGCCAGCAGTATTGCGGTCGCACCAGTTTTTGGCACCTGCTGAGATTCTCTGACAGCCGTCAAATACCCATGCGTTGCCAGTTCGCACTGCGCGAACTTTCGGTAGTCAGCGCTCACAAGCTGTGCCTTCGCTCCCTGTCCGCCAATGCTAACAAGGGTTGCCATTAAGATATCTACCCAGCATATACACCGGTGGGACATCTGCTAGCTAATTAACTAACTAGCCCCGCGATAGCGTGGCGTGCGTTGATTGCAAACGCGTTGAGCGCCGGCTTCCACCGCATCATTCATCGTGCCCTGCCCGCACCGATGGGTTTAGGGATCGGGTGACAAAGTATAGGCATTTCATCGCGGCCTGCTCGGCTGTGGAAGAGAAAACACCGCGTTGGGACATCCTCGGCACGATCATCGTCGTCGCCGGGATTGTCGCCGCCAATATCGCGATCATCGTGCCGGCTTTGTTAGCGGCCATCGCCAGCCGGCGCAACAGCATCTCGCCGGCGCCTTGCCGATCTTGCGTTCCAGCCGTTCGCGTGTCCGCACAAAAGTGGGGTAGGCTCCGATGCTCAAAGTGTTGATAATCATCCGAGAGTCGTTGAAACACACGAGATCGACGCAGAAAACGCTACCCTCTCGTACCGCCCGGATGGTCTTGGCCACGTCCTCGCAGCCGACGTCCTTGGCGAAGTGGTTGAAAGTGCCGGCTGGGAAAACTGCCAGCGGACGTCCGGTGTCCACCGCTGCAGCAGCCGCACACGCGACGGTTCCATCGCCCCAACCGATGCCCAACACTTCAGCCCGGCCTAAAGTCCCTTGCGCCCAACCTGATCGAGCATGTCGCGCTGGTGTGCGGGCGTCGGCAGAGGCCGGTGAGTCCTTCGTGTCCGCTTGTGAGTTGGAGCGCGATCAGCGCCGAAACAAGTAATTCGCGATGGACAGCAATACGCTGGCCGCGACCGAGATTAAGAGCATCGACATCACCGGGATGTAGATGTGCATGTTTTCGCGTTCGATCCGGATGTCACCGGGAAGGTGGCCGAACCACGAAAGTCCACCGGCCCACATCAGGATTCCCACCGCCGCGATGACGATTCCCGCCACTACGACGAATGGACCTACGTTCTGTCCCATTGCGGCCTCCGAGCCACGATGCGTCCGGCGCCCACCAGAAGTCCCGTCACGAGCGCCCCGAAGCCGAACCCTCCGACGTGCGCGAAGAACGCGACACCACTGCCACCGGTCCCTGCGACCAGTGCGGAGTTCCCCTCGAAGAATTGCAACAGGAACCAGCCGCCGAGGAACAGCCATGCCGGGATTCTTATTGGGAACCACCCCAGGAGTGTCAGGATGCTCGAGTTGGGATACAACACAAAATAGGCGCCCAGCACGGCGGCGATCGCGCCGCTTGCCCCGAGGCTCGGTATCTGCGCGTCCGATGCGCTGCCGAAGAGCAGGGTCATCGCGGTTTGCAAAAATGTTGCCGCGAATCCGCCGCCGAAGTAGACGAGAAGATAGCCGAGCTTCCCGAACGCGTCTTCGACGTTCTTGCCGAAGATCGCCAGAAACCACATGTTGCCGAGGATGTGATCCCAGCCAGCATGCATGAACATCGCGGTGATCCAGCTGACGCCCCACGGGTAACCCATGTGGCAAGCGTTGTCGACATTGCAGGAATAAAACGAGGCTTGTTTGATCGCCGCCTCGGGATCCGGCAGCTCGTATAACACGAAGACCGCGACGTTGGCAGCGATCAGCGCGGCATTGACGATCGGAAACCGGCGCGCGGCAATCCCATCGGAGTAAGGAATCATTCAGAGCCGCTTTCATGCCGAATGGTGCACCGACGCATTAGACCTTTCTCCAGCATCAAGAGAACATCCCAGAGGCTAAAGACACCTGGTCGGCCTGGCTTTCGTGGTGCTGGTCCACGATCTGGCGGACTCGTTCGATGAGCGTTTGACGGATCCGATCAACGGGATCAGGCATGCCGTTTGCCTCCTTGGCACTCCGCACGGTGTCGCGTCGTCGTCGCTCTCTCAAGCGCGGGGTAGTAGGGTCCAAAGTCATCCAACGGGCGGCCAAGCATGTCCTTTTAGCTTAGCCGGGTTTGCCGAGCAGAACGTCCCAGAGCCGGCGTCGCCATAAGCGGCCTCGACGACGAGGTCATCTCCCAGACCGGCGCTCTGCGCGAGCGCCGACAGCTCGTCATAGGAGCCGACCCGCCCGATCACGTGAGGCACGCTTGGCACGCCCGCTTCGTCGGCTAGGCGCGTCATGACGATCTTGGAGCCCAGGCGATGGCGCAGCGCCGCCGGGGGGATGGAACATCTTCCTCGGGATCATCAGCGTCGCCGCCGGTATTGTTGTGCTGACATGGCCTTTCGATCCCATCGTTATGCTCGCAATTGCAACCGAAGGGATCCGAACGATGCCCGATCAACAGCGGGGGCAGGCCGCCCTGTTCGACGCGTTGACGACCAAGGGCACGGCTTTCTCCGAGGCCGAGCGTCGCAGGTACGGTCTGCTCGGACTGCTGCCGGCTGCTGTAAAGACCCTCGAACAGCAAGCTGCGCATTGCTGGCATGAATTCTCCACTCGCCGCGACGATCTCGACAAACACATCTATCTCCGCGCGCTGCAGGACCGCAACGAAACCCTGTTCTACCGGGTGCTGCGCGACCACATCCCCGAAACATTGCCGATCGTGTACACCCCCACTGTCGGTGAAGCCTGCCAGCGTTTCGGCGAAATCTACCGGCGGCCAAGGGGATTATTTGTTTCCTATCCCGACCGCGATCGTCTCGACGAAGTGCTGCGCAATCGGCCGCTACCCGATGTCGACGTGATTGTGGTGACTGACGGGCAACGGATTCTCGGTCTGGGTGACCAGGGCATCGGTGGGATGGGCATTCCGATCGGCAAGCTGTCGCTGTACACCCTCATCGGCGGCATCGATCCCGCTCGCACTCTTCCGATCGTGCTCGACGTCGGCACTGACAACGCCGAACTCCTCGAAGATCCGCTCTACCTCGGTTGGCGCCACCGACGTATCGACGATGACGAGTACTACGCATTCATCGATCAGTTCGTTACCACCGTGCGCGAACAACTGCCCGACGTGCTGCTGCAGTGGGAGGACTTCGCCACTGTGCATGCTCAGCCGATCCTTACTCGCTACCGCGACAAGCTGCTCACCTTCAACGACGACATTCAGGGCACCGCCGCCGTCACCCTCGGTGCGTTGCACGGCGCCGCCCAGGTGGCGGGCCGTCCGCTGTCGCAGCAGCAGGTCGTCATGCTCGGCGCGGGCTCGGCCGGCATCGGCGTCCTGGACATGATCCGACGGGAGATGGTCAACGAGGGCTTGTCCGAACAGGCTGCTCGGCAACGGATCTGGGTCGTCGACGTGGACGGTCTGCTCACCGACGACCGCACGGATCTTTCCGAGGGACAGCGCGACTTCGCTCAGCCCGCCAACCGAGTGGCTGATTGGGGGCTGACGGGGCCGGCACAGCTTGCTGACGTCGTACACCACGTCGACGTTGGTGTTCTGTTGGGGCTGTCCACCGCCGCGGGTGCCTTCACCGAAAGCATCGTGCGCGAGATGGCCGCCAAGACCGAGCGGCCGATGATCTTCCCACTGTCTAATCCGACAAGTCGCGCGGAGGCGCACCCGGCCGAATTGGACCAGTGGACCGACGGGCGTGCGTTGATCGCGACCGGCTCACCGTTCGCGCCGCTGCAGCGCAACGGCGTGGAACGCCCTGTGGCTCAATGCAATAACGTCTATATCTTCCCTGCGGTGGGACTTGCCGTGACCGCGGCTCAGGCGACCCGAGTCACCGACGAGATGATGCGGGTTGCTGCG
>NZ_DASPSP010000222.1:0-2646 GCF_035623875.1 Mycobacterium sp. | reverse complement strand
AGGGCGGTTGGGATGTCGAGCTGATACCTGGCGGCGATACCGCCGAAGCAGTGCGCGTTGACGCTGGCAAGCGGCCCCATCATCTCCTGGTAAGGCGTCGCCCACGCCAGCAGCCGGTGCACGGCGTCGAAGTCGAAGCGGTAGATCGCGGCGAACGCTGCAGCATTTCCAGCCGCACCGGGAACCCGGGGATGGAAGGTGTCCGGTCGTGACAATGCTTCGGCGACCAGATGATCGACGGCATCCGCCCGGTCGGCGGAGATGTCTGCGGCTCCGCGCGCCACGTCGGCTTCGACACGCAGATCTGCCCGTATCGCGTCAGTGAGATCTGCACCATCCAGGGCCGCCTCGAAAGACTTCAGCGCGGCGGCGGCCGGCGCCAGGCGCTGCAGCAGGATGTTCGCCCACGCGATGGTCAGTTGCAGACGTGCGCGGGAAACCACCAACCGCGGCGGTAGCTTCCGGACGATTCCGAGCAGGGTCGTCATTTTGGACTGCTCGAGCAGATTGGTCTCGTCCTGCTCGACCAGGTCGACCGCGCGCGTGGGGTCGCCCGAGGCCAGCGCGTGGTCGACGGCCTCGTTGAGGTGGCCGTGTTCGACGAACCACTCCGAGGCGGCCCGGTGGAGTTGTTCGACCCGCTCCGGGCGGTCACAGTCGAGCCGGCGGCGCAGGAATTCGGCGAACATATGGTGGTAGCGAAACCAGTTCGGGTCCTCGTCGATCCGCTGCAGGAACAGGCCGCGCCGCTCGATCTCTTCCAGCATCGCCTGGCCGCGGGGCACCTCAGCCAGCGCGGATGCCAGCCCACCACAGGTCCGCTCGGTAATCGATGTCGCCAGCAGGAACTCGGTCATCTCCGGTTCCAGGGTGTCCAGGACATTTTCGGCGAGGAATTCGCCGATCATCTCGCTCGCGCCGGATAGTCGGCTTACCAGCGCGTTGGTGTCGCCGCCGCCGCGCAGGGCAAGCGCGGCCAGCTGCAGGGCGGCGACCCACCCCTCGGTCGACGTGGTCAAGGCTTCCACGTCGCTGTCTGACAGCTGCAGGCCGTCAACGTCGTTCAGAAACGATCGAGCCTCGTCGACGTCGAAACGCAGTGAGTCAGAGTCTATTTCGACCAATTCATCCACGATCCGCAACTTGCTCACCGGCAGTCCGGCGCGTGACCAGCTGGTCACGATGATCTGCAGGTGATGGCATCCGTGCTCGAGCAGAAAACCGAGAGCGGCCGTGGTCTGGGCGTCGGATACCCGGTGCCAGTCGTCGATGACCAGCGCCATCCGATCGTCGTTTTCGTGAATCTCGTCGATGAGCATGGTGAAGACGTAGCGGGCGGCGTCGTCGCCGTGGTCCTCAAGCACCTGACTCAATGACGCGGCGAGCGCTGGACGGACCCGTCGGACCAACTCGAGGAGATGCGCCAGGAACCATGCCACGTTGTTGTCGTCATCGTCGATCGTCAGCCAGCCGACCGCGATGCCGTCGCGCTGGAGCTCGTCTCGCCACTGGGCCGCCAGCGTGCTCTTGCCGAAGCCCGAGGGCGCTTGGATCAGGACCAATCGTCGCCGACTGCCCGCCCGGAGGACGTCGAACAGCCGGTTGCGGGCCACCAGCGATCGGGTCGGAACCGGCGGTCGGTACTTCGTCGTCGGTGTCGGGGGCGTCGGCGTGGCCGTGTCCCGCGGAACCGCCGACGGGGCCACCGGCGACGTCCGGCGCTCCACACCCAACTCGACGGGATGGGCCATCTCATCGATGGCGACGCCACTGGCGCGCTGGACCCCGCGCAGCTCGTCGCCGAACGCTGCGGCGCTCGCTGGGCGAGCGGCGGGATCGGGGGCCATGGCCCGTTCGATGACCGCCGCCACGGCAGCCGGAAATCCCTGCTCACGCAGATCCGGTATCGGCTGGGAGGTGATCCGGAGGAACTGAGCGACCACTTTCTCGCCGGTGCGGCGCTCGTACGCGGCATGGCCGGTCAACGCGCAGAACAGCGTCGCGCCGAGCGAATACACGTCCGATGCGGGTGTGGGCGTCTTGCCCTCGAGCACTTCGGGCGCGGTGAACGCCGGTGAGCCGGTGATCACTCCGGTCGCCGTCTGGAAGCCCCCGGCGATCCTGGCGATACCGAAGTCGGTCAGCTCCGGTTCGCCGTACTCGGTCAGCAGAATGTTTCCCGGCTTGACGTCACGATGCAGGATGCCCGCGCTATGGGCGGCCTCGAGCGCACCCGCCAGCTTCACGCCGATGCGCAGCGTCTCACACCAATCCAGCGGCCCGTGCCGGCGGATCAGTGCTTCGAGTGAATTCTTGGCGTGGTACGGCATCACGATGAATGGCCGACCCCTGGTCGTGGTGCCGACCTGCAAGATGGTCACGATGTGGGGGTGGCCGGATAGTCGACCCATCGCGTGCTGCTCGCGCAGGAAGCGGTCGAGATTTTCCGGGTCAAGGTCGGCGGTCAACACCTTGACGGCGACCGTGCGGTCCAGCAGCGGCTGAGCGCATCGATAGACGACGCCGAAGCCGCCCCGTCCGATTTCCGCCGCATCTTCAAAGCCCGCGTCGCGCAGTTCCGCGGGAATGTCAGGGACCAGATTCCGCTGCGACGCATGCTGATCGACGTCGGCCATCAACGGTCAC
>NZ_DASPSP010000208.1:0-3839 GCF_035623875.1 Mycobacterium sp. | reverse complement strand
CACGACCTGTCCAAGATTCATTCGGTGGCATCGTTTTTCGTCTCACGAGTCGACACCGAGATCGACAAGCGTCTGGAGAAGATCGGCTCCGCTGAAGCGCTCGCGCTGCGCGGACAGGCCGGAGTGGCCAACGCCCGGCTGGCGTATGCCGCCTACCAGGAAGTCTTCGTGGGTGGCGAGCGTTTTGGACAACTCGAGGCCGACGGGGCGCGGGTACAACGGCCGCTGTGGGCGTCGACCGGTGTCAAGAACCCCGACTACTCCGACACGCTCTACGTCACCGAGCTGGTCGCGCCGAACACCGTGAACACCATGCCGGAGAACACGATTGACGCGGTCGCCGACCACGGTGTCATCACCGGCGACACGGTCACCGGCACCGCCTCGGCCGCCCAGGAAGTGTTCGACAAGCTGGCGGCGGTCGGAATCGACCTGACCGACGTCTTCCTCGTGCTGGAGAACGAAGGCGTGGAGAAATTCGAGGTTTCCTGGAACGAGCTGCTGAAGGAGACCCAGCATCAGCTCGACTCCGCCGCCAAATGAGTCCAGCCAGCACGCGGGGCAGCTCCGCGCAATGGCAAAACCCGCTGCGGGACAAGCGCGATAAGCGGCTGCCCCGAATTGCTGGGCCATGCGCCGTGGTGATTTTCGGTGTCACCGGCGATCTGGCCCGCAAGAAGGTGGTGCCGGCCATCTACGACTTGGCCAACCGCGGATTATTGCCACCTTCCTTCTCCCTGGTGGGCTTCGCCCGACGCGATTGGGAAACCCAGGATTTCCGCAAGGTGGTGTACCAAGCCGTCAAGGACCACTGCCGGACACCGTTTCGGCAGGAGAACTGGGAGCGGCTCGCCGAGGGATTCCGTTTTGTACCAGGCGCTTTCGATGACGACGACGCGTTCGCCCGGCTCGCGGAGGTGCTGGAGAAGCTCGATGTCGAGCGCGGCACCGGCGGCAATCACGCCTTCTACCTGGCCATCCCGCCCAAATCCTTCCCGGTGGTCTGCGACCAGCTACACAAGTCCGGTTTGGCCCGCCCACAGGGCGACAGCTGGAGCCGCGTGGTCATCGAGAAACCGTTCGGACATGACCTGGAAAGCGCGCAAGCTCTGAACAAGACGGTCAACGCCGTCTTTCCGGAGGAGGCGGTCTTCCGGATCGACCACTACCTGGGCAAAGAGACGGTGCGAAACATCCTGGCGCTGCGGTTCGCCAATCAACTGTTCGACCCGATCTGGAACGCCCACTATGTCGACCACGTGCAAATCACCATGGCCGAAGACATCGGACTCGGCGGACGGGCCGGCTACTACGACGGCATCGGCGCCGCGCGAGATGTCATCCAAAACCATCTCATGCAGCTATTGGCGCTGACCGCCATCGAAGAGCCGGTCAGCTTCAAACCGTCGGCGCTGCAAACCGAGAAGATCAAAGTACTTTCGGCAACACGACTCGTCGAACCGCTCGATGAGACGACCAGCCGCGGCCAATACACCGGAGGTTGGCAGGGCGGGGAGAAAGTCGTCGGGCTACTCGACGAGGAGGGGTTCGCAAAGGACTCCACTACGGAGACGTTCGCCGCCATCACCCTCGAGGTCGACACCCGGCGCTGGGCCGGTGTGCCGTTCTACCTGCGAACCGGTAAACGCCTGGGCCGCAGGGTGACCGAAATCGCTTTGGTCTTCAAACGGGCCCCGCATCTGCCGTTCGACGCCACCATGACCGATGAGCTTGGCGCCAACGCCATGGTCATCCGCGTGCAGCCGGACGAGGGGATCACCCTGCGGTTCGGCTCCAAGGTGCCGGGCACCGCCATGGAGGTCCGCGATGTCAACATGGACTTCTCCTACGGCTCGGCGTTCGCCGAAGAATCACCAGAGGCCTACGAACAGTTGATCCTCGACGTGCTGCTCGGCGAGCCGTCGCTGTTTCCGGTTAACGCGGAGGTCGAATTGGCTTGGGAGATACTCGATCCCGTCCTGGAAAACTGGGCGGCACACGGCGAGCCCGACCCCTATGAGGCAGGCGGCTGGGGCCCGGAGTCATCCTTTGAAATGCTGCGCCGCACCGGCCGGGAATGGCGGCGGCCGTGATCCGCGCCGGCGACGATGCAGTGGGGGCACCCCCAGCCGCCCAGCGGCGAGGGGGACGAAGCGATGCTGAGGAGCGGCGCAAATGATTGTCGATCTGCCCGACACCACCACCACGGCGGTCAACAAGAAACTTGATGAGCTGCGCGAAAAGACCGGTGCCGTCACCATGGGACGAGTGCTGACGCTGATCATCGCGCCGGACAGCGAAGATGTGCTGGAGGAATCACTCAAGGCTGCCAACGATGCCAGCCATGAACACCCCAGCCGGATCATCGTCGCGATGAGAGGCGATCCGTACGCCGACGAAGCGCGCCTAGATGCACAACTGCGCGCGGGCGGCGACGCCGGCGCCAGTGAGGTGGTGGTGCTGCGGCTGTCTGGGCCGCTCGCCGGCCACCCCGCCAGCGTGGTCATTCCCTTCCTACTCCCCGATATCCCGGTGGTGGCGTGGTGGCCGGATGTCGCCCCGGCCGTGCCAGCGCAGGATCTGTTGGGCCAATTGGCAGTTCGGCGTATCACCGACGCAACTAACGGGGCTGACCCATTGGCTTGCATCAAAAGCAGGCTGCCCGGATACACCCCTGGTGACACCGACCTGGCCTGGGCCCGCATCACCTATTGGCGGGCGCTGCTGACCTCCGCCGTCGATCTGGCGCCCCAGGAGCCGATCGACTCGGCACTGGTTTCCGGTTTGAAGACGGAGCCCGCGCTCGATGTCCTGGCGGGCTGGCTGGCCAACCGGATCGATGGTCCGGTGCGCCGGGCGGTCGGCGAACTCAAAGTCGAGCTGGCACGCAAGAGCGAGACCATCGTGTTGAGCCGTCCTCAAGAAGGCAGGACGGCCACACTGAGTCGGACGGCCAGGCCGGATGCTTTGCTTCCGTTGGCGCGCAGGGAAACCGGTGAATGCCTCGCCGAGGACCTGCGCCGATTGGATCCGGACGCGATCTACTTTTCAGCTCTCGAAGGCATCGCCCGAGTGGAGTACGTGTGAGCCGCGCCGGCGACGATGCAGTGGGGCACCCCCAGCCGCGCAGCGGCGAGGGGGACGGAGCGATGAGGAGGAGCGGCGCACATGAGCACAGCCGTCGAGACGTTCGCCGACAGCGACGGGCTGGTCGCTGCGGCGGGTGAGCGACTGATCGGCGTCATCGACGCCGCTGTGGCCGCCCGCGGACGGGCGCTGGTCGTACTGACCGGCGGCGGCAACGGCAACCGGCTTATGAGTTATCTCGGCGGGCAGGCGGGACGAATCGACTGGTCGAAAGTGCATCTGTTCTGGGGCGACGAGCGCTACGTCGCCGAAGACGACGACGAACGCAACGACAAGCAGGCCCGCGAAGCGTTGCTGGATCGTATCGACATTCCCGCGCGCAACGTGCATGCGATGCCGGCGAGTGACGGCGAATTCGGCGGTGATCTGGCTGCCGCCGCATTGTCCTACGAGCAGCTGCTGGCCGCGAACGCCGAACCGGGCGATCCCGCACCGAATTTCGATGTCCATCTGCTCGGCGTGGGACCGGAGGGGCACATCAATTCGCTGTTCCCCGACAGTCCCGCCGTACACGAAACCACCCGGCTGGTGGTCGGGGTGGAGGATTCGCCGAAGCCGCCGCCGCAACGAATTACGTTGACACTGCCTGCAATCCAGCGGTCCCGCGAGGTCTGGCTGTTGGTGTCCGGGGCGGAGAAAGCCGAAGCGGTGGCCGCCGCGATCGGCGGCGCCAACCCGGTGTCGGTGCCGGC
>NZ_DASPSP010000188.1:0-4142 GCF_035623875.1 Mycobacterium sp. | reverse complement strand
AGCGCCTTTGTCCGACCACACGCGGGGGACTACCATGACTGACCTCGTGGAGCATATCCGACAGATCCTCGACCATCACCACATCGATGACCAACACAACGTCGCGGGCGTTGGATGTGGTTGTGGAGCAGTGAATTTAGCCAATCATCGCAGTCACGTGGCTCAACAGATCGTCGATCGCTTAGAACTGCGTAAGGAAGCGGTCGGTAACAAGACCCGCTATGTGAGTGCATGGTTTGACGACGAGCTGACGAAACTGGAGGGCGCTGAATAGCTCACAGGTCCGATTCGGTCTATTGATTCGGACGATGTGGCGCTAACAGTCCCGGCCCTCACAACAGGGAACGGAACGCTGTCGAGAGCTGTCGCCTTGTGCGCACTGACACCGTTACGTCCGAGAGCTCGTCCGCATCGACATCGACCAGCTCGCGCAGCCGATCGGAACGCCGGCTTCCTCGGCGAGAACTCCGAACAGCCCTGTACTTCTCTAGGTTGTGATCAGACATAACGCATGTATCAGGTCAGATGAAAACGGATAACTAGGTCTCGAACCGCCTTTTGCGAAACCCCACCCGGCAGTGTTCGGACGTGAAACACTTTTGGCATGACTACCCATCCTGCTCATACCCATCCTGCTCATACCCTGGTGCAACGGCTGTGGACGTCGATGATCCTCTTCGGCCTTACGGCCGTGATCCTCGGTGTCGTGATCCTAGTGTGGCCACACAAATCGATCGTTGTGGCTGCCGTTTTGTTCGGGGTGTACCTGGTGCTGTCCGGGCTCGTGCTGGTGTTACTCGCATTCAACGAGCCCTTCGCGGGGGGCGGCATCAGGTTTTTGAACTTTATTAGCGGCGTGGCCTCGGTCATCCTCGGGGTGCTGGCGTTTCGGCACTTTGATGAGGGGTATTGGGCAATTCTCTTACTCGCCATCTGGATTGGGATCGGATTCATCTTCCGTGGTGTGTCGGCGGCGGGAGTGGCGATCAGCGATCGGCAGTTTCCGGGTCGTGGTTGGACGATTTTCTTTGGAGTCATCAGCATGATCGCTGGGATTGTGGTGCTTGCCTATCCGTTCCACTCGATCGCCACATTGGCTCTGGTGGTGGGCATCTGGTTGATTATTCTCGGTGTGATGGAGATCGTTTCCGGGTTTGGCATGCGCAACGATGCGAAGAAGGTCGAAAAACTCATCCCCGCCGCCTGACTCCGCGGCGAGCTCCGGCTATCGCGTTGGGGCGCTCCCCGGCCGGCCGGCCTTCGCCTGATGACCCGGTCGGTTACTACGGCCACCGGCCACCGGCCACAACGCACGCTCGGCTTCGGCTGAGAGGATCCGCGCAGCGCCGATGACTGTCCTCCGCAGCGTGCGACGCAGAATAATCGGTGCGGGAGGCGGGCGCTCCGGTGAATCGCATTGAACGCTCAGCCCGCGAATTCGATCGCTGGCAACAGCATCATCGACCGATCGCCTTCGTCGTGGCGGTGGCCAAGAAATTCGGCGACAATCAAGCCGGCAATCTCGTGGCACTGTTGGCCTACTACGCGTTCCTGGCCACCTTCCCGCTGCTGCTGGCGCTGACGACGATCTTGGGGCTGGTGCTGCGGGATTTCCCACGGCTGCAACGTGATCTGCTCAATTCAGCATTCGCCGGGCCACTGCAACCGGTATTGGACCGGATCAACGTACAGCTGGACGCCGCCGTCAGCGGTTACTGCGCCGGGTCGAGATGGCGGACGGTGACCGCCATCAGGGGAATCACCAGCAAAGCCGCAGTTCGGCGACCGAATGTGGGCAGTCACACCGAAGCGGCGTTGTTGTTGTCCCCGCCAACATTGCGCCTGCGAGGTAGTCAGAAGCACCATTGACAACTGGGCACGGTGAGCCTAAAACCAGGCACCTCAAGTCCATCCCGGAGGCACCTCATGACCAGCCTGAGCACCAATCTCGTCGCAGCCAAAGAGCGCAACCCCAACCGTGTTGCGCTGCGCTGCGACGATCTGCAATTTACCTTCGCCGAGTTCGACGCGGCGGCGGCCCGGGTAGCGACGCTGCTCGAGCAAGCCGGAGTCGAGCCCGGCGACCGGGTGGGCGTGATGCTGCCCAACACCCCCGCATTCGCCATCGCGTTTTACGGGATCATGTATCGCGGCGCCGTCGCGGTCCCGATGAACCCGCTGCTCAAGGCGCGGGAGGTGACCTTCTACCTGTCCAATAGCGGCGCCAAGGCACTGTTCGGGACACCCGCCTTTGCTGACGAGGCCAGCGCCGGTGCAGACGAGGTGGGCGCCCAGTGCTGGATTATCGACGACGCCGGCCTGATGGACCTGATCACCGACCTGCCCGAACAAGAGTCCCCGGTGGAACGCGGTCATGACGACGTCGCGGTTATCTTGCACACCTCCGGAACCACCGGAAAGCCCAAGGGCGCCATGCTCACGCACGGCAACCTGGGCCGCAACGCCGATGTCAGCGTCCGCACCCTCGTCGAAACCGGGCCGGACGACGTGGTGATGGGCTGCCTGCCGCTGTTCCACGTGTTCGGCCTGACCTGTGGCCTCAACGGCGCGGTGCTGGCCGGCGCAACGTTGACCCTCATCCCTCGATTCGAGCCGCGCAAGGCGATCGAGGTGATCGAGCGGGACGCCGTCACGGTGTTCGAGGGCGTGCCGACAATGTATTCGGCGCTGCTCAGCGTGGCGGACCAAGTCGCACCGGAGGCGACGCGCACGCTGCGGGTCTGCGTCTCCGGTGGTGCCGCGATGCCCGTGCAGGTTCTCACCGACTTCGAAAAGGCTTTCGGCTGCACCGTTCTCGAGGGCTACGGGCTGTCCGAGAGCTCACCGGCGGCCGCCTTCAACCATCCGCACCGGGAACGCAAGGTGGGCTCGATCGGTACCCCGATCGAGGGCGTGCAGATGCGGGTCGTCGACTTGGACGGCGCGGAGGTCCCGCAAGGGCAGACCGGCGAGATCCAGATCCGCGGCCACAACGTGATGAAGGGCTACTGGAATCTGCCCGACGCAACCAAGGCCACGATCACAGCGGACGGCTGGCTGGCCACCGGCGACGTCGGACGTGTCGACGAGGACGGCTACTTCTACATCGTCGACCGGACCAAGGACCTGATCATCCGCGGCGGCTACAACGTCTATCCTCGGGAGATCGAGGAAGTGCTCTACGAGCACCCCGCCGTCGCCGAAGCCGCCGTCATCGGAATCCCGCACGACTCGTTGGGTGAGGAAGTTGGCGCGGCCGTCGCGTTGAAGGAGGGGGAATGCGTGGAGCCTGCGGAGTTACGCGACTACGTCAAAGCACGGGTGGCCGCCTACAAGTACCCGCGCCAGGTATGGCTGGTCGACGCCCTGCCCAAGGGACCCACCGGCAAGATCCTGAAACGCGACATCACCTTTCCGACAACTGAAAGCACGCGATAAACATGGCAACCGCCAAGGATCCCACGACCAGAGTCGATGAACTGGCTGCGCCGCTAGACCTGCTCCTCACCAGCGCCACCAAGCCGTTCGCTAGTCGAATGATGCCGAACGCCAACTGGGCCCGCTTCGCCGGCAATCTCGCGCAGCACCCCGGTGCGGTGGCCGACCGGGTCGGCGCGCTGACCCGTGAGCTCGGCAGTATCGCCGCGGGCAGGTCGCACCGCGCTCCGGCACGCGCCGACAAGCGCTTCAGTGACCCTGCGTGGCAGGAGAATCCGCTGCTGCACAGAGTCATGCAGGTGTATCTGGCAGGCTCCGAAACCGCTGAGGAATTGCTTGCCGACGCGCATCTGGATTGGCGCGACAACGAGAAGATGCAGTTCGTCATCGACAACTTCGTGGAAGGCCTGGCGCCGAGCAACAACCCGCTGATCAGTCCGCTCGGCTGGAAGGCGCTGATCGACACTGGCGGTCTTAGCGCGGTACGAGGCGCGAGAGCCTTTGCCCGAGACATGCTTTCGAAGCCCCGGGTGCCGGCGATGGTCGAGCCCGATGCATATGCGGTGGGGGAGAACCTGGCTGTCACCAAAGGGGCCGTCGTACTGCAAACCTCGGTGTTCGAATTGATTCAATACGCCCCGCAGACCCCCAAGGTGCGCGAGATCCCATTGCTCCTGGTGCCGCCGGTGATCAACAAGTACTAC
>NZ_DASPSP010000186.1:0-28477 GCF_035623875.1 Mycobacterium sp. | reverse complement strand
GTACTCGCTACTGCTGTCCACCGATCCCACACTGATCGAGTCCGCGCAGCGGCTCCGCTACGAGGTATTCAGCAACGAGCCAGGCTTCACGGTGACCGGGCAGGACGCCGGCCTCGACGTTGACCGTTTCGACGAGCACTGCGACCACTTACTGGTTCGCGAGGACAACTCGGGCGAGCTGGTTGGTTGCTACCGCATGCTGTCGCCGACCGGCGCCATCGCCGCCGGGGGACTTTATACCGCAACGGAATTCGATATCCGGGCGCTGGATTCGCTGCGGCCGTCGCTCGTCGAGATGGGACGCGCGGTGGTACGCAACGATCACCGGAACGGCGCCGTCGTGCTTCTGATGTGGGCCGGCATTCTGGCTTACCTCGACCGATGCGGCTACGACTGTGTCACCGGCTGCGTGTCGGTTCCCATCGCCGGGGATGCCGGGGATGGCGAACCGCCGGGCACCCAGATTCGCGGGGTGCGCGACTTCGTGCTGCGCCGCCACGCCGCGCCGCCGCAGTACCGGGTGCATCCGCACCGCCCGGTGATCATCGACGGACGCCCGCTCGACGAGATCCCAGCGCCTGGGCGGCCGACGATCCCGCCGCTGATGCGGGGCTACCTGCGGCTGGGCGCGCGGATATGCGGTGAGCCGGCCCACGATGCCGACTTCGGTGTGGGTGATTTCCCCGCTCTGCTGGACAAACGTCATGCCGACACGCGTTATCTGCGCCGACTTCGGTCGGTGGCGGCGGCCACCGAGGTGGCAGGCAGGGTGGCCTGATGAGCAGTCCGATCGTGCGCGACCACGCCTGGCTGCCACGGGCATCCTGCGATACGAGTTGTCTGCGGGCCGGCCGCTCGGAAGCGTCCCGTCGGTTGATCGTGGCGCTGCGGGTCACGCTGCGGGTCAGCCTGGGGTTGCTGTTGGCGCCGGCACTGCTACTGGTCGCGGTTCCGCTACCAGGCCGGTCGCACGCCAAGCGCGTTTTCTGCCGACTGTTGTTGTGGTGTCTCGGGGTGCGGATCACGGTGTCGGGCGGGCCGATTCGCAACCTGCCCGGCATGTTGGTGGTCAGCGACCACATGTCCTGGCTGGATATCGTGACGATCGCCGCGGTACTGCCGACAAGCCGGTGGCGGACGGCGCCCGCGTCGTTCGTCGGCCGCGCCGACGTGGCTGCGAATCTCGTCGTGCGGATGATGGCGTGCATCATCAAGGTCATCCCGATCGAGCGGGCCAGCCTACGCCAGCTGCCCGCCGTCGTCGACACCGTCGCCGCCCGGTTGCGCGCCGGTCAGACGGTGGTCGCGTTCCCGGAGGGCACCACCTGGTGCGGTCTGGCGTCCGGGCCGTTCTATCCGGCGATGTTCCAGGCCGCCGTCGACACCGGCCGACCGGTCCTGCCGCTGCGACTTCGTTATCACCACCGCGACGGCAGGGTCTCGACCGTCCCGGCCTACATCGGCGACGACACGCTGTTGCGCTCGATCGGTCGGTTGCTGGTCGCCCGCCGCACTGTGGCTCGGGTCTACGTCGAATCACTGCAGCTGCCGGGTGGCGATCGGCGCGAGCTGGCCCGTCGCTGCCAGGCCGCAATCCGCATGCCGGCGGCGTCGCACCCAGCTCATGGCCAGCGTCGGCCCGTGCTGGCCTCCTGACCTATCGGGCAGCGCTCGATTGCCCTGCTCGCCCCGTCGCCGCTGCGCGGCTGGGGGTGCCCCCAGCTCAGGCCGTTCCGGCCTGCATCGTCGCAGGGCGGCCTCGGTATCCTGGGCGGGTCATGGTCTACCTGGATCACGCCGCTACCTCCCCGATGTACCCCGCTGCCATCGAGGCGATGACGGCTGCGCTGGGCACCGTGGGTAACGCCTCCTCGCTGCACACCACCGGCCGGGCCGCCCGACGCCGAATAGAGGAATCCCGCGAGTTGATCGCGGCCAAGCTGGGTGCACGTCCATCCGAGGTGATCTTCACCGCCGGCGGCACCGAGAGCGACAATCTCGCCGTCAAGGGGATTTACTGGGCGCGCCGCGACGCCGAGCCGCGCCATCGGCGCATCGTCACCACCGCGGTGGAACACCACGCCGTGCTGGACGCGGTGAACTGGCTCGTCGATCACGAAGACGCCGAGGTGACCTGGTTGCCCACCGCGGCGGACGGGTCGGTGTCCGGTGCCGCGCTTCGTGACGCGCTGCAGCGCCACGACGATGTCGCGCTGGTGTCGGTGATGTGGGCCAACAACGAGGTCGGCACCATCATGCCGATCGACGAACTCGCCGCCGTCGCTGCCGAATTTGACGTCCCGATGCACAGCGACGCGGTTCAGGCGGTGGGACATCTGCCGGTCGTTTTCGCCGCCAGCCAGCTGTCCGCGATCAGCGTGGCCGCCCACAAGTTCGGTGGCCCGCCCGGCGTGGGTGCGCTGCTGCTGCGCCGCGACGTCGACTGCGAGTCGTTGGCGCACGGCGGTGGTCAGGAGCGCGACATTCGTTCCGGCACTCCCGACGTTGCCGGTGCCGTCGGTATGGCGACAGCGATGCAGCTTGCCGTGGACGGGCTGGAGGCCAACAGCGCGCGGCTGCGGCTGCTGCGCGACCGCCTGGTCGACGGTGTGCTGGCCGGCGTTGAGGACACCCGCCTCAACGGCGCCCCCGGGTCTCGACGGCTGCCTGGTAATGCGCACTTCACCTTCGACGGATGCGAAGGCGATGCACTACTGATGTTGTTGGACGCCAACGGAATCGAATGCTCGACCGGTTCGGCTTGCACTGCCGGAGTCCCACAGCCGTCGCATGTGTTGCTGGCGATGGGCGCCGACGCTGCCAGTGCCCGGGGATCGCTGCGATTGTCGTTGGGGCACACCAGCGTCGAGGCGGACGTCGATGCCGCACTGCGAGTGCTGCCGGGTGCGGTGGCCCGCGCCCGGCAGGCCGCGCTGGCCGCCGCGGGGGCGACACGATGAAGGTGCTCGCGGCGATGAGCGGCGGCGTCGATTCGTCGGTCGCCGCCGCCCGGATGGTCGACGCCGGGCACGATGTGGTCGGCGTGCATCTGGCGCTGTCGCGGGCCCCGGGCGCCTTGCGCACCGGCTCGCGGGGCTGTTGCTCCAAAGAGGACGCCGGCGATGCTCGGCGGGTCGCTGATGTGCTCGGAATCCCGTTCTATGTATGGGATTTCGCGGATAAGTTCAAGGAGGACGTGATCGACGACTTCGTGTCGTCCTACGCTCGCGGTGAGACCCCGAATCCCTGTGTGCGGTGCAACGAGCGGATCAAGTTCTCGGCGCTGGCGGCACGTGCATTGGCGTTGGGCTTCGACGCGGTAGCCACCGGGCACTACGCCCGGTTGTCTGACGGACGGCTGCGTCGGGCCGTCGACCGGAACAAGGACCAGTCATACGTGCTGGGGGTGCTGACCTCCGGTCAGTTGCGCCACGCCGCGTTCCCGATCGGGGATACCCCTAAGTCGCAGATCCGCGCCGAGGCGGCCCGTCGCGGCCTGGCGGTCGCGGACAAGCCGGACAGCCATGACATCTGCTTCATCCCGTCCGGTGACACCCGCGCTTTCCTAGGAGCCCGGATCGGGGTGCGCCGCGGCTCGGTCGTCGACCAGCGCGGGCGCGTGCTGGCCACCCATGACGGGGTGCACGGTTTCACCATCGGTCAGCGCAAGGGACTCGGCATTGCGGGTCCGGGCCCGGATGGCCAGCCGCGTTATGTCACCGCGATCGACGCCGACAGCGGCACGGTGGAGGTCGGCTCGGCGGCAGACCTGGATGTCTGGCAGCTGACTGGAAAGCAGCCGGTCTTCACCGCCGGGACGCCGCCGACCGGACCCGTCGAGTGCGGCGTGCAGGTGCGTGCCCACGGCGAGGTCGTCGATGCGGTCGCCGAGCTAACGGGCGATCAGCTTGCGGTGCGCCTGCGCACTGCGCTGCGCGGCGTGGCGCCGGGGCAGACGCTTGTGCTGTACCGCCCCGACCCGGACGGCGACGAGGTCATCGGCAGCGCCACGATCACCTAGCCGGGCACGTTGGCGGCGATGTTGGTGAGCACGATCGTCGACACCGACTCCGGGAAGCCGCAGAAGGTGACCTCCATCAGCACCACCGACTTGACTTGGTAATCACGTCCGCAGTCGCCGGGGCGAGTCTGCAGAGACCGTTCGTCGGCGATCCACGGGCCGACGAACGCCGCCCCGCCCGAGCTGTTTGCGCAGTCCCGGACGGTGGCCACCAGGGCATCGAAGGCGTGACGTGCGGTATTGGCGTCGCGATAGGCCGCGGCCCCCTCAGAGATCAGCCCGCCGCGCGGCGGGTACTGAAACGTGGTCTTGTGGAAATGTTCGATCTCGGGTCCGAAGGTGGCGGTGTCCTCGAAGACGAACCGGCATTGCGGCGGCGCCGTCTGGGCGAGCGTGTCAACGTCGACCGGGGACTTGCCGTCCATCGACGGGATTATCGTGAGGTGCTCGTCAGCGCCTGTGATCGCCCGCATACGGGACTGATCGAGCAGGACGCGGTCGACGTCGACCCCGGACAGATTGGGTTCGGCGCCGAATGGCGCTACCGCGGCGCCGCCCACCATGCGGGTGCATGCCGCGGCCAGCAGCGCCGCGCAACACAGCACCAGCGGGCGCACCGCTACCGCCATGCGTGACATCGTTTTTCCAGGTCGTTGGAGCTGTGTTCGTTATTCGAGGGTAGTCGCGCCCCTGGTCGGCCGCATTATGTCCGGTCGAATACGGTTGGCCAGTGAGTGTTTTCGCAACCGCCAGCGGCACCGGGTCGTGGCCCGGCACCGCGGCGGGGCCAGCGGCCGAGATCGTCGTCGGTGAGCTCGGTGCCGCGATGGCCCACATCGTCGAGCTGCCCGCCAGGGGAGTGGGTGCCGACATGGTGGGGCGCGCCGGTGCGCTGCTGATCGACGTGGCCATCGACACGGTGCCTCGCGGCTACCGGGTGACGGCCCGGCCCGGGGCGGTGACCCGCCGGGCGATCAGCCTGCTCGACGAAGACGTCGACGCGCTGGAAGAGGCCTGGGAGACTGCGGGTTTGCGGGGGAGCGGGCGACCCGTCAAGGTCCAGGCGCCCGGGCCGATCACCCTTGCCGCGGAGCTGGAACTGGCCAACGGGCATCGGGCGATCACCGATCTCGGCGCCTTGCACGACATCGCTGCCTCACTGGCCGAAGGGGTCGCCGCGCATCGGGCCACGGTGTCCCGTCGACTCGACACGCCCGTGGTGGTGCAATTCGACGAGCCGTCGCTGCCGGCGGCGGTGGCCGGGCGCCTCGCCGGAGTGACCACGCTGAGCCCGGTGGCCCCGATCGACGAGACGCTGGCCACCACAATGCTGGACACCTGTGTGGCCGCCGCGGGCGCCGCGGTGTCAGTGCATAGCTGCGCCGCGGCAGTGCCATGGAAAGTATTGCAGCGCAGCAATATCGCCGCAGTTTCCGTCGACGTGTCGACACTGCAGGCCGCCGATCTGGACGCCATCGCTGAATTCGTCGAATCGGGTCGCGCCGTCGTGCTCGGCGTTGTCTCGTCCAGCGCGCCGCCGCGGCGTCTGTCGGCGGAAGAGGTCGCCGACGCCGTGGTGGTGGTCACCGACCGGCTCGGCTTCGGCCGCTCGGCGCTGCGCGATCGCATCGGCGTCACCCCGGCGTGCGGCCTGGCCGCGGCGACGCCGCAGTGGGCCCGCACCGCCATCGGACTGGCTCGGCGGGCCGCGGAGGCCTTCGCTGAGGACCCCGACGCCATCTGAGCGCGGCGGTTATTTCGTCGGCGGCCTCCGATAGCCTGCCAAGGTGAGTTCAGCAAAGGCTGATCCTGTCGCGCCCGAGGTCCGCCGGCTTTGGCGCGAACTGGCCGACGAGGTGCGCGAACACCAGTTCCGTTACTACGTGCGCGACGCACCGATCATCTCCGACGCGGATTTCGACGAGCTGCTGCGTCGGCTGGCCGCGCTCGAGGACGAGTATCCCGAGTTGCGCACGCCGGATTCACCGACCCAACTCGTCGGCGGCGCCGGCTTCGCGACCGATTTCACCTCGGCCGACCACTTGGAACGGATGCTGTCCCTGGACAACGTGTTCAGCACCGCGGAATTCGACGTGTGGGCGGCGCGCATCCACGCCGAGGTCGGCAACGATGTGCCCTTCCTATGCGAGCTCAAGATCGACGGTGTCGCACTGGGTTTGGTCTACCGCGGCGGACGGTTGGTCCGGGCTGCGACCCGCGGCGACGGCCGCACCGGCGAGGACGTCACGCTCAACGCGCGGACCATTGACGACGTCCCCGAGCGCCTCACCGCCAGCGACGATTATCCGGTACCCGACGTGCTCGAGGTGCGCGGTGAGGTCTTCTTCCGGGTCGCCGATTTCGAAGCGCTCAATGCCGCGCTGGTCGAAGACGGTAAGACGCCGTTCGCCAACCCACGCAACAGTGCGGCGGGTTCGCTGCGGCAGAAGGATCCGGCCGTCACCGCTCGCCGCAAGCTGCGGATGATCTGCCACGGGTTGGGACATATCGAGGGATTCCGGCCGCCCACCCTGCACGACGCATATCTGGCGCTGGGAGCCTGGGGCCTACCCGTCTCCGAACACACCACGCGGGTGGAGAACACTGCCGGCGCCCTGGAACGCATCGCCTACTGGGGTGAGCACCGCCATGACGTGGCGCACGAAATCGACGGCGTCGTGGTCAAAGTCGACGATGTGGCGCTGCAGCGCAGGCTGGGCTCCACCTCTCGGGCGCCACGGTGGGCGATCGCTTACAAGTACCCGCCCCAGGAGGTACAGACCAAGCTGCTCGACATCCGGGTGAACGTCGGGCGCACCGGGCGCGTCACGCCGTTCGCGTTCATGACACCGGTCACCGTCGCCGGATCGACGGTCGGGCTGGCCACCTTGCACAACGCCGGCGAGGTCAAGCGCAAGGGCGTGTTGATCGGCGACACGGTGGTGATCCGCAAGGCCGGCGACGTGATCCCCGAAGTGCTGGGTCCCGTCGTCGACCTGCGCGACGGCTCCGAGCGCGAATTCATCATGCCCACAACGTGTCCCGAATGCGGGACCCCGCTGGCTCCGGCCAAGGAGGGCGACGCTGATATCCGCTGCCCCAATGCGCTGTCCTGCCCGGCGCAATTGCGTGAGCGGGTATTTCACGTCGCCGGTCGTGGTGCTTTCGACATCGAAGGTCTCGGCTACGAGGCGGCCATCGCGCTGCTGAAAGCGCAAGTGATCGGCGACGAGGGTGACTTGTTCGGCCTGACCGAAGACGACCTGTTGCGCACCGAGTTGTTCACCACCAAGAGCGGTGCGCTGTCCGCCAACGGCAAGCGGCTGCTGGTCAACCTTGACAGGGCCAAGAAGCAACCGCTATGGCGGGTGCTGGTGGCGCTGTCGATTCGCCACGTCGGGCCGACGGCTGCCCGCGCGCTGGCCACCGAGTTCGGCAGCCTGGATGCGATCACCTCGGCGACGACCGAGCAGTTGGCCGCGGTCGAAGGTGTCGGCCCGACCATCGCCGACGCGGTGACCGAGTGGTTCACCGTGGACTGGCATCGGGCCATCGTCGACAAGTGGCGATCGGCCGGCGTGCGGATGGCCGACGAGCGCGACACCAGCGTGCCCCGCACGCTGGAGGGATTGACGATCGTGGTGACCGGTTCGTTGACCGGCTTCTCGCGCGATGACGCCAAGGAGGCGATCGTGGCGCGGGGCGGCAAGGCCGCCGGCTCAGTATCGAAGAAGACCGACTACGTCGTCGCCGGCGATTCCCCCGGCTCGAAATACGACAAGGCCGTTGAACTCGGCGTGCCCATTGTCGACGAGGACGGATTCCGAAAGCTGTTGGCTCACGGGCCTTCCGAATCGGTGGACTGACGGCTCGCGCGACAGGTATCGGACGGCACGCTCATGTCTGATCGATGTCCGGTTTGTCGTGCTCAATGCAGCAGGGTCCCGACGATCCCGGTCAGATAGCCCAGCCGCGCCACCTCTGACGGCCGGAATGCCGGGCCACCCGGCCGGCCCAGCATCACCGCGGTGTCCGGGGCACCGAGCGGTGCGGCGACCAGGGTGGTGTCCAGCTCGCGCCATACCCGCGGCACCCAGTCGTCGGTCGCGTCCAGGGCAGTGGCCCGGTGGATCGGCATCCACGGAACGGCGTTCAGTCGGGTTTCCGGCGCGCCCGGGCTGCCGACCACGGGCTGGATCCCGTCGTCGGAACCGCGCAGCACCGCACACCAGCTCACCCGCAGCACCTGTGGCGCCTCGTCGACCAGCACCTTCAGCTTGGCCGTTGTGTCGCCGGCCGCGGCGACTTGGTCGATCAGCGCCAGCTCGCGGTGCGCGTCCAGCAGCCCGGTGTGCGGTCGCAGGCTGTCCACCTGCACCCCGTTGAGTGCTTCGGCGGCCGTGATCAGCGTGTCCGGCATGGCCCGCGCCGGTAGCTCGACCACAAGATCGTCGATCGCGTAGCCGGACTGGCGCTCCACGACGTCCAGCGACAGGATGTCGGCCCCCACCGACCCCAGAGCCACGGCCAGTGAGCCGAGGCTGCCCGGCCGGTCGGCCAACTGGACTCGCAGCAGATAGGTAGCCACGCGCACACTGTCGCACAACGGCGCGCCCGCGGCATTTCGACGTGACACCGAGCGCCGCACCAGCGTGACGCTTGATGCCGAGCGCCACGCCAGCGTCACACTCGCGTCGGGCTAGGCTTTTCGGTCGTGTCCCAGATCTCCCGTGACGAGGTGGCCCACCTGGCCCGGCTGGCCCGGCTGGCGTTGACCGACGTCGAGCTGGACAGCTTCGCCGGCCAGCTCGACGCCATCTTGACCCACGTCAGCCAGATCCAAGCCGTCGATGTCACCGGCGTCGAACCAACCGACAACCCGCTCAAGGACGTCAACGTGACCCGGCCGGACCAGACCACACCATGCCTGACGCAGCAGGAAGCGCTCGCCGAGGCGCCCGAAGCCGTCGATGGGCGCTTCGCGGTCCCGCAGATCCTCGGGGAACCGCAGTGACAGACATCATCCGGCTGGACGCCGCGACGCTGGCCGGCAGAATCGCCGCCAAGGAGCTGTCGTCCACCGAGGTCACTCAGGCTTTCCTGGACCAGATCGCGGCGACCGATGAGCGTTACGGCGCTTTCCTGCACGTGGCGGCCGATGCCGCGCTGTCGGCCGCGGCGGCCGTCGACAAGGCGCTGGCCGCCGGTGAGCAGCCGCCGTCGCCGCTGGCCGGCGTGCCGCTAGCGCTTAAAGACGTGTTCACCAGCCTCGACATGCCCACCACGTGTGGGTCGAAGATCCTCGAGGGCTGGCGGTCCCCCTACGACGCCACCGTGACCGCGCGGTTGCGAGCGGCCGGTATCCCGATCCTGGGCAAGACCAACATGGACGAGTTCGCGATGGGCTCGTCGACCGAGAACTCGGCCTACGGTCCGACCCGCAACCCGTGGAACACCGACCGCGTGCCGGGCGGCTCCGGGGGCGGCAGTGCCGCCGCGCTGGCTGCGTTCCAGGCGCCGCTGGCCATCGGGACCGACACCGGCGGCTCGATCCGCCAGCCGGCCGCGCTGACCGCGACGGTCGGGGTCAAGCCCACCTACGGCACGGTGTCGCGTTACGGCCTGGTCGCCTGCGCATCGTCGCTGGATCAGGGCGGTCCGTGTGCGCGCAACGTCCTCGACACCGCGCTGCTGCATCGGGTGATCGCCGGGCACGACGCACGCGACTCCACCTCCATCGACGCTGAAGTACCCGACGTCGTCGGCGCCGCCAAGGCAGGAGCAGCAGGCGACCTGACCGGTGTGCGCATCGGCGTGGTCCGGCAACTGCGCGGCGAGGGTTATCAGCCTGGCGTGCTGGAGTCGTTCAACGGCGCCGTCGAGCAGTTGACCGCGATCGGCGCCGACGTGTCCGAAGTCGACTGTGCCCATTTCGATCACGCGCTGGCGGCCTATTACCTGATCTTGCCGTCAGAGGTGTCGAGCAACCTCGCCCGCTTCGACGCCATGCGCTACGGGCTGCGGGTCGGCGACGACGGCACGCGCAGCGCCGAGGAAGTGATGGCGCTGACCCGCGCCGCCGGGTTCGGGCCGGAGGTCAAGCGGCGCATCATGATCGGCACCTACGCGCTGTCGGCCGGCTACTACGACGCCTATTACAACCAGGCGCAGAAGGTGCGCACGTTGATCGCTCGCGACCTCGACGCGGCCTATAAATCCGTTGATGTGCTGATCTCGCCCACCACGCCGACGACCGCGTTCCGGTTGGGGGAGAAGGTCGACGATCCGCTGGCGATGTATTTGTTCGACCTGTGCACGCTTCCGCTGAACCTGGCCGGCCACTGCGGAATGTCGGTGCCGTCGGGATTATCGCCGGACGACAACTTGCCGGTCGGGCTGCAGATCATGGCGCCGGCACTGGCCGACGACCGGATCTACCGGGTGGCGGCGGCCTATGAGGCCGCTCGGGGGCCCCTGCCGTCAGCCATTTGAGATCCGCACGCTGTGGCGACGACGCTCACGGGGCAAGATGAGGGCATGAGGATCGGAATTCTTACCGGAGGTGGGGACTGTCCTGGGCTCAACGCCGTCATCCGGGCGGTGGTGCGCACCTGCGACGCGCGCTATGGGTCGTCGGTGGTCGGGTTCCAGAACGGGTTCCGCGGTTTGTTGGAGAACCGGCGCATGCAACTGGTCAACGACGATCGCAACGACCGCCTGCTCACCAAGGGGGGCACCATGCTGGGCACTGCCCGGGTGCACCCGGACAAACTGAAGGCCGGGCTGGAGCAGATCATGCAGACGTTGGACGACAACGGCATCGACGTGCTCATACCGATCGGCGGTGAGGGCACGCTGACCGCCGCGCACTGGCTCGCCGAGGAGAACGTCCCGGTTGTCGGCGTGCCGAAGACCATCGACAACGACATCGACTGCACCGACGTGACTTTCGGCCACGACACGGCGTTGACGGTGGCCACCGACGCCATCGACCGGTTGCACAGCACCGCAGAATCCCACGAGCGGGTGATGCTGGTGGAGGTCATGGGCCGGCACGCCGGCTGGATCGCGCTTAGCGCAGGGCTGGCATCCGGCGCGCACATGACGCTGATCCCGGAACAGCCCTTCGACATCGATGAGGTCTGTCGGTTGGTGAAGCGGCGGTTCCAGCGCGGCGACTCGCACTTCATCTGCGTGGTCGCCGAAGGTGCCAAACCAGCCGCAGGCTCGATGAGCCTGCGCGAAGGCGGCCTCGACGAGTTCGGTCATGAGCGGTTCACCGGCGTCGCCGACCAACTGGCCGCTGAGGTAGAGAAGCGCATCAACAAGGAGGTCCGGGTGACCGTGCTCGGCCACGTCCAGCGCGGCGGTACGCCGACCGCCTATGACCGGGTGCTGGCCACCCGTTTCGGGGTCAACGCCGCCGACGCCGCGCACGCCGGCGAATACGGGCAAATGGTGTCGCTACGAGGTCAGGACATCGGCCGGGTGGCGCTGGCCGAGGCGGTGCGCCAACTCAAGCTGGTGCCGCAGACTCGCTACGACGACGCCGCAGCCTTCTTCGGCTAACGTCCGCCGCGCGGTGACGGCTCCAGCGGCCAATTAGGATCGAACGCATGACCGCTGCTGCCAGGGCGCATGGAGCCGAGCTGCTCGACTACGACGACGTCATCGCGCGCTACGAGCCGGTGCTCGGCCTGGAGGTGCACGTCGAGCTGTCCACCGCCACCAAGATGTTCTGCGGCTGCGCCACCACGTTCGGTGCCGAACCCAACACCCAGGTGTGCCCGGTCTGCCTGGGCCTGCCGGGTTCGTTGCCGGTGCTCAACGAGGCCGCGGTCGAATCGGCGATCCGGATCGGGCTTGCGTTGAACTGCGAAATCGTGCCGTGGTGCCGGTTCGCCCGGAAGAACTACTTCTACCCGGACATGCCGAAGAACTACCAGATTTCGCAATACGACGAGCCGATTGCCGTCAACGGCTATCTCGATGTGCCCCTTGAAGACGGCTCCAGCTGGCGCGTCGAGATCGAACGCGCGCACATGGAGGAAGACACCGGCAAGCTGACCCACCTGGGTAGCGAGACTGGCCGTATTCACGGCGCGACGACGTCGCTGATCGACTACAACCGGGCGGGTGTGCCGCTGATCGAGATCGTCACCAAGCCGATCGTGGGAGCCGGCGAGAGCGCACCGCAAGTCGCCCGAGCCTATGTGACCGCCTTGCGAGACCTGTTGCGCGCGTTGGGGGTTTCCGACGTCCGGATGGACCAGGGCTCAATGCGTTGTGACGCCAATGTGTCACTGAAGTCCACTGGAACGACCGAGTTCGGCACCCGCACCGAGACCAAGAACGTCAACTCGCTGAAAAGCGTCGAGGTCGCCGTCACTTACGAAATGCGGCGACAGGGTGCGGTTTTGGAGTCCGGTGGTCGAATCACTCAGGAGACCAGGCACTTTCACGAAGACGGCTACACCAGCCCCGGCCGCACCAAGGAGACTGCGGAGGATTACCGCTACTTCCCCGAACCTGACTTGGAGCCGGTTGCGCCCAGCCGCGAGCTCGTCGAAAAGTTGCGCGAGACCATCCCCGAACTTCCGTGGTTGAGCCGCAAGAAGATTCAACAGGAATGGGGTATTTCCGACGAGGTGATGCGGGATCTGGTCAACGCCGGTGCCGTCGACTTGGTGATCGCGACCGTCGAGCATGGCGCTTCCAGTGACAAAGCGCGCGCCTGGTGGGGCAACTTCCTGGTGCAAAAGGCCAACGAGGCGGGAGTAGAGCTCGACGAATTACCAATCACCCCTGCCCAAGTCGCGGCGGTGGTGGCGTTGGTCGATGAGGGCAAGCTGTCCAACAAGCTGGCCCGCCAAGTTGTCGAGGGCGTGCTGGCCGGCGAGGGGGAACCCGAACAGGTGATGATTGCGCGCGGACTTGCGGTAGTACGCGACGATTCGCTGATCAAGGCCGCGGTCGACGAAGCCCTGGCCGCCAATCCCGATGTCGCGGAGAAGATCCGCGGCGGCAAAGTACAGGCGGCGGGCGCGATAGTCGGCGCGGTGATGAAGGCCACCAAGGGCCAGGCCGACGCCGCGCGGGTGCGCGAACTGGTGCTGGCTGCGTGCAGTTAGGACGATCGGCCCCCTCCTGGGGTAAGGGGGCGGATCGCCACCGACGTGCGTCTCAGAACAGGCTGGTCCCCAGCGTGCTGAGATCGGTGGCGAGGCTGCCCGCATCGGCCGCGCTCGATCCGAGGTCGACCAGACTGGAAAGCGGATCGGCGGCGCCACTCCAGCCGAGTGCTTGAGCATGGTGCCGAGCTCACCGATCAGGACGCCGCTCAAGGGCGACCCGGTGAAATCCAGCAACTCATTGGCCAGCGGCTGGAGGCTGGTATCGGTGATGAGAGACGGAAGAATCAGCACCTGCCTCCTTTGACGCTTGTCTAATGGCCGGCGGTGCGCTACCTGAGGGCTTGGGGCGAGCTGCTTGACCAGGGCGTTTGAGCCTCAACCGCCGTCTGGCACTCGACGTGCCGAATCCCCAACCGGTGCCTGCCGCACGCGCCTACGATGGGTTTTGTCGGGGAGGCCGTGACAACAGATCGGTGTGATCGCGACGTGTACTGAGTGGGGTATCAACCGGAGCGGCAATGACGTCGGGCCGCCCAGCACCCCGATGCCCGTGCCACCATGGCGGCTGGCATGACCGAAACCCTGATGCTGCGATCCGACGACGCAAGGCAGCGGTTCACCGTCGTGGGCGTCGTGCAAGGGGTGGGTTTTCGTCCGTTCGTCCACCGGATCGCGACCGACCTGGGCCTGGCGGGATTTGTCGGCAACGATTCCGGCGCGGTGTTCATCGAAGTCCAGGGACCTCTTGCCCGCATTGACGAGTTCGGGCGTCGGCTGCGTGCCGAGGCGCCGCCGCTGGCCCGGATCAGCACGGTATCCATCGCCGATGTCGAGACGAACCCCTTCGGCGACAACGGCTTTCGCATCATCGACAGCCAGACGGCGCCCGGAGCTACCACGCCGATTCCGCCGGACATCGCGGTCTGCGACGACTGCATCGCCGAACTGTTCAACCCGCAGGACCGCCGCTACCGCCACCCGTTCGTGACCTGCACCAACTGCGGCCCGCGGTTCACCATCATCCGCGCGCTGCCCTATGACCGTCCGACCACCACCATGTCGGCATTCGGGATGTGCGACCGGTGTGCGGGCGAGTACCACGACCCGGCCAACCGCCGCTTCCACGCCCAGCCAATCGCCTGCCCGGACTGCGGGCCGTCGCTGTGGTTCTGCTCGGGGTCCGAGCGGATCGAGGGCGCCAACCCCGCGCTGGCCGCCACCCAACAGGCGTTGGCAGGCGGAGAAGTCCTCGCGATCAAGGGCATCGGCGGCTATCACCTGGCCTGCGTTGTTGACGACGAGGCGGCGGCGGGCGCGCTGCGGGCCCGTAAGGCCCGCGGCGCCAAGCCGTTCGCCATGCTGGTGCGCGATCTCGACGTCGCCCGCCGCTATGCGCACATCGACGACGCCGAGGCCGTCGTGCTCTCCAGCCCCGCCCGGCCGATCGTGTTGCTGCGCCGACGGGCCGACGCGCCGGTAGCCGACGCCGTCGCACCGGGCAGCCCGCTGCTGGGCCTGATGCTGCCGTATTCGCCGATCCATCACCTGCTGCTGGCGCCGGTCCCCGGGGCCGCCTCCGCGGTGCCCGACGCGCTGGTGCTGACCAGTGCCAACCGCTCCGACGAGCCCATCTGCTTCACCGAAGACGATGCCGCGTCTCGGCTTCCGCCGCTTTGCGACGCGGTGCTCGACCACAACCGGCCGATCCACGTGCCGTGCGACGACTCGGTGGTTCGCGTCGTCGACGGCCGAGAGCTTCCGATCCGCCGCTCCCGCGGCTACGCTCCGCTGCCCGTCGACCTCGGTCGTGACGGCCCGGCGGTGCTGGCTGTCGGCGGCGAACTGAAAAATACGTTCTGCCTGACCGACGGCTCACGCGCATATATGTCCGGACACATCGGCGACATGGAAACACTGGAGACGCTTAGGGCATTCGAGCGGGCGGTCGGCCAGCTCAGCGGAATCCGCCACCGGCCAGCCCGATTGGCCGCGGACCTGCACCCGGGATATCAAACCCGCAATTGGGCCGAGCGGCACGCCGATGACCGCCCGTTGGATCTCGTCCAGCACCACCATGCCCACGTGGTGTCGCTGCTGGCCGAACACGGTCGGCTGGGCGAACCGATCATCGGAGTGTCGTTCGACGGGACCGGTTATGGCTGCGACGAAACGATTTGGGGCGGCGAGATTCTGGCTGTCGGGCCGGATAGCCACCGGTTCGTCCGGGTCGGGCACCTGCTGCCGGTGCCGCTGCCCGGTGGCGACGCCGCGGTGCGCAACCCATGGCGGATGGCCCTGTCGCAGTTGTGGATGGCCGGTGTCGACTGGACTGCGGACCTCGCCCCGGTCGCAGCTGCCACTCCTGCTGAATTGCGGCTTATTCGTTCGCAATTGGACAACGATGCGGGCTGTGTGGCGTGTTCGAGCATGGGACGGCTGTTCGACGCAGTCGCTTCCTTGCTCGGGGTGCGGCATCGCATCGACTACGAGGGCCAGGCAGCCATCGAACTGGAGGTGCTGGCCGACTCGGCCGGTGCGCAAGCGGTGGAGTTGCGAATGGACGTGCGGGCCGACGGAGTGATCGACCCGACCGGCATGATGCGGGCAATGGTGTCGGCGCTGCGCGCCGGTGTTCAACCGGCGGGGCTGGCGGCGGGCTTCCATCAGGCAGTCGCGGACGCGGTTTCGGAGGTGGTCGGCCTCGTTGCCGGTGAGGTGCGGATGGTGGGTCTCACCGGCGGCGTCTTCCAGAATGTGCTGCTGCTGCGCGAGTGCCGACAACGATTGCAGCAGAACGGATTCGAGGTGTTGACGCATCACGTGGTTCCGCCGAACGACGGAGGGTTGGCGCTTGGTCAGGCCGCGGTGTCCATGCTGACCGCGTTAGACGAGGAACGAGGGGAGGGGTGAATCAATGGCTAACGATGTGACGACCACCGCGATCGACCGCGGGCTGGACGCCGACCTGGCTGCCGATCTGGCCGCCACGTCTTTCACGTTGGCTAGACGATTCGCGGCGGGCGCCACCATGTGGTCCATCGCGCCGGGTTGGGAGCCGCATGCTCTGCATATCGCGGTCGAGTTCATCCATCCGGTGATCGTGGGCAAGCGGGCTCTGCCGGCCGTCGCGATCACCGGGCCGGATGTGGTCGACGTGGTGCGGGTGTCGGTGCGGCCCGGTGACATCGTGGTCGCCGTCTCCGGTGCCGATGACCCCGAAGTGCGTTCGGTGATGCACCGAAGCCGGGCGTGGGGAGTCACGACTGTCTGGATCGGCAGCGGCGAGCGGCCCAAGGCCGGCATGGCAGACCACGTGTTGTGGCTGGACGACCCCGACCCCAGAGTGCCGGCGACCGGCGGGTTCGTGTTGTTCTATCACCTGCTGTGGGAGCTGACGCACGTCTGTTTCGAGCACCCCGGCCTGCTGAAGGAAGGTTCCCAATGCACTGACGAAGTCTGTGTCACTTGCAGCGACGAGGGTCGCCTCGGCGAGGTGCTTACCACGACGGGCGACGGCATGGCCACCGTGCGCACCTCCAACGGCGTGGAAACGGTCGCCACCATGCTGGTCGGCCCGGTCGCCGCGGGCGACTTGGTGCTAGTGCACGCCGGCACGGCGATCAGCAAGGTCAGCGACGAGGAGGACGGGCGATGACATCCGGTCGGCAAGAAGAGCCCACCAACTTCCTGTATCCCTTCATCGACGCGCAGGAAGACGATCCCAAATCGCTGCTCGCGGACCTGGCCGCCTCGGCGCAGGCCAAGGCCGCCGAAAGCCTGGCGCTGCGCCGCTCGACGCTGGAAGCCAACACCGAACTGATCAGCAGCGCCGCCGCCGAACTGGCGCGGCGTTTCAGCACCGGCGGGCGGCTGTTCACCTTCGGCAACGGCGGAAGCTGCACCGACTGCACCACCTTGGCGCGGCTGTTCGCCCGGCCGCCGGTCGGCAACCCGTTAGCCGCTTGGTCGTTGACCACCGATCAGGCCATCATTACCGCGCTCGGCAACGACGTCGGGTTCGAGCTGGTGTTCGCCCGGCAGTTGATCGCCCGCGGAAAAGCCGGCGACATCGCGATCGCGATGTCGACCAGCGGCAGTTCGCCCAACTTGATGGCCGCCTTGAAGGAGGCGCGCCGTCGCGGCATGTACACCGTCGGCTTCGCCGGATACGACGGCGGCGCGTTCGCGAAAAGCCCGGACGTCGACGCGTGCTTCGTGGTTCGCTCGCAAAGTGTGCACAGGATTCAGGAATCCCAAGCGCTGCTGGGCTATCAGCTCTGGCTGGCAGTGCACGAGCAGATGACTACCCAGCCAGTGGAAGCCTTATGAGTAAGTCGTCGAGCGAATACCTGGCCTCGGGCCCGCGTTTCGGCGAGGGCGAGGTGATCGAGCGAATCGAGTCATTCCGCAGGCGTCGCCCCCGGTTGCTCGACGATCACGTGACGCTGGCGCACGGCGCCGGCGGCAAAGCTTCCGCGGCCTTGGTGGATGCCGTTTTCATGGAGGCGTTCCGTAACCCGCTGCTGGAATCACTCGGCGACGGAGCGGTGATCAGCTTGCCCGGCGGTGAGCGGCTCGTAATGTCCACCGATTCATTCGTGGTGCAGCCCAGGCGTTTTCCCGGCGGCTCGATCGGTGAACTGGCCGTGCACGGCACCGCCAACGATTTGGCGGTGACCGGTGCTGTGCCGCAATGGGTCTCGGCTGCGTTCGTCCTCGAGGAAGGCTTCTCGATCGCCGAGTTGAAGGAGATCGTCGCCGACATGGCGGCGGCGGCCGCGGCCTGCGGTGTGCAGATCGTCACCGGTGACACCAAAGTCGTCCCCAACGGCGCCGCCGACGGTCTGTTCATCACGACCACTGGCGTTGGTGTCATTCCCGCGGGGCGCCAGCTGTCGCCGGCATCGGTGCGCACCGGCGACAAGGTGCTGTTGTCGGGGTCGATGGGCGATCACGGGATGGCGGTGATGTTGGCTCGCGGCGATCTGGCCATCGAGGCGGATATTCACTCCGACACGGCCGCAGTGAGCCCGCTGGTGGAGACGCTGTTGGCGGCCGCGCCGTCCACGCGTTGGCTGCGCGACGCGACACGCGGCGGCGTGGGTACCGTCTGCAACGAACTGGCCCAGGCTTGCGGCCTCGCGGTACTCCTCGAGGAGGAGCGCCTTCCGGTGCGCCCGATGGTGAGCGGGGCATGCGAACTGCTCGGCATCGACCCGCTCTACGTCGCCAACGAAGGCAAGTTCATCGCCGTCGTCGCGCCGGAGGAGGCCGAGGCGGGGCTGGCGGCGTTGCGCTCGCATCCGCTGGGTGCCGAGGCGGCGGAAGTTGGGGAAATCGTCGCCGAACCTGCGGAGACTGTCGTTTTGCGGACCGGGTTCGGCGGTACCCGGATCGTCGACATGCTTGTCGGCGACCCGCTGCCGAGGATCTGTTGAGAAAGGAGCGCAGCGCAAATGTGTCTGGGAATCCCGGGGCGGATCGTCGAGATCACCGACGCCGAAAACTATTTGGCAAAGGTTGACGTCAGCGGTGTGCAGCGCACCATCTCTGTGCGGCTGCTGGAAGACGAGATGCCCGAACCCGACGACTGGGTGCTGGTGCACGTCGGCTTCGCGATGGCCAAGATCGACGAAACCGAAGCGTTGCTCACGTTGGCGGCCGTCCAGAAGCTCGGCGACGCCTACACCACCGAAATAGCAGCCTTCGACTCCTCAGCGATCGTCTGACCGGGAAGGAAACACCATGAAATTCGTTGACGAATTCCGTGACCCGGCGGCGGCTCGCAAACTGCTGGTGGCGATCGAGCACCTGGCCGGTACCGGCGATGGCGCCGATCATTTCAAGTTCATGGAGGTGTGCGGTGGCCACACCCACACCATCTACCGCCACGGCATCGAGCACCTGCTGCCGGAGAACGTCGAACTCGTGCACGGTCCCGGTTGTCCGGTCTGCGTGATCCCGATGGGCCGCATCGACGACGCGATGTGGCTGGCCGGACAACCCGACGTGATCTTCACCTGTTTCGGCGACATGATGCGGGTGCCCGGGTCGGCCGGCAGCCTCCTGGACGCCAAAGCACGCGGGGCCGACGTGCGTTTCGTCTACTCGCCGCTGGACGCGCTCAAGATCGCCACCGACAACCCGGACAAACAGGTGGTGTTCTTCGCCATCGGATTCGAGACCACCGTCCCGTCCACCGCAGTGACCCTGGTGCGAGCCCGCGATCTGGGCCTAACCAATTTCAGCGTGTTCTGCAACCATGTCACGATCGTCCCGCCGATCAAGGCCATCCTGGACTCACCGGACCTGCGGTTGTCCGGCTTCATCGGACCCGGGCACGTGTCCACAGTCGTCGGGAACCGGCCGTACCGATTCGTGCCGGAAGTGTACGGAAAGCCTTTGGTGGTCTCCGGTTTCGAGCCGTTGGACATCCTGGCTTCCGTCGCGATGCTGCTGACCCAGATCCGCGAAGGCCGGTGCGAGGTGGAAAACCAGTACTCGCGGGTGGTGCCCGAACATGGCAACCCGGCGGCTTTGGCGTTGATGGGCAAGGTGTTTGCGCTGCGCCCGCACTTCGAATGGCGGGGGCTTGGGTTCATCTCGCAAAGCGCGCTGCGGTTAAGCGATGACTTTGCGGATTTCGACGCCGAGCTGCGCTATTCGATGCCCGGTGTGCGGGTCGCCGACCCGAAGGCTTGCCAATGCGGCGAGGTGCTCAAGGGCGTGCTAAAGCCTTGGGAATGCAAGGTTTTCGGCACTGCATGTACCCCCGAGACTCCGATCGGAACGTGCATGGTGTCGCCGGAGGGTGCCTGCGCGGCCTACTATAACTTCGGCCGGATGCATAAAGACGCCCTCAAGCTGGTTGAGTCCGGGCGGGCCTGACCGTTGTCGGTGCCGACCTCTGACAAGCCCGACATCCGGGGAACCGAGATGTTCGCCCGCTACGCCTATGCGCCCAACGCGCTTGGCTACTGCGGTCCACCGCTGGGGGCGACCCTGCGAGACGGGTCGGTGGACGACGTCCGGACGGCCGCGACGAGATTCTCCGGCGCCTGGCCCTATCTTCAGGTGCTCTCGACGATGACGGGCATCGCCGACCCGCTGGACTACCGGCTGGTGGAGTCCTACTGGCTGGGCGGCGGTATCGGCGCCGACCTGGACCCGGGCGAGTTCGTCGACGCGTTGCTCGCGATCATCGGCCCACAGGCGGGGCGCTACTGGGCGCATCTGGACTCCGATCTAGTGCCCGAGGCCGCCGCCAATCACTGCTTCCACGTGTTCGGGATATACCCGTGGTCGCGGCTGCTGGGCCTAAAAGGGGGGAGCCTCGACGAGCATCCGATGGGTGTCCTGGACAACTGCCGAATCACTTGGGGCACAGTGCTCTCCCGCGCCGGCGACGACGTCGAGGTGTCCTGCCGACAGCTGGTCTTGGACGATCATGGGCTGGCGCTCTCCGAACCCTCGGCGCGACGGCTCGACGTCTGGGCCGACGGCTACAGCGCGGTACCCGACGTGGCGGTCGGTGACGAGGTCGCGATCCACTGGGGCCGGTTGTGCGGGCGGCTGCAGCCCGAGCAGATCCGGGTGCTGGCCGACGCCACCACCCGGCAACTCGCGGTGACCAATCAGCGGCTGGCGCGCGTCTAAGCCGACGGCGAACAGGGGCATAACCCAGCCGGCGACCGCGCTGAGGCGGTTATGCCCGACGATCGCCCGGACGCTGACGCCTTGGATGCCTACTCGGCCGTGGTCACCGCGGTCGCGCAAACGGTGCTGCCCAGTGTGGCCAGCATTTCGGTGCGCAGCCGACGCGGCAATGGGGGCGGCAGCGCAAGCGTCATCACCGCCGACGGCTATTTGTTGACCAGCGCTCACGTCGTCGCCGCAAGTCGTTCCGCAGAAGCGACGTTTGCCGACGGCACCACGGTGGCCGCGGATATCGCCGGTCGCGACGAGCTTTCCGACTTGGCCGTGCTCAAGGCCCGCGGTGCCGTGCCTGCGCCGGTAACAATGGGCCGCGCCGAGGATCTGCAAGTCGGGCAACTCGTCGTGGCGATCGGCAATCCGCTGGGCCTGGCCGGCAGCGTGACGGCCGGGATCGTCTCGGGACTCGGACGCTCGCTGCCCACCAAATCGGGCCGCGTTGTCGACGAAGTGATTCAGACCGATGCGGCGCTCAATCCTGGAAACAGCGGCGGCGTGTTGGCCGACGGGCGCGGACGGATGGTTGGGGTCAACACCGCGGTCGCGGGCGTCGGCCTCGGGCTGGCGGTACCCATCAACGCATCCACCCACAAGATCATCGCGGCGCTGATGCATACCGGCCGTGTGCGGCGCGCATGGCTGGGCATCGCCGGTGCGCACATTCCGGTGCCGCCGGCCGCTGCCGCGAAACTTGGCACCACCCACGGCCTGCAGATCGCCAGCGTGGTCGCCGGCAGCCCGGCCGCCCAAGCCGGTCTGCGGCGTGGCGACATCGTAGTCAGCGTCGACGGCAAGGACGTCGTCACCGCTACCGCGATTCAGCAGCTGATGGTGGAGGACGCCATCGCGCGCCGGATCGAGATGACGGTATGGCGCAACGGTGCTCTTGTCGACGTGTTCGTGATACCCCGCGAGCTTGCCGACCGATGACCGTATCGTTGCGGCGATGACCGGTATCGGCGATCAGCTTCGCGAGCAGACGGTGGACACCGTGCTCGGAACGGTTCGGTTGCAGGTTGGGGGAACTGGTGCGCCGATCATGTTCTGGCCAAGTTTGTTGATGACCGGCGACATGTGGCACGGGGTCACCGGTGATCTCGTCACGCGCTCGCAGGTGATCCTGGTCGACCCGCCGGGCCACGGCGGAAGCCAGCCCTTGACAGGCATGTTCAGCTTCGGCGACTGCGCTCGCTGTATTGCCGACATCCTCGACGGCCTCGGCGTTGAACGAACTCACTTCGTCGGCAACTCGTGGGGAGGCATGATCGGCGCGACGTTCGCTGCGACCTACCCCGATCGGATCGGCCGAGCGGTGTTGATGAACTGCACCGCCGGCCGGGCCAGCGTCCGCCAGAAGGTTGAATACGCGCTGTTGCTTCGGCTCGCGCAGTGGCACGGGGAGATAGGACCGGTGCTGACCCGATCCGTGCTCAAGGCGTTCCTGGGGCCGACAACCTTTCGGGAGCGTTCCGACGTTGTGGCACAAGTTCGTTCAGCTATGAAATCGATCAACTTGGCGTCGGTCTCCTGGGCGGTGAAGAGCGTGGTTCCGGCCCGACCCGACCAGCGAGCATTGTTGGCCGGCATCCGCACACCGGTGCTCGTTGTCGCAGGCGCTGAAGACGCAACATTCCCGCCGCGGGACGCGATCGCGATGGCCGACGCCATCCCGAACTCGTCGATTCGTGTGCTCGACAAGGTGGCTCATCTTGCCGGTCTGGAAGACCCCGCATTGGTGAGCACGCTGATTGACCAGTTTCTGTTCACGGACGGCGAAAGCGGCTCCGAAGCAACGTAATCGCGCTTGAGCCTGACTCATCGGCGACGTTGGGTCATGATGGCGACGTGGCCGATGAACCTTTCGACCGGCTGGTCGGGACGGCTTCTGGCCGGGCCGTCCAGGAAAAACCACACCTGCCGGGTGGCAGCGCGATCGGAGCACCTGGCGGTGCATGTGTTGTCGCGCCGTCACATTGGATTGGCCCACCTTTCGGCGGCGAAACCGGGACCAGGTCAACAAATTCGATCATTGCTCCTGGCATACCGGTCCGGAGGACATGCCGATTCTCGATGACGCGGTGGCCTGGTTCGTGGGCAAAACGCTCAAGCGGATCGACCTCGGCGACCGTATCGGTTACCTGTTGGAGCCCGTCACCGGAGATGCTGCGGAACGCTCCGACGACCTGGTGAGCTTCCCCGACGTCGCCGACCTCGAACCGGGTCACGAGGCCTGAGTGCGTTAGGTCTTGTCCTCGTTGGCCCGCGGGAAACCGCCGCCCTGCGGGAACAGCGGGAACACCACGTCGTCGAGTTTCGCGGCGTCGCCGTCGGTCTTGTTGACCGTCGCCCCCCACACGTTCCCGTCCGGCGACATGCGCAGCGCCCAGGCGTGGCCGTGGGTGTCCTTACGGACGACGTCGGGCGGGCCGGTGACCGCGCCGGTCCCTTGCGCGAGGTGGACGGCCACCGTCTGCTTGGTGTTGATCAAATTGACCAGCACAGTGCCGTCCAACGCCGCGCAGCCGGCCACACCCGGCCGGTCCGGCCAAGTCCACACCGTGGACACCTTCGAGTCCTTGGTGATGCGCTGCAACCGGTCGGCCGTGGGCGCGCGGTCGAGGACATAGAGCGAGCCGTCGACGGGGTCGGTGCACAGGCCACCGCCAGCGCCGATACCGCTGAGCGCCGTGGTCGGTGGTGCTTGGTTGAGCGTGGTCGGCTGCTCGATGCGGATGACTTTGCCGGCCAACGACGCCGGATCGTTGGCCATCGCCGGGTTGCCCGCATCGCCAGTGAGCACTACCAGCGTGGTGGGGCTGGTGAAGAGCAGCGCGCCGGTGTTCCCGGTGGCACCCTTCGGAATCCCGGTCAAGATGTCCTTCGGGACATCGCCGTCGGCGACGCGGATAACCCGGTTGTCGGTGGGCGTGCTGATGTAGGCGTACATCAGCCGGTCCTGCGAGTAGGTCGGTGAGAGCACGATGTCCATCAACCCGCCGTCACCGGCCGGGTCGACCGGGATAACGGTCTTCACCTTCGGCTCGGCGCTGACGGACACCTCTTTGACCGCGCCGGTGGTCCGCTCGGCGACCAGTGCCGACTTGCTGTCGGGCTGCATGAGCAGGCCGCTGGTGCTTTCCAGGCAGCCCTGCATCACCCCTGGCGCCGGGCACTGCTTGGGAAATGGCTTGTCGGGTAGGGGTGGCGGCGGGGGAGGCGTGGAACTCGCCGGTGGATGACGTTCGGGCTCGGTGGTGAACGGCTGCGACGCGGTGTCGTTGAACTGCGCGCAACCGGCCAAAACCAGCAGCGTTGAACACAGCGCGGCGAGCCCGCGCCGCGCCGACCGCCACGACTGCATAGCAGCCAGATTACGGATATCTCGGAGCTGGTGCCCGCGACGGGGTCGCGCGCGTCCTTTCCGGATTTGCCCGCAAACACAGAGCCGCGCGCGGTGACACGCTAATCGGAACAGCGAAAGCGCCGCTCAAATCCCCAATTCGGGCCGAATTGCCCTTACCCTGACACGAGTGACCAGTCAGCCGAATGACTCACGTTGGCAGCGGCCGGACGATTCCGCGGCGCCAACTCCCGTGCGGCCGGCCTCAGCAAGCCTGGTCGACCCGGAGGACGACCTGCCGTCAGCCACATATGCAGGCGATTTCGAGACGACCTTGATCCCTCACTATGACTCCAGCGACTCCAGCGATGCCCGCCCGGCCAGCACGGGATACGGGCTGATCAATCCGCCAGAGCCGTTGCCCTACCAGCCCCAATCCAACGGCGGGCACTCGGCGTTCGGCCCCGAGGCGATCGACGAGCATGAGCACCACGCCGACGACGAGCGGATACGCGCCGCCGCCCGTCGCGGCACGCAGCATCTCGGTCTGCTGATACTGCGGGTCGGCCTGGGCGCGGTGCTCGTCGCGCATGGGCTTCAGAAACTGTTCGGCTGGTGGGGTGGGCAGGGACTGAACGGGTTCGAAAACTCACTATCCGACGCCGGCTACCAGCACGCGGACATCCTCACCTACTGTGCCGCCGGTGGCGAGATCGCCGCTGGGATACTGCTGGTGCTGGGGCTATTCACCCCGCTGGCCGCTGCGGGCGCGCTGGCCTACCTGACCAACAGCCTGCTCGCGGGGATGTCGGCGCAGCACAATGGCAGGTCCTTTCCGTTTTTCCTGCCGAACGGACACGAATACGAGATCACCCTGATCGTCATGGCCGTCGCCGTCATCCTGGTCGGGCCCGGGCGTTACGGCTTTGACGCAGGTCGCGGCTGGGCCCAGCGGCCGTTTATCGGGTCGTTTGTGGCACTGGTGGTGGGTATCGGCGCCGGCGTCGCCCTCTGGGTGCTGCTCAATGGCGCCAACCCGGTGAACTGATCGGCGCTGACCCGGATCAGCTGTAAGGATTGGGCACTCGGCCGCCGCTGGCCTCGGTCAGCAGCGGCAAGGTTGCAAAGGTGACCGCGGGCAACCGCAACTTACCGCCGTTTTTGAGCTGGGCACGCGCCCATGAGCTTCTGTTGAACCGCAGCCCGTCGATGTCTTCCCAACGCACCGCCTGGCTGCCGAGCAGCGTACGCACGGTCACACCGTTTCGGTCGGCCTGCGTGCGAAGCCGAATGATCAACGCCGACAAGACCACCGGGATGATCAGCAGCGGCGCGGTCGCCGGCCAGGTGAAGACCGGGATAAGAAGCCCGAGAGCGAAGAAACCCACCGCGAAGTGGGCCATCGGTGAAATGTTGATCACCACCGGCGGAGTAGCCGGCGAATCTTGGGCCACACAGGCATCATGTCATCCCGCGAGATTGCACTGAGGGCTGCGCCTCGGACATCACGACCGTGTGTGCAATCTCGACGAGGGGAGACCTGCGAAGCGGGATTTGACGCCTGACCTGTGCAGAGGCTACCGTCGAGCGTTATGGACAGCCGTGAAATGCTCGTAGTAATTGGTCGGCGCGTTGGTGGCTGACTAGCCCACGCCGGGATAGCTTTCGAGCACCAACGCGCAACCCTCGTGCAGCCGCTGAGCTGGCGGGGGTTTTTTGTTGTCACCGATCCGACGTCAACCTGAAGACCTAAGAGGAACCAGTGAGCGCTCCCACCACGCGACCGCCGCAGCAGTCGCAACCCCTCAACGGCACTCATGCCAAGGCGAAGACGCCTACACCGCAACCTAAACACGTTGCCCCGCAAGAACTCACCGGCGCTCAGTCGGTAATCAGGTCGTTGGAAGAGCTCGACGTCGACGTCATCTTCGGAATTCCCGGCGGCGCCGTCCTACCGGTCTACGACCCGCTGTTCGACTCGAAAAAGCTGCGCCACGTGCTGGTTCGCCATGAGCAGGGCGCGGGCCACGCTGCCAGCGGCTACGCGCACGCGACCGGTAGAGTCGGCGTCTGCATGGCCACCTCGGGTCCCGGTGCCACCAATCTGGTGACTCCGCTGGCCGACGCGCAGATGGACTCCATACCGGTGGTTGCCATCACCGGACAGGTCGGACGTTCGCTGATCGGGACCGACGCCTTCCAGGAAGCCGACATCTCGGGTATCACCATGCCGATCACCAAACACAACTTCCTGGTCCGCAACGGTGACGAGATCCCGCGGGTGCTGGCCGAGGCCTTCCACATCGCGTCCACTGGCCGGCCCGGGGCGGTGCTCGTCGACATCCCCAAAGACGTACTGCAAGGCCAGTGCACATTCAGCTGGCCGCCGCACATGGACCTGCCCGGCTACAAACCGAACACCAAACCGCACAACCGTCAGGTCCACGAGGCCGCCAAACTGATCGGCGCCGCGCGCAAACCCGTCCTGTACGTCGGTGGCGGCGTCATCCGGGGCGAGGCCACCGAGCAGCTGCGCGAGTTGGCCGAGCTGACCGGCATTCCGGTGGTAACCACGTTGATGGCGCGAGGGGCGTTCCCGGACAGCCACCGGCAGCACCTGGGCATGCCGGGCATGCACGGCACGGTGGCGGCGGTGGCCGGGCTGCAGCGCAGCGATTTGCTGATCGCGCTGGGCACTCGTTTCGACGATCGGGTGACCGGGAAGCTCGACTCGTTCGCCCCCGAGGCCAAGGTCATCCACGCCGACATCGACCCCGCCGAGATCGGCAAGAACCGCCATGCCGACGTGCCGATCGTTGGCGACGTCAAAGCTGTCATCACCGATCTGATCGAGGCGCTTCGCCGCGACGGGGCGCCGGGCAATATCGACACCGCCGCATGGTGGGAGTATCTCGACGAGGTGCGGGCCACCTACCCGGTGAGCTATGGACCGCAAAGCGACGGCAGCCTGAGCCCTGAGTATGTCATCGAGAAGCTGGGCGAGATCGCCGGCCCGGACGCGGTGTACGTCGCCGGCGTCGGCCAGCACCAGATGTGGGCGGCGCAGTTCATCACGTATGAAAAGCCACGTACCTGGCTGAATTCCGGCGGGCTGGGCACCATGGGTTTCGCCATCCCGGCGGCCATGGGTGCCAAGATCGCTCGTCCGGATGCCGAGGTGTGGGCAATCGACGGCGATGGCTGCTTTCAGATGACCAACCAGGAACTGGCCACCTGCGCGATCGAGGGCGCGCCGATCAAGGTGGCGTTGATCAACAACGGCAACCTGGGCATGGTGCGGCAATGGCAGTCGCTGTTTTATCAGGAGCGGTATTCGCAGACCGATCTGGCCACCCACTCGCACCGCATCCCGGACTTCGTCAAGTTGGCCGAGGCGCTGGGCTGTGTCGGATTGCGTTGTGAGCGTGCAGAAGACGTCGTCGACGTGATCAACCAGGCCCGGGCGATCAACGACCGGCCGGTGGTGATCGACTTCGTCGTCGGCGCCGACGCGCAGGTCTGGCCGATGGTCGCGGCCGGAACCAGCAACGACGAGATCCAGGCCGCCCGCGGCATCCGCCCGCTTTTCGACGACGAATCCGAAGGCCACGCCTGATGACCGGATCGCCGAAGACGCATACGTTGTCGGTGCTGGTCGAAGACAAGCCCGGCGTGCTCGCCCGCATCGCTGCGCTGTTCTCGCGGCGCGGGTTCAACATCGAATCGCTCGCTGTGGGCGCCACCGAGCAGAAAGACATGTCCCGGATGACGATCGTCGTCTCGGCCGAGGAGACACCGCTCGAGCAGATCACCAAACAGCTCAACAAACTCATCAACGTCATCAAGATCATCGAGCAGGATGACCACAATTCGGTGGCCCGGGAGTTGGCGCTGATCAAGGTGCGGGCCGACGCCGGCACCCGTAGTCAAGTCATCGAAGCAGTTAACTTATTCCGCGCCAAGGTGATTGACGTATCGCCGGAGTCGTTGACCATCGAAGCCACCGGCGATCACGGCAAGTTGGACGCGCTGCTGCGGGTGCTGGAGCCCTTCGGTGTCCGCGAAATCGTTCAGTCCGGCCTGGTATCACTGTCCCGCGGGCCACGCGGCATTGGCACGGCCAAATAATCAGTCGAATTCGAGAGCCAAGGAATAAAGGAGACATTCACGTGGCATCAGAGGCAATGGAGATGTTCTACGACGACGATGCGGATCTGTCGATCATCCAGGGCCGTAAGGTCGGCGTCATCGGCTACGGCAGCCAGGGGC